>NZ_JH636435.1:2573094-2738569 GCF_000255655.1 Schlesneria paludicola DSM 18645 | reverse complement strand
CCGTCAAACAGAATTCAATGAGTCCTGACCCCTTTGTTTTCCCCTCAAAGCCGTGAGCTGTCGGAGGAGATGCTTGCAATGCATTTCCGGCAGGACGATCAAACGCCCCCCTGCCCAGTAGGCAGGCGATGGTCAACAACGTCGTGGCGATGAGCGTGATCGAACCGGCCTTCCATTCTTTGAAGACGTCGCCCATGAGTCCACCCTCCCCTCCCTGACTTACATGATTGCATTTGCTCACGATTTTACATTCAAGAGTTCAAACGATATCTCACCTGCACATTTGCGTCCATTTCTCTTGGTTGGGAAGGTATCCGTTCACAGCCCGAAGAGAGGGGGACAGGCACATTTTCCTGGTTCAATTGGAATCCACAGTTCATCAACTAGGTAAGCCTTCCCTTTACCGCAGGAAAATGAGCCAGTCCCCGGGCGGTGAACGGTTACGGTGGGAAGCGGCGCTCTCTTCACCTCTGGCCGCTTGCAATTGCTTCTACGTCCGCTGGAGTACTGACCATTTCCCTGTTGCCAGGGATGCGACTGTTCTTCTGCGAGACTGGCACGAATAATTCAGGGTGCCTGCCTGCAGGATAACCGTCAGCTACAGATCGCAGAGAGCAGATGATGAGCCAGACTATTGTCGTGAACGTGCCGCATCAGTTGGGCAAGGCTGAAGCCAAGCGGAGAATTCAGGAGGGCTTTGCCGCGGTCAAATTCAGTGATCTGCCGGCCATGCTTTCGTTCGAAAAGCACTGGGAGGGAGACCTGTTTCATATCGAGGCGAGCGGTCTTGGGCAGAAGATCTCGGCCATGCTCGAGATTCTTGACGATTCCGTGAAAATCAATATCGAGATTCCCAGCTTGCTGGGGGCACTTGCAGAAATCATCAAATCGGCCGTCACCAAAGAAACGGTCAAAGCGCTCGGACACTCGAAGTAACTCGGGGTGCCTCAATCGAGTACAGTGGTCAAAACGAACGCGGCGGTCGCAACAAACACGATGGCCGCAGTAAAAGGGTGACCGGTCTTTGACAAAGCCAGACCCATTCTGCCGATTGCTTCTCGTCAATTTCCGCTCGACATATTGATGAGGCAATGAGCAGATCGCCAAGCGGCCTGTTGAAGTTAGGGGGACAGGCACCTTGGCGTTCACGATGTCATGGCGTTTTTGACTCTCGTCGGAGCCAGTCCCCGTTACTTCAACAGGCTGCTAGGCTCGCTTATTTCGAGAGACTCACGAGGGCGCGCATTCGGTGTTGTTGGCCAGGAGCGAGATCGACCGCCGAGTCTGCGACGTTACAGGTTTCGATGCAGACCATCTGAGGCCATTCTTCGTCACCGAAATCTGCCATCGCCTTGGCTTTCTGAATCCAGGGATTCCAGATCACGGTGGTCATCGAGTTCTCCTTGGTGACCTTAATCTCACGGTGCAGAGTGGGATCTTTGAGATTCACTGTCGCGTCGGTGTTGAGGTACACGCGATCGGTTTCGGAGACGATCGCGATCGTGCCGGCTTGCGTTTTCTGTCGCTTCTCATCGACCTTGTCGAGGTATTGAACGCCGGCCAAGCCTTCGAGCCGCACCATTTCGACGTTCCCAACGCGATAATAAGTGTGCAACGCTTCTTCGAAACGGATGGCGTTTGTTCCTGTGTTCGAAACCTCCATCTCCAGAACCAGACTGGAACCGAACGTGACTCGGTAGTTCAGGCGAAAGTCGGCTGGCCACCACTTCTTGGTGGCATCATCGCTTTCGATCAACAGGCTGACCGTCACGGCGTCATCGTTTTGGACGATGGATTCGAGCTGCCATGTGGTGATCCGAGCGAACCCATGCAGCGGTGCGTTGGCATCGTCCTGTTTGTTGGAGAACCAAGGGAAGCAAATCGGGACACCGCCGCGAATGGGACGGCTGTCCGTCCACTGCGATTTGTCGCTGACGAAGAGTACGTCTTCATTCCCTGCGGGCTTCCACGACGTCACATGCGCGCCGTGCAGGTAGATCTCGCCTTGGGCGTGCGGCGATGTGACCATGACCTTTGTCAGTTCGCCCTGCCCCGTGACGATCTTGGCAATCCCGGGGATTTCGAATCGCTGATTGAGCTCTGCCACTTCGAATGCGCGCACCATGAAACTGTCCTGCGCGTCACACCTTAGGCTCAGCATCTTGAATTTGCGAGCGTCAAACGCGCCAACAGACAAATGGTGGCGGCGAGGAATGGTCGTGCCGCGTGCTTATGATGCGTTTTTTGCATTGCGTCGCATCAGACAACTGAAATTGCCGCACAAAAGAACGCAAGAACGTCGTGCAAAGTCTCCATGCCGCAGGGACGCAAGGACTTCCAAGACGATCCTCTTGTTCCACTTCGCGTCTTTGCGACTTCGCGTTCAGTTCTTTAAGAAGAAGACGCGCGTCCCTTCTGGCAGCGCATCATGAGTGACCTCACTCGCCCTCCTCCAACCCAGGCGTCACGGGCTTCCAGCGGCGTGTTGAAGTAAGGGGGACAGGCACTTCGGCATTCACGATGTCATGGCGTTTTTAAACTGGTCGGAGCCAGTCCCCGTTACTTCAACAGGCTGTTAGGGAGAGTGTTCGTTGTCGAGACGCTGACTGAGATCGGTCACGGTCAGTCGTCCGAGTCGCGGAAATTGAATTTCCATGAAGCCGATGAGGTTCTTTCTGTCATTAGCGCTTTAGAGCGGAGCACTGGTTCTGAATTGGTCACGCGGTCGCATCGTGATTGTGCAAGATCGGTTCCTAGGCGGCCTGTTGAAGTAAGGGGGACAGGCACCTTGGCATTCACGATGTCATGGCGTTTTTGAATCGGATCGGAGCCAGTCCCCGTTACTTCAACTGACTGCTAGGCGGCCGTGAAGTCCTATGCTTTGGGCCGTTCGTCGCTCACTCTGCTTTTGGTGTCTCATTAGACAGAACCGCCTTGAGCGCGGCGCGAAGTTGCTCATCAAAACGAGCTCCCCCGCCAACGAACAGGCGGGCGACTTTTCCCTCGCGATCAATAATGACGGTTTGGGGAATCGATGTCGCGCCGTACTTTTCGGCGACACGACCGTCGCGGTCTAGAACGACCGTCGTCGACAATTTCAGACGTTCAAGGGCAGCTTTTACTTGTTCCGGTTTTTCTTCCAGGTTGACCGCATACAGCCGGACCCCTTGCCCTGCAAATTCTTCGGTCACCTTGTCGATCTGCGGCATGACCTGCAGGCAGGGGCCACACCACGAAGCCCAGAAATCGAGGATGACGATATTGTTCTTCTGTTCAGACAAACGGAAGGGTGTGCCATCCAGCGTTTTCAAGGAAAAATCCGGGGCCAACTTGCCGACCATCGATGATTCCATGCCTTCGCTTCCGTCGCCGGGGCTGCCTTCTTTGGGGGTCAGCGGATCGGGTGAATGCTTGAGCTTCCATGTTCCGAACGGAAGTTCGGCCATCGCCGCTTCGATCGACGAGCCGACGTACAACTGGTCGATATTCTCTAGATTGACACGGCAGACCCCGAACAGGTCGCTTCGTCCAATCAGTGCGCTGCCTTCCACCTTTTCCGGGGCGAACGTCATCCGATTCCAGTCGCCACCCGTTTTGTCCGCCGACTCGGTCATCGTCCGCTGGAGGGCTTGAACAAGGTTCGTCGTATCAACGGCAGATCGTTCGGGAACTTTGCCGCCTTCCTGCGACATCACTTCGGGATGCAACCAGATGATTCGGGCGATCCGGTCCCGGCGTACGATTTTTCCTTCCAGACGCAGCTCGATCTGTAGCTGAGCATCGTTCATCGAGATCAGCCGTCCTCGCAAGTAGTCACCATCGACCGATCTGATCAACTGAGTGGGAGGATTGTCGCGCTGCATGCGTGGCAGTGTCAGCAAGCGTTCTTTCTTTTTCGGGTCGATTGTTGCCGAACCGGCGTCTGGTACCAGTTCGAGGGCGTGGATCTGACGATGAGAAATGAACGTGGATTCGGACAACGCTGATTTGAAGGTCAAGCCTTCCTCATCAAGTGAAATGGCTTCGCACGCGATCATGTCGCCTGTTTGAAGATGAAGCATCGCTTCGGATTTGCCCGTGACCTTGCCGGGGACATACTTCCTGACGACTCGTGTTGGTTGTCCTTGCGCCCCCGCTGGGCGAGCCTGCGGGACGCGCGGTTTGTTTGCCTTGGGAGACTCTTTGTAGACGATTCTGGCGGGAACACCGGCGCAGAGGGCGCTGGATGTTGAGCTGCCGTCGGGCTGCCAGACCAGGCAACTGGATTCGTCGGGATTGCTGTCGATCAGGCATCCCTGCAACGTCGTTCCACCGGACTCGAATCGTCCGTGCCGAGTCGGCGACGCGGCAGGTTCGCGCTGTTCGACCAGTGATGTAATCGACTGCAGCGTGTTTAAGGCGATCACGATCTCTGCCTCGATTCCGGGGGATTTCAATGTGAGCTGCTGATCGTCGACGCGTACGATGTCACCGCTGACTTTCATCCCGTTCAGATAAACGACGCGGACGGCGCGTGCCGGAATGTCGGTGATATGCGAAAGAAAAACGTCTTGAACCTGACTCTCGGCAATCTGCTGCGTTTCGGATTCGTGACTGACGACGAACTCGTGTTTTTCCGGATCGAACGCAGTCAGCTGCCCGTATAGAATCGTTCCGTCACTGGAATGGATGCGCGATTTATCGACGTCCACCTCGCGGGGAACATCGCCATTCCATTGACTGATTTGCAGTCGCTCAAGTCGGAGATCACCCTTTCGGTTGGTTAACTGGAGACTGCCGAGAATTTGCGGTTTTGCGGTACCGACGGTGAGATCGGCCAGCAACTCGCCATTGGACGAGTAGACGAGGATTCGTCCCGCGGTCTGGTCGAGAAATGCTTGCAGGTGGCAACGCCCTGCCTGCCCTGACAATTGCTGCAGGCGTTCAACGTTGGCTTCACGTTCGGTTTCACGCTGAACGACGAGTTCATTTTCCCAGACTTCAATCCGAAACGCGCGTGCGACGGATTTTGAGTCATTTGCGTCGAACGCCAGGGCCATTTCGAAATCCGGCTGCGCGGACCAGGAAAGCTCGAACTCGATTCGGACCTGATTGGGCAAAGGGAACGTCCGTTGAAGGGTTGTTCCTGACTTATCTGTCAACAAATGTCCGGCGTCTTCCCGCCACGCGCCTGCCTCGCCAGGCACGTTCCACCCTTGCAACCCACTCGGGCCGACGAAAATCAGTTCGCTGCCGCCTGTCCGGCGATAGATCCGTTCAATCCAGGTCCGGTCGACGTCCAGCGTGCCGATCCCCACCACGTCCACTTTTGCGCGCCGGTCATTCAGTTCCAATAAGGAACCAAACAGAATGTCGCCTTTTCCCAATTCGATCGCATAAGTCCCCTCGGGACGCGGCAATGTTGGAGGGGCAGGAAAGTGAACCGATACGACGTGCTTGAGGTCGAACTGAAACGGCAAGGCGAACAAGGGGGATTGCCAGCCGAGACGATTCGATTCTGTCGGTTGGACAAGCTTGCCAGCGACATGATCGCCCTTCCACAAATGCAGCACCGAATGAGTGGCCGCAGGCGCATTGTCTTTCGCAAAGACGGTCGCGTTGTCTTGCGCAAAGACAGTCGCGGATGTCCAGATTGACGACGTTTGAACCAGGATCACGCTCGCAATCAGCGGAGGTGCCCAGCACGCTTGCAGGATGACCGAAGCGAGAGTTCGATGTTTCTCACGCCTGAACGAATCGCGCCTGGCCGTCGTCGCGTCCGGTGCGAGTGTTTGGGAAGCGAAGGCGTGCGGTGATGGCCTGAGCACGATGGCAGTACCTCAAACGAGGGGAAAATCGATTTGATGCAGAATTCGATGCGGATCAGTGATTTGTCGGATGATCGGACGTCAGGAACCGATTTCGCCTGGTCATGATGAGATGTCAGAAGCGTGGCTCGGCCAGTCCTTGTCATTCTCACAATGTGATTAGCGTTCATAAATCGGCAGGAAGCGGTAGTTCAGCGCCAGTGCGAGGCACGACATGGATGTTCCTACCGAGGCGCCCATTTGACCGGGAATACTGCCATCCGCGGCCTGCGATTGCTTGAGTTGTCGAACCAGGAGCTTGTTCCACTTTTCCCAGGCTTCAACATCGCCTTGAAACAGCGCTTGCGCCTGGTAGTAGCGTCCATATTCGGCCCAATGATCCTGAGAGGTGTTCTCGATACGTTGGGTCAGGTATCCGAGCGTCGCTTTATATTGCGAGAGATCTTTTCGACGTGAAACGGCATAGATCAGGGTTGCAATCGAAATCCGCGGAATCGATTCGTCAAATCCTCCGCCGAACTGGCCCGTATAGCCCACCTGCCCTGCTGGCGACGTCATCTGAGTGAAGTACTTCACCGCGCGATCGATTGCCTCGTCCGGGACTTCGATGCCAGCATTGCGTGCCGCGAGCAATCCCACCAGAACCGCGCCGCTGACGGACGTGTCGGCATCCGTCGCGTCGGGGGAATATCGCCAGCCGCCCAGAGGATTCTTTTTCTGCGAGGTGATCGCCGCCCGGACCGCCAGTTCCAGCGACTGTCCGATCGAGCGGCGGTTCTTATCGGCGTCCGTCCAAAGATTTCGATCGTCGACGGCACCGTAAGCCTCGGCAATGGCCAGCATGGAGAAACCATGGTTGTACATGCTGCTGTTTCCTCGCTGTCCCGCGTAGTAGCCGGTGCTTCCATCCTGGCCTGAGATGATACTTCGAATGGCGCGTCGAACATTATTGCTATAGAGCCCGTAGTTGGGATCTTCGCCCGAGGCCAGGAAGACCATCAGGCACAGACCGGTCACTCCAGGACCGTGCTCGCCACCGTTTTTCCAATCCCCCGCTTCGTTCTGGCTGGAGATGAGATACTGCAGACCGCGGTCATAGATCTCGCGGACGTCTCGCGGCACGACTTCCCCAAACCGAGCGGACGGGGCCTGTGCCAGGGCGGACGACGTCAGGGCGATCAGACAGGACGTCACCAGCATGGCGGAACAGAGCTTTCCGCCGAGAGACGTTGATGGGGATGGCATGTGACAAAACCTCACTGGCTTAATCCTTCCATTGATTTGAGGGCAATGTTGCATCTGCGGCCTGGAGGCTTACTGCGATGCCCCCCACGATCGCGGGGAAGTGTCGCGTCGATGGTTTGTGAATCAGACCGTGGACTTTCAGCATCGGGCGGAACTGGTCGATGCGTGCAAACTCTTGCAAAACTTTGGGCCATTGGTTCTCGTCGAAGAGCGGCTTCAATTGTTCATCCGAGAGCTGCGACAACGAGTATTGCACAACAAGATCGTCAAAGTTACCAAACTGCCGCGGCGGTTGAACTTCTTTCAGCAGCAGTTCCGTCACCGCCTTACGCTGCTCGGGGCGAAGGCGAACCTGTCGTTCGACGGCACGCACGGCAGCGTCGATATTGGCGCGATGGCGGGTGAGCAGTAGTGCGGGATCGACGATGGGGGCTGCCCGGTTCGCGACCGGCATCTGGCGTTCATTCGGCCGTTGATTGATCAACCGTGGCTCAAACACACGAACGGCTCTTACTTCATGCTCGACCAACAGAGGCTGTTCGAATTCCTTGCCTTCGGTTTGGGGCCCCCCTTTGAACAGAAGTCGCCCTCGATCTTGAAAATGTGCCAGCATTTTGGACACACGAGGCCATTCGTTCTTGGCGAACAGCGGTTCGAGTTCGTGGCGGGCCATCATTCCGATTCGATACTTCACGAGCAGCAGATCTCGAAAATCAAACGGCTCGTCCGGCAATGTCTCTTGGAAAACCCGCTCGGTAAACTCCTTGTACGTGTCATCGGAAGCGAACGCATGGCGACCGATGACGTCCAGGGACTTGTCAACATTCGATCGATGACGACTTCGTTTCATGTTGTCGATGGTCATTTCGGGATCGATCGATGGGACGCGCGCCAGAAGTGTCTTTCGTGATTTGGCGAAGAATGAGTTTTGATCGAGCAGATTCGCCTGCTGTTTTCTGAGATCTTGAATCTGGCGTAGGGCCATAGTTTTTTGATTATGGTCATTCTCGGCTTGCTTGAGTTCCGTGCGTAGGTCTTCGATCTTGCGAAACAAACGCACCTTGTCGACTTGGGCGGCCATCTCAATTCGATGACGGATTTGTTCAGGCAGGTCGTATCCCCGGCACGCTTCTTCGATGGCGTTGGCAATCGATTTCTCGAGGCGTTCTTTCGCTGCGGGAATGTCTCGGCCGAAGATCATGGACTCTGCGTCAAGAACTTGTGGCGCGGCAATGATCAACCGCTGTTGAAGGAAGTTCGCAGGCGGCGCATTGGGGACTTCCAGAAGGTCATCATCGGCGGACCGCGCGACTTCGGAAATAATTAGCATCGCAGTCAGCCAGAGTCCTCTAGGAGAGATGGGAAACCGATCCATTGCCCGCCTCATTTCAAGTTCTCAGGTTGGGTCGCATCGGCAGGGCCGATAATGGAACCGATCTTGCGAAGTCGCAGGCGGCGCTGTGGACCATCGACTTCGTTCTGAGGAAGCAGGCCCTGCTCGACCAGAAATTGCTCCGTTCCGCGGAATCGCTTCACATGATTTTGCAGCAGCTCCCATTGGCGTGCATCAAGAAGCGACTTCAATTTGGTATCGGGAAGTCGAGAAATGTAATAGCAAACGACATGTTGATCGTAGGGCCCAAAGGCGGCCGGTGGCTGCGTCTCTTCAACGAGCAGGTTCACGATCGCGTCGTGTTGTCGTTCGCGTAACGGCACGGTCTCCTCAATGGACGTCAGCACGATTTCGACGGAGGATCGATAGCGGAACTGGCGACGTTCGCTGACGATTGTATCATACTTGGCGAACTGTTCTTCCGTGAGTGTGGTCTTGACGGTCTTGGCGAAGAACGAATTGGCCCCGAACAATCCGGCGGCCAGCTTCATCTGCAACGGATGGATCTCTTGCCAGATGTTTTGCCACGCCTCTTGATCTTGTTTTCCTTCTCGGTACTTCTTACGAACCGCATCGACTTCGTCGAAATACCGCTTGATGTCGGTGCTCGCGGCGAACGTCAGTTTCTGACGCTGAATTTCGCTCAATTGACAGCAATGATGCATTTCGTCCAATTGCAGTTTCAGCTTCGACTCAATCCGCTGCCGAGCGATCTTGGCGTTCCCATGGGGAGTGAACAGGTTTGCCTCGAGATTCGCTTCATCCATGACGAACTGTTGTGGTGCTGGCTGCACCGGCTTCGCTGCGGGCACATCATCAGGCGCTGCATGCGCAGAAATGACCGAGGCCAGCGCAGCGAGCGTGAGGACCACGAACCGTACACGCCACCCAGGGCCGCGCACGGTCAGCGCGCTGGTTCCCTGGGGCGTCATCGAAAAATCTCCGTCGCCCGGAATCTTAGATTTCCGGGTTGGCCGTCAGCAGGTGAATCGTCCTGGGCTGGCGGTGAATTCCACCACTCGTCATCGAAGTTTTCTTGCCCCTGTACCATTCGCCAGCCGGGATTCACTTTCTGGATCCCCTGCCAGACGGATTTCTGTTCGGTCGTCAGGTGAGGCGTGATGTAGTGATCGGGAATGAGGGGAAAGAATCGATTGCCGTACATCAGTGACATCATGATCCATTTTTCCCATTCGCTCTGCCAGTTGGCGGTCAGCGATTGCGTGATTTTCTCGCGCTGTTCATGCGTCAATAGAAGTTGATCATCCAGCCGCGAGACGACACTTTGAATGGCCGCTCGTTTTCGGATTGCGTTTCGTGCGGATGCTTCGGCGGCGAATCGCGTCCATTGTTCTTCGGTCAGTGATTCTTTCAGTACGCGTGAGATCGCGACACGGATTTGCGATTGAGGCTCGGCGATCGAATTCACGCGGCCCCCTTGTCCGCGTTGTTGTTGCTGCTGCTGCTGTTCTGCGAATTTTCGCGCGGCCGCCTTTAATGCGACATCTGCCTCTGACTTGATCCTGCGGCGTTGCTCTGGAGTCAGTTCACCACACATGAGTCTCACGAATGCCAATTCCGCATTCCGTGTCGGAATGAGCTGTTGGAAATACTGCTCTTGAATTGCTTTCAATTGAATTTCGACATCCCCCGCATTGGCGATGGGGACTGCAGCAGGGGCGGGGACCGCCACGGCGGGGTGGGCGTTCCCGAATAATGCTCGTAGTGGCTGAAAGATCGCGCCCAGATCCAATGGCGGCATCTCTTTCGCCTGTGTTTTCGCCTCCTTCTTGTGGCGGTCCTTTCCACTCACCGACTTCTCTGTGGCAGGTCTTTGTGGTTCTCCCTGCGTTTGGGGTTGAGGATTTCGAGGAATGGTGGGGTCATCCGCGTGGACGCACGGATGTCCGAACCGTCCGGCGAACATCCCCAGACACATTGCGAATGAAAACAGGATCTTCATTCGATAATTCACGTCGATCGCCTTGAAAACAGATTGGCCCGATGCTGACCAGCTGACAAATGGGACTCGCTATCTTGAACGTCGAAACTATTTCGCTGGATCACGTTCCAGTCGATTGAAGTATTCATCCAGTCCCGAGCGGAACTCTTCGGGAAGTGGCGTCCCCGATTCTCCGGTCGTTTGCGAGATTCCGCGATCTTCGCGGACTTCCTTGTCATTGACGCCCGAGCCCACCATCGCCAGGGCAGAATCGCTGGTTGTGCCATTGCCTCCACCGCCCGGGCTGCTTCCCCCTCCTCCACCGGTCTTCGGTTTGATCTTCTTCGACTTCAGCAACAGTTCAATCGCCTCGGTCTCGGCCCCAATCGCATCGCTGCCCGTGCTGGGGCTGGCCAGAATTTCCGTCGCGTCGTCCATGACGACTTCGACTTCTCCGAGGAGTTTGATCTCCTTGAAGAACTCGGTTTCCGCATCGGGCAATTCGCGGATTCTTTCGATCAACTTTGTGACACGTTCGGACAGGGCATCCTGGGCGAGCGACAGCTTTTTCGCTTGATCACCGTACTCTTCCACCGCGACTGCAGCGCGGGCTTGTTCGGCGACGCGGGTCTCTTCCCGCAGGGCGACTTCGGCTTCCAGAATCTGCATGGCTTCCAGCACGATCGACGGCGGCAAACTGGCTTTGGACTTGCAGCCCGGACATTTTCCACAGCAGGCGGGATCAACCAAATCATCCGCCCAGCGATCAAACGTATCGGACCAGAATTCCGCCTGCGCGATCGAAAAGCCTGTTTCCGTGCGGACATCGTCGCTGAGTTGTCGAATGCTGCCGATCGCATCCTGATCTCGCATGTCATCCAGCACGGTTTTGAAACGCTGGTATCGTCGTCGTTCAAAGTACGACTGCATGTCATCCATGATCAGCGAGACCTCGTGACTGCTATCCAGTTCTTGTTTTGAGATCTCTGACAAGGCATCGCGGACGGGGCCGGCTGGTTTTGATTTCTGTCCGAATCCGCCATTAATTTGCTCGCCGATCTTTCCTGCAACGACATACTGTTTGCGAGAAGCTGCTTTCAGTCGTTTGACGAGGGTACTTCCCTCAAGATTCGCCAGAACTTTGTTCAGCTCGTCGGCGATCTTGTCGAACTCGGCGAGCAAGTCCTGTTGGACTTTGATTGCTTCATCCAGCTTTTCCGCTGCGGGGGCTGGTGGCTGGGGTTTGTTGTCGCCTGCCGTCATGATCGTGGTGACAGGCAATGTCAGCCGCGGATTCGATTTGCTCTTGCTGGGTTCTTCCGGCGGACCATCTTTCTTCTTGGCCGGATTCTGCGAGGATTCACCGTCGGCGACGGTGGGAACCGGTGGCTTCGGTTTGCTGTCATCCGGCGTTTTCGGCTCACCGGCGCCTGGGCTGCTGCGCGACTGACCGGCAACCGGGCCGGTTGGTTTCGGAGTCTGCTCGGCAACTGCGGCTGCGGCCTGAGACGATTGTTTCAACAGGTCAGCGACACTCGGCATTCGGTTGCCAGAGATATCGCGCAGGATCTGCAGCATCTCGGCCCATTTTTCGAGGTGGCCGACACCGAATTCGGGGTTCCGCATCGCCTGGCGGATCAGGTCTTCGCCCCCGTTCACCAGTCCCGTAAGGCGGCGGCCATTGGCACGTTCGGCGTTCGACTGGGTTTCGATTCGTCGGCGATTGTCGGGCTGATCAAGCTGCTCGGTCGACAACATTCGCAGTTCCTGGTTCGTGTGATGCAATTGCATTTCGCGATCGCGCACTTCCAGGGACTGTCGATGCCATTTGCTCAGTTGCTCCGTCAACCAGATCGAATGTTGTTCGGCATTTAAAACGTACAGAACATACGGCTGCGAGTACGTGCGAGGGCGTCCCGGGAAGTAGTCTTCCACGAACAGCCGCACACTTAGTGGCTGAGGTTCAATCTCCAGAGTCTTGGCACAGAAGGTGCCTGTCAGTTCCAGCTGTTCCAGTTCATTACCGCCCGCGGCCAGCATTCGTTCACCCTTCGCGCGTTTTGAGACGGCGGGGTCTTCAATCCCTTTCCATTCGATGCCGACCTGTTTCACGCCAAAGTCATCTTGCGCCCGAATTTTGAAGGTGAGTGTTTCGGAATCGATGATCACTTTATTTCGTGGCAGATCCTCACACGAAAGCGAAGGGACTTCGTCTTCGCGTGCATTCACGGTTACAGTCAATGGTTCTTTTCCCATCAACCCAAATTCGTCTTTCCATTGGAACAGGATTTTCTGCGACGCATCAAATGCGATTGAGGGGCTTTGCATCGTGTCTGACGGTGTGGCGGTACTGCTGACGGCGGCCAGTTTGTCATCGGGCCGATCGGCAGTTCCCCAAGTTCCTTCGACAAGGTTGCGATTAGCGGTGGCCGTCAGTGTGGCATTGCTGCCATTGACGACGGTCAGCACTCCGCCTCGAACGTCTTTGTGCAATGTTTGCGGTCGTCCAAGATAGGCAGGTAGATGGATATCGGCGGTGACGTGCGTGAGTTCTGGACGCAGCATTGGTTCCAGGCGGACATGCTGTTGTGCATCGCCGATGTTCAGATCCAGTCGCCCGGCATCGATTTGCGGCGGAAGCGAGAACGCGTACTGCCGTTCGTTCAGCTCCGCCGTGACCGGCAGTTGACTTCCAATTCGGACTGTTCCCCGGGTTGGCTGCCACGGTGATTGATCAACCAGGCGCACGGGGACAACCACCGGTTCTCCGTGCGGCACGACGAGGCGATCGTTCAGGGGTTCGACCTGGGTGAACGTATAGCGGGAAATCGGTTGCCAAGGTGTGACGAACCGGGCCCACGCATTGGAGGCCGCCGTCGGAAACGCGATCAGTACTGCGGCCGCTACGACGGTCGGAATTCCCGCCATCCAGGCCCAAAGCCGATGTCGTGGATGGGGGACCGCATCTTGAAAATTGCGTTTCGCCGCGACTTCAGCGACTTGTTGAATCGCCGCCTCGCACAGGGCACGGGAACGCTGTTGTTCGAGTTCGTTACGAACGAGTTCAATGATCCCCAGCATTTGATCGCCGATACTGGGATGCCGTCGGCTGAGCAGTCGGGCCAATTGTTCCAACCGTCGATGGCACCAGATCCAGCGATGCAGATAAATTGGAACGAACGCACATCCTGCGACTGCGACCGCGAAAATGGCCAGGCGCGCGACTGCGGGCGTATCGATGACACGGTCCAGGCCGAAGACTATCAGGAACGAGACAATGACGCCGAACAATGCTCCGCAAGCCGCTTCGATGGATTTGATCGTCCAAACCCGGCGACGAAAATCATGCAACTGTGTTTGCAGCGATACCGGCAGTTTCAATTCTGAATTCGGCGGTGAGGAACTCATCTCGATTATCTCCTGGAAACCGAACCGATCACAATCTCGATTGTTCGCGTCGTAACTGCGAGGCGAAATCTGCTTGTTCAACATCTTCAGCATCTGTGCAAATCGTGGTGATGGGTCTCAACGATGTCTTGTCGACAAGAACCCTACCGCTTTCGAGATGCTGTTCCATCTGACTTCCACAGATGGCTAAATCAATCCGACAACTTTTCGACCAATCCAGAACGCCCCCAGCAGCAACACCAGCACCGAGGCGACGAACGGATGACACCACAACTGAACTCGACGAACGGACGGCGGTGGCTCCGGCAACGCCGCCAGTGTTTTGAGTACCTGCTCTAGCCGATCAAGCGTCATCGTCTGGCCTTGCGAGACTCGAGCGATCTCTTCCAGAACTTCCGGTCGCGCGGCACGTCCGATTCGTTCGATGGCCGATCCCTGCACAAAGAACGTGGCATCCAGAACGGCACCCGTTTGTTTACACGTGAGCGTGACTTCATGCTTACCAGGCTCTTCTGCCGTGAAGCGTGAAGCGAACGCCCCCCACTCGTCGCCTGAGGACGAAAAGCGAACGGTTTCGGCCTTACCTGACGGAGCGACGATGCGGGCGGTGACATCACCTTTCGGCAATGGTTCGCCGCTTTTTTCCATCACATTGGCACTCAGGGCGATCGTTTGACGAACCTGAGGCTGTTCAGGTGAGTAATACAATCGCATTGTCTCGCCCTTGGCCATGTTCCGCTGATAGGCCATCCAGCGTACCACCTGTCCCCAAAAGCGATAGTGGTATTTGTCTTCGACCCCTTTTCGCCAGCGCCAGGCACCGTCGGTTCCCATAAAGAGAACCTTGCCGGCCCCGAACGTGCGTGTGGCCAATAGCGGTAACCGGCCGAACTCGTTGGAGACGTCTTTATGGACCGCCAGAACTTCGCAGCCGGCTTTGGCACGCAGTGCGGGGGCATACCATTGGAAACCGGGTAATCCTTCCCAGACTTCGATGTTGTCATCTTGGGTATCGGCCAGTTTCGTCAGCAGACTGCGTCGACCCAGTTCGGTCAGTTCGAAGTGACTGGCGGTGCGTGAACCCCAGCCGCCGGGTTGCGAATGATCGAAGACAACCGGACACAGATCTCCCACTTCGCTCTCCACGAGTGATGCCTGTTTTCCCTGCCAACCGGGCATGAACACCAGGCCGCTTGCCTGGTGTTCGACCAATCCCTTCAGCAAGCGGCAATCCTCGGCCGAGAGCTGTCCATCTTCCATGCCCACATCCCCCAGAAAGACGACGTCGAACTTGGAAAGTTCGTCGAGACCTTTCGGGAATTGCTTGATGTAATCTTTGTTGCCGCCCCCCGCTTTACTCAACCCGGGATGAAACAACAGGCACGAAACTTCGACACCCGGATCGCGCGAAAGCGCATTTCGCAGATATCGATATTCCCATCGTGGCAACGATTCGACGACGAGGACGCGCAATTTCTCTTCGCGAATCGCGATTGGCGTCGACAGTTTGTTGTTGTCGGGAACCAGTTCATCGGGCTGTTTCGGGATTTCGAGCGACAGGGTGTAATCGCCGGTGGTCTTCGGCTTCCAGATCAGCCATTCACTGGTGCGGCCCATCGGGGCGATGCGAATTTCTTTGGTGACTTCGTCTCCATCGGATGTTTTCAAGACGACCGTCGTGACATGCTCACGCGGTAGTGTGCTGTCGATGGTGAATGGGATACGAATCGACTTTCCGGTGATGCCAAAGGTCGGCGAGTCGAGACTCAAGAGCTCGACGTCTGGCAAGCGGGATGAGCTGCCGACGGGAATCGTAAAGACCGGGATGCCTTTCAGACGCAGCGCCGATGCCGCCTGGACGGGTGGTTCCCCTTCGTTCCAGTCACCGTCTGACGCCATCACAATCGCCCGCAGATTCTTGAATTGTCGCGGCGCTTCGGCGAGTGGTTCGTTCAAATTCGTACCATGAATCGCCGCACTCGCCGAATTGGGGTCGGCGCCACCGAACGACTGGATCACGACGCTTTGTTTCTGTTGCAACGAGCTCCAGAACTCGGGTTGCGTCAGTTGCTGGATCGCTTCGCGGCGCGTGGTCACCGTCGTCGAAGGTGGTTCCGTATTGGTCACGTCGCGTGTCTCCATGCTGGCCGAATGGTCCCAGAGCACGGCAATCGTCGGCTTTTCTTCAGGACGGAATTCTTCGACCCATTCCGGCTGATTGAACAGTACCGCGACGAGACAGACGATCGAGAATCGCAAAAGTTCCAAAATTCCGATTGAACGTCGGAATCCGGTGCGTTTCCACGCGAGGAAACAAAGTCCCGCCGTGACTGCGACGACCAGGACGGACGCCACAATCACCCATGGTGCCCAGATAAATGTGAGTGAGCGAACAGTGTTCATGCGGCGGCCCTCGTAAGGCGAGCCGGTTTTGGCATGCACAGGATCGCTTCGGCAACCAGTGAGATTAACATTGTCAGCAAAAAGACCCGCCAAATTTCTTGAATGAGCGACATCAGGCTGCCTGCCTGATCATCGACACGCGCAAAGTTCAGGCCTTTAAAGAGTTCTGCCACGCGACCATCCGTCAGGACGCGGGCTTCGTCTTCGATTTCCGGCCGATTGACTGCTAGCAGTCGATCGTTGGAGCTGTACACGCCGCGATGATACAGCGATTCGGTGGAAAGCCCTTGATCGCCCTCGGCCAGCGGCGTCCAGGTTGAAGGGGATTCTCCTGCTGCGTCGCCCGCATTGAGTTGCCGTGCCTTTCCCAGCACGAGTGCGCCCGCTGCGAGCGCCCTTTGCACGAAGGCATACAGAACTACACCACCGCTCGCCATTGACGAATCGCGCGGCGCCGGCGTTGTGGCCCAGAAGTAGACCCCGCCCTGCTTCGTCGGGACGCGTGCCAATAGTGGAGCTCCACCCCTGAGGGTTGCGAGCGGTGTGTGTTCGCCCGTCATTCCGCAGTACTGATGAATCTCCAGTTGGCCGACCGGCAGCGCGGCACCGCTGAGTGTCCGGCTGAGCAGATCTTCGTCTCCGCGCCAGGTCTCGATGGGAATATTGTCATTCGATGCGGTCCAGGTGTCCCAACGCATGCCGAACAGTTCATGCTGAGTCGGATTTCGTGGTGGCAGAAACACAGCCTGCCCCCCCCGATCGACATAATTCTGCAGGATTTCTGCGTCGCCGCCGTCTGGAAGTGACGCCTGCCACAGCACGAGCGACACGGTTTCCCATTCGACGGACTGCAGTTGTTCCACACCAATCACTTCCGCTTCACAGCGGATCGTCGGTTCCGGGGCGATCGCCGCCGCGAGTTGCAGCGGCCGTTCAACCTGGGGATCTTCAGCGACGATGATTGTTCTTCGCGGCGGTGGATTGTCGAAGACAAAGTAGAAATCATCATCCGATGGATTCGCGTCGGCAGGGATCGAAACGCGTCCCCAGCCTCGTTCGCGGGTTTTCTCAAGGGGAATCCGGTGATGCTTGAGTTCGGCGGTCGCACCATTCAGTTCGACGCTGACGACGGAACGAGCCCCTTCGATGTCGAATTCCACCGGCACTGTGAGTTTTTCTTCGTCGGAGCCGTAGCGGGTCAACTTCAATGAGACGACCAGTTCAGCACCGTCGCTTGTCGCTTGTCGACTGACTTCCGTCACCCGGATCGACATATTGGTCGCGGGCAATTGGGGATAGGCCAGCAGATGAAAGCGAACCCCTTGCGGGAACTCGAGAAACGCGTCGCGTAGTGTCGACCAGCGACCGCTTTCGGATGTCCAGTCGTTTTCCCGTAAGTCAGAGCAGACCCAAATCTCGGTACGGCCAGCGCGATTCCCACGAATGTAGTCATGGGCCGCTTGAAGCATCATCGGCAGATCGGCGGGTGAACTGGCGGGGCCGGCGTTCGGTACATTCATCAACGCGGCGGGCGAGTCCAATTCTTGCGGCTCGCGCGAGGTACTTTCAATCAGTACCCAGCGTTCAGAGCCCAGCGTCTGCAACGTGTTGACAAGTTGCTGCTTGCCCGTGTCCAGCTTGGAACCACCCGTTCCCGCTCCACGCTGCTGCATACTCGGCGATCGATCCAGCAGCACGATTGTCGTATCCGCTTTGCCGCCCGCGGTCAGTCCCAGCCAGCCACTCGCCAGCGGTCGCGCAACGGCAATCAGAAGTCCCGCGACGGCCAGCATGCGGAACGCCATGATCAGCCACTGCCGCAGTCGGGAATATCCGCGCGCCATGCGATGGGCGGCGAGCAGAAACATCATGGCCGCCCATTGAATCGTCTGGAACCGCCGTTGGTTGATCAGATGGATAATGATGGGCAGCGCGATCAGTGGCAGCGCCCACAGCATCCAGGGATGCAGAAAGCTCATCGCATCCCCTTGGCTTGGGCCCGGCCGACGAGAAAGCGAGCGAGCACTTGTTCGTAATTCTCGTCGATCGTCACTCGGTGATAATCGACAGCCGATTCGAGCATCACTTGTTTCAGTTGCGTCAGGTACAACTGCAAAGCCTTATCATAACGATCGGCGATATCGTTCGGTTCGGCAAAGATGGCGGGGCCGCCCTCCATATCCAGAAATCGCATCGGACGACGGAACTGAAAGTTCAGTTCGAGCGGATCGAGGAGATGGAACACCGCCGCATCGTGATGACGGAATCGCAGGTGCTGAAAGCAGCCACGCAGCAACTCGGGCTCGATGAACAGATCCGACAGGATGACGACCAGTGCACGCTGTCGAATGGTCTCGGCCAATTCGTGCAGAACGTCGGCCAGCTTGGTTTCCCCCTTGGGTTGCGCCTGCTCCAGCATGTCCAGAATGAGTCGCAAGTGTGCGGCATTCCGTTTGGGGGGAAGGTTTTGGACGATCCCCTTCGAAACGCATGCGAGCCCGACGGCATCCCCCTGCTGGCAGGCGAGGTATCCGAGGGTTCCGGCGATCCGCCGGGCATACTCAATTTTGGTCACCCCCGTCGATCCAAAATTCATAGATCCGCTGGTATCGACAACCAAACAGCACCGCAGATTCGTGTCGGCTTCAAATTCTTTCACATAGAAGCGATCGGATCGCCCATAGGCGCGCCAATCCAGCCGTCGCAAGTCATCGCCCGGGACATACTTCCGGTACTCGGCGAATTCGACGCTGGAGCCGCGATGTGGACTGGCATGGCGTCCCGAGACATTGCCCTGCATCGGTCGCCGCGCGAATAACGGAATCCCCGCCAGCCGTGACAACACTTTCGTGTCAATAAAACTGCGTGACTGGCGATCAGCAAGCATTGACGCCGCTCTCCTTTTTTGCGTTCGCCAAGGTCCACAGGGGGCTCGACGTTTCAACCGATTTTACCGTCGCGCGTCTGGCCACCGCTTCTTGACTTTTCGTGAGAAACGGTTGGGCGTTCGTGTTGTGTGCCACACCTGATTCTTCGTAACGAGGAATCTTCATTCTTGTATGCGACCGGCACTGCCCATTGCACACAAGAATGAACCTGATTGTGGACTCACACGCGACGAAACCTCGGTATGGGGATGAACATCCTGATTGGTAACGAAACCTGCTGAATTATTTTTCTTCCATCGACTCACCGATCAGTCGTTTGACAATCTGCTTGGCGTCAAGTCCTTCGGCCTGGGCGGCGAACGTCGTGATGACACGATGGGTCAGAACCGGTATGGCGACTTCATGGATATCTTCAAGGCGAACCATGTAGCTGCCGTGGAGTGCCGCCCGGGCCTTCGCACCCAGGATCAGGAATTGGACGGCGCGGGGGCCCGCCCCCCAAGCCACCAGCGGCTTCAGCCATTCAGGAGCCGTCGCACCGCGGGGCCGCGTCTTACGGACCAGCTTTGCCGCATATTGGTAAATATGATCCGGTACGGGAACACGACGAACCAGATGCTGATGCTCGATGATTTGCTCGGCCGTCAACAAGTGACTCAACTCCGGCAACGCATCTCCCGTCGTCGTTCGTGCAATCTGGACTTCTTCCTCTTCCGAGGGATAGTCCAGTTCGATCAAAAACATGAAGCGGTCGAGCTGTGCTTCGGGCAGCGGATATGTTCCTTCCTGTTCCACCGGGTTCTGAGTGGCCAGTACGAAAAACGGCGATTCCAGTTTAAAGGTCTTTCCGACGACGGTCACCTTTTGTTCCTGCATCGCCTCAAGCATCGCGGCCTGCGTCTTTGGTGGGGCGCGATTGATTTCGTCGGCCAGCACGATGTTGGCGAACACCGGCCCGCGAACAAATTGAAATTCGCGTCGCCCTTCCGCATTGTCCTGCAGAATGTCCGTTCCGGTGATATCCATTGGCATCAGGTCGGGCGTAAATTGAATGCGGCTGAAGTGCAGCGACATCGTTTCGGCCAGCTTGCTGACCAGCAGTGTCTTCGCCAGACCCGGCACGCCCATCAGCAACCCGTGACCACGCGCAAACATACAAATGGCGAGGCGTTCGATCACATCGTTCTGGCCGATGATGACGCGGGATAGCTCTTTCCGCAGGCGACCATACGCGTCTCGCAGACGATCAATTGCACCAACATCATTATCGCTCAGGCCTGTCACCGGGCTCGTCGAGTCTGCCATGCGAACTTCCTTGAAGTGGACAATTGACGAAAAGCCATTTCAGCGCGGTCGATCCGAACAATTTTCACCGCCGAAATCGATGTGAATGGATCGTCTCGTTCAATTGAACTTAGACAATCAGTCTATACTCATACCAAACAAAATCTGAGAAAAAAAGAGTCCAATTCGCAATATTCAGGATCAATCGAGTCTCGCGGGCGGCTTCGGTTTCTGGAATAAAACATGCAATGAATGTTTGAGAAACGTTTCCATCGAATGCGCGGGGGCTAAGGCGACGTGGCATTGCGGTCCTGCAAGTCTCCCTTCGGTGGTGGCAACGCGTGACGTGAGCCGTGTGCCCCAAATCATGAAGCATGCCAGTCGACTTGACAGAGCGGCATGACGCACAAGAGGATGCTGATGTGATTCTGGCCACGACGTTTTGGAACGCTTTGCATGAGAGTCTCTAAATCCGGCTCTGTTCCGCCCTGCTCCGGACCGATTTCGCGTCGTGAGTTATTGCGTTTTGGGATGGCGGGACTGGGAAGTCTGTCACTGCCGGGGTTGTTCCGTGCCCGCACCGTCACCGCGAGTGAGATGAAACCGCAGGAACGAACAGCACTCATTGTCGTCTGGTTGCCGGGCGGTGCCAGTCACATTGAGACATATGATCCAAAACCCGATGCCCCATCCGAGTTTCGCGGTCCCTTTTCAACCATTCCGACGAACGTCGAGGGTCTGCAGATTTGCGAGCTGCTGCCGCGGCACGCCGCCATTGCCGATCGGTTCACGGTACTACGTTCGCTGGTACATACGGGCTTTTGTCATCAACAAGGGACGCAACAACTGTTTACCGGGCACGAAGTTCGCGAACTGCGAAATCGCCCCGATCATCCAGATTTTTTGAGCATCGCCCATCGTTTGCGGTTTGACAGTCGGCGGACCATTCCGAATTACATCGGGGTTCCCGCCGTCAATTACTCAGGTGCTGCCTATCTGGGGCCCAGCTACGAGCCGTTTGCCGTGACGGGTGATCCGAACGCTCCTGAATTCAAAGTGCCCAATACGGCGGTGAGTGATCAGGCCAAACTGGATCGTCTGGGCGATCGTCTGACTCTGCGGAAGAAGTTCGACCTGTTTCGCCGCGACGCCGATCGATTGGGGAACATGGCGGCTTTCGATTCGTTCGAATCACAAGCCTGGAACATGCTTTCCAGTCCGGCAACGGGCGAAGCCTTCGATCTGTCAAGAGAAAGCGAATCCACGCGAGACCGTTACGGTCGGAACTTGTGGGGCCAGCGCTGCCTCTTGGCACGAAGGCTCGTCGAAGCCGGGGTGGATCTGGTGACGGTGCAGTTCGATGGTCCGCTTTGCGGTCGAATCGGCAACTGGGACGACCATGCCGTAAATCATGATGTCTTTGCCGGAATGAAGCATCGGACGCCGTACTATGACCACGCCGTGTGCTCCTTGATCGAAGATCTCTACGACCGCGGACTGGACCGTCGAGTCATGGTTGTTGTTTTGGGGGAGTTTGGGCGAACTCCGAAAATCAACTACGACGTCAGTACCGGCGAGGGAACCGCCAGTGCCCCGGCAGGAACCAAACAACCTGGTCGCGATCACTGGCCGCGTGCCACGTCACTGATCTTTGCCGGTGGCGGGATTGCGACCGGGCGAGTCATCGGCGCCACAGATTCTCGCGGCGAAGACGTCACCGATCGAATCGTCGGTCGAGGCGATTTTCTTGCCACAATGTACCGCCATCTGGGTATTGACCCCGAACAGGTCGCCTTCACCGATCACTCTGGTCGTCCGATTCCCATTATTCAAACGGGTGCGGCCATTCCCGAACTGGTGTCAGCACGCTAACACACTGTGGCAGTCCCTTCGTTTCCACAGGTTCTCGTATCGCGGATAAGTAAGGTGCCTTTGATGACTGACGTGTCTCCTGTTCTCAATCGACGTGACGCGGTTCGGATCGGCACGGCGGCCCTGGTGGGGGCATTCGTGTCGCAGTCGCCGCCGCTTGCTGCCGCGGAAACAGCCGGACCATCACTGCACGTCTACCCCAACTATGGCTGGTTGCGCGGATTCACCGTCGTTCCGTCGTGGGGGGCTCGCATTGAAGAGGCGTGGTGGCGCTACGATGGGGCTCGGTTCCGGGAAGAAGTCGCGCTGGCCGCGACGGTCCATGCCAATTGTCTTCGATTGTGGATCGACTTTACGGCCTGGATGGCAGATCCCGAGAAGGTGACCGGAGATTTCTTTGATGCGGTCAAGGCGATCGACGAACAAGGGATGAAGACGATGCCCTGTCTGTTCAATCGATGGCATGATGTTCAATGGGACTATGGTGGGCAGTACCTGGACGACCTCACCCGAGACTGGCGCCCGAAACTGGAATATGTACGGACGCTGGTTAAACCTCTTGTGGCGGATCATCGGATCCTGATGTGGGATCTGTGCAACGAGCCCCAGGCGGCGAATCTCAATGAAGACTGGTGCAAACGGGAATATCAGTGGCTGCTCGAAGTCGCTGCGACCGCGCGCGAGTGTGGTGCACGTCAGCCGATCACCATCGGGACCGCGACAGTGGGAGGTGCCTCGAACGTCGACGTCTTTGCGCCTCTGTGTGATGTCATTTGTGCTCATCCTTATGCCCACACTGCGGGAGAGCTTCACGACTTGATCGCCCGGTATCAGGACACCAGTCAAAGGCACCGCAAAGTCCTGCTTGTCAACGAAACGATACCTGGTTGCCTCAATGACCAGCGACGAGCCGAGGTGGCAAAGTTCTATACGGAGATGCTCAGCAAAGCGGGGTTGGGATGGATGGGTTGGGCCTTGCGGGAAGGGAAAGCCATCTCGACTCGACGCGATCGATACGACAGCAACGGCATTAACGGCGAAGGCTTTCATCCGTTTTTCACGAGTGCTGGGAAGCTCCGCGATGGACTCGAGTTTCTTTGTACGAAGCCGACGATTCTGCCTCCCTGGACAGCGGCCAGTGGCACGCGCTGACGAGGGTCTTCGATCTCAGGCGATTCGATGATTTGATGTCGATCTTGTCCGCCGTCTGATTTCTGATGACCGACCTTTCACGTCATCCTGATTTGATGCGATTTTGCTCCCAGTCCGCGCGTCAAGCTCGTACCCGGACAGACGTCGATCAGACCCGCGCGAGGAAAGACGCGAGCATTACTGCTCTGCTTGCGGATCAATTCTTTCCAAATGGAAAGACGGTTTTCGTCGACACTCGTTCATGTGGGGATGGTTGGCATCACCGATTCGCGAAACCGAAGGAGATCGTCTCAATTCCTCGCTGAGGAGTGGGGCTGTCCGCAGAATTGACCGGACGCACCGCCGTGCGGGTGATCTCTCTGTTGGTTCGCTTACAAGTCAGCCAGACTCCGTCAACCACATCTCGACGCTGTCGATCAAAGTGATATGGTTCCAGCGTCGCACGTGTGATGCGGCCACGAGCATCAGCGTGACAAGGGAAATCGATCGCTGATTGAGTCGATCCGTGTGTGCGTCATCGACACTGCGCGATTGAGGTGCCAGCGGATTCGTTGAACGTTGAAACGCTGACGCGACCCGGGTCAAGGTCCCTCTGCTTGACGCAGTGGAAAGACCTGCAGCTTCATGCCTGTCGTTCTCGGAACGATGGAGCTTTTCGATCTCTGTTTCAAGGAGCAATCATGTTCAGTCCCGTGAAGTTTTCGGAGGCTGTTATTCCAATCCTGATGACGTCGGCTGGTCTGGATCGACCATTTCGAACAGGCACGGCGCGCATTGCGAGCATGGAAGGCACGAATGTCTATCACAGCACCGCAAGTGATCCCGGACATGCGAGTTCGCTGGTAACGCCTTTGCACGCAGAGGCCATGTCGAATGACGACAGCGCGATCTGTTCTCACACGACCGCCATTCATATCGAAGTCGTCGGGGACGGCGATTTGCGAGTCTGGGCCACGGATGACGAGTGACGCTTCAATGCGGAATTGACACGTCGATGAACTCGTTGCGAGCAGACCAGCGAGTGATGTTCGCGAACCTCACAGGACCGATTGGCGGTGCCACGAGCCGGTTTGTCGATCGTCATTCAATTGGGGGAAACTTTTCCAATTTGTTCATCGGCGGATCACGATCGAGTGAGTTGGCTTTGCGAGTCTATTGGCTTTGATTGCATCGGCCCGGACCGCCTCAAACTCACTTTTTGCGGCTTGGCAATCCGAGATCCGCGCGCACGCGGGTCTTGTGGATTGTGTTTCTGATTGGTATTCCAAGACGTGGTTTCATTCGAACGAAGATCCGCCCGTAAGCGAATTTCGGTTCGCCGTGAGGTATCGCAAGCGGGGTCGCTACGTCAGTTCTGTCTTCGGGCAATCGTCCCAAAGCCGCGCCACCAGTCTTTTCGCAGAAATCGAGCCCATGCCCGAGACGAAGTCCGCGGCCAAGACGACCGCCACAAAGAAATCCTCGGTCGTTGTCTATTTGCTCTTGGCATTGTTCGGTCTGCCATTCGCCGCAGTGGGGATACTATGCGATTTTCAGGTCTTGCAGTCCGGAGTCAAAGATCTGCGTGTTCAATTCTGGAAAGAGACTCCGTGCACCATCGTGTCGGCGGATCTGCTTGAAGAACCGGGGTCAGAGGCGATTCTCTATCGGGTGAAGGCGACGTATCGATATGACTTTGCGGGCCAGAATCATGTGGGAACTCGCGTCTCAGTTTGGGAGCCCGTCGACAGTCAGAAGTCGTTTCACGAGCGAATCTACGCGATCTTAGACGAGCATCGCGCGGCGCAGAAGCCGTTCCCTTGCTTCGTCGATCCTCATGATCCCACTCAGGCGATTCTGTTCAAAGACAGTCAGTTCTGGATGGTTGCCATGCAGACCTGGATGGGCCTGTTATTCACGGCAATCGGGTTGGGATTGATCAGTGTCGTTGTGGCGAGTTGGAGGGACGAACAGTGGACATCGCACGACTCACAGGGGCCTGCGTGGGCCAGACGCGCGGATTGGAACGCGGGGGAAATCAGGCATTCTGATCGTCGTGCGTCGCAGGTTCTCGTCACTGGCGCGTTTGTGCCACTGATCGTTGGTCTGCCCGGCGCGATCATTGGCGTTCGGGAGCTGATTCACGGCGGGGATGCGTGGGCGGCTGTCGGATTCCTTCCTCTAGGGATTGGATTGCTAATCTTGCGGTCTGGGCTAAGGCGCTGGCTGCGTTGGCAACGGTACGGCGATTCGATCTTTCAGATGGCTTCGGTGCCAGGTGTCGTCGGTGGATGCCTGACGGGCGTCGTGAGGACGGAACGATCTGTCGAGTCTGACGAGGGATTCCGGATACAGCTCACCTGCACTGAAACGGCACGCACGTCATCGGATAGTGATCATCAGGCGACGTCCAAGGTGCTGTGGGATGACGAGCAAACGATTGTCAAAGTGGTCCCGCTGACCGACTCGGATGGAATTGCCATTCCCGTCCAGTTCGTGATTCCCTACGACCAGCCCTCGTCAAACGATGATTCGAAACATGACGAGGTGAAATGGACGATGACGGTGACCTCGATCTCGCCGGGGGCAAACTATCGCAGTGAGTTTGTGGTGCCCGTGTTTCGAACGGATCGTAGTCGTCGAGACGCCAAGCCGGATCAAACCGCGATGGCCCAGTATGCGGCTCCCGTCGAGTCGATGGCCTGGTTGAAGTCTGCGAAACTGACTGTTGAGCCCCTTCCGGAAGGCGGCCATCGATTCATTTTTCCGCGGTCACGGAATCTTGGATTTGCAGCATGCATGATGTTCCTTCAAGCGATTTTTTCCCTTGTGCTGGTCGTGCTCAGCTATCTGTACTGGCACGCGGCATGGCCGTATGTCGCCGGATTGTTCGGTTTCAATCTGATATATGCGGTGATGGATCTCTTATGCTTTCGAAGCGAGATCGACGTGACTTCGGATGGGCTGACGGTTCGGTCAGGGGCATTTTTTATTGGGGCCGATCGTCAATTCGACTCTGGGATGATCCGGAAATTCGCGACGAAATTTGCCGGTTCGGCGGGGAATGTGGCCGCAGTCGATCTCTTTTGCGAACTGAACGACGGGAAGCGCGTGCTGCTTGCCAAACGGATCATTCCCGCACGTGTCGCGGATGAGCTTGTGAAACAACTGACCAAAGAATTGGCCCTGCCCCAGCAACCAAATATTAATGGCGACTGATCGGGCGTGTTGCCCCGTTTCGGGATGTGCAGCAGACCCTCCAAACCGTGCTGTTCGGGGCTTGGGATGTGTATCATGCCCGACACACTCGGACGAGATCGTCAATCTAGGGTGATCAGGCGTTTCTGACAGGGTTTGCGGTTCAAATCTTAGTGGTGTCTCTCAAGTTCGTAAGCGTTGGTCTTGCCGAAATTGATCGATAGAAACGATACTCTTCCGATTCCATCCAAAGCTGTTTCCTCAAGGCCTACCTGATGTCGCGTGGCGAAGGTGAACCGAATGAAGGTCCGTTGAATGCGGCGGAGTTTCTCTGTCGGATTATCAACGAGATTGGTTCGAACATCGGTGCGATCTGGGTGGAGCGCCAGGGGGTGCTCAATCCCGTTCTGACGATTGGTCTGGACGATTGTCAGTTGTTTGAAGGCGTTGAAGGTAAGAAGTTTCTGCAACAGATTCTGGCAGACACCTTGCGACAGGGACGGGCGCAGACATTTGATACCGAGGGACTAATTGAGCCGAAGTCCTTCGGGCACGCGACCTTGTTCGTGGTCCCCCTGCTGATTCCGAATGCATCGCCGGGTGTCATCCTTGTTGGAGAACGTCCCAATCTCCCGCAGCAACAGCGGTTGGGAGTGATGCGCCACATTGATATGCGTTGTCGAGAACTGGCCCGCCAGTTTGCTCGAGCGGCAACGCCCCCTGCCGATCTCGGTTTCGAACCCGATTCGCCGGATGCACCCTCGTCAGCATCACCCCCGACCCTTGATCTCACCGAAGTGCCGACGCTTGAAGCACTGCTACCCGAAGCCCAACCCGACCTGGGGCGCGTTGCGCTGGCTGCAGAACCGTCACTGTCGATGCCTCATCAGCCGACAGCGGCATCGCAGATTGCGCTCGCATCCGCGGTGGCCCCAAGCTCGCCACGCGCGGGAATGAACTCGCGCGCGGTGCTTGACTTTCTGTTGTCGATCCAGCGCAGCCTGGATTTGAATGAAGTGGCCAACGTCGCGGTCAATGACGGGCGAATCCTGTTTGGTGTCGATCGCGTGAGTCTGGCGCTGAATCGCGGGCGGATGGCGGTGATCAAAGCGGTCAGCGGCCAAGAATCAGTGCATCCACGAGGGAACTTGATCCGGACCCTGCGGACTCTGACACGTAAGGTCATTTCGGCGGGTGAGCCCTTCCGGTACGACGGCACGCTGAATGCCGTCCCGAAGGAACTGGAAGAACCGCTGGCGGAGTTCATCCAAGAGTCAGGGGCACGGTTCCTGTTAATCGTTCCGCTCTTGCAACCTGAACGCCTCGTCAAACCGGACGAAGCCTCGGAGTCGGCCAGATCCACTCAGCGGCCTCGCAAGACCATTGGCGCCTTGATTATCGAGCGGATGTCGAGCAGTGAGCCGACTCCCGAATTGAAAAGCACGCTTGATTCCGTCACCGATCATATTGCGGCCGCGACGTTCAATGCCCGCTCACACAGTTCGATCTTTCTCTTGCCGCTATGGCGAACGCTCGGCGGATTCTTCGAGTGGTTACGGGGGCGCCGGCTGGCAATTGCCATCGTCAGCCTGATTGCGCTGGCTGGCGCAGGTGCGGCGATGGTGCTTGTTCCCTGGGAATACCGCGTTGACGCCAAAGGGCAACTGATGCCGATCATCCAGCGCGAAGTGTTCGCGCCATGGGATGGGATCGTCATGGAGTTGCTGGTCGGAGACGACGAGCGTGTTGTTGAAGGACAGCCCCTGCTTCAACTGAGAAATGATGAGCTGGAAGCGGAGATCGTGAAAACGAAGAGCGAAGTCGAAGAGAAACAAAAGTTTCTGATCACTTTGAAAGCTCAGTACGACGACGCCGACAAGAATAATAAGACCGAAGAAAAACTGAGAATGAAGGGGAAAAGCGTTGAAACTCAGGTCGAGCTCGAGGGGGCTCGGCTGCAATACGAGATCCTCAAGAAACGCCGTGATCGGCTGACGGTACGTGCCCCCATTGCGGGGGTGGTCACGACGTTTCAGTTGAAGCAGCTCTTGCAGAATCGGCCCGTTAAACGCGGCGATGTGCTGCTCGAAGTCATGGATGAAACTGGCGACTGGCAGCTTGAACTGGAAATCGCCGAACATCGCGTCGGACGAATCCTGAAGGCGCAGCAGGTGCTCTCGCCGAATCTTGACATTGAATATCGACTGTTAACCAGCCCCGAGCAAAGTTACGAGGCCAAGCTGAAATCCCTGTCAACGCGAACCGTCACAGCAGAGTCCGATGGAAGTGTTCTGGAGGCCCGTGCCGCTCTTGATACCAGCAAGCTTCCTGCGTGTACCATTGGTGCGCAGGTCCGAGCGCGTATCGGTTGTGGACAGTCTTACTTGGGCGACGTCCTGTTCGGGGATGTGATTGAATTCATCCAGAAGTACTGCTGGTGGTAGTCGCACCGCGACTCTGGACGGGCAGATCGCTCGCCCCGCCGTGTGCGCTCTGAGTTTCGAAACCGCGTCAGGGCTTGGTGTCTTTGATTTTAAGCGGCGATTCAAAGAAACCGCCGCTCGACGAGAGCATTTCCTTTGTTAGAAGCTCAGATAAAACTGGCGGGCGGATGAGGCGCAGAATTCATGATGCCGAAAGGCAACATGATGTGGCAAACTCGCAACAGGGATGCAGGACGAGAACGGCACGAACAATCACGATCGTCCGTGCCATTTGACGGAATCCCACGGAGATGTGCTGAGAAGTCGATGTTTCTTGCCGTTCTTGCAAAATCGCGCTGTAAAGTTGTGGCGAGCATCCAACGCGTGGCGTGGCCGGCCGCGTGACGCGGGCTGCTCGTCATCCATTCTGTCTGATGGAGACAGGGGAACTGGTCCTACCACGCTTTGACAACGACATGCAAATCATCACGCCGAGGGGACCGTCCCCCAAACTTCCATCGGACTGCCAGAGCCCTTTTATGGCCCACGAAACATCTCCGATCACGACGCACAGCGCTGCCGCATGTCTCGAGACATGTGTTCCGGTTGAGTCATCGGTCGGGCCTACCGCACTCGATTCATCGAGGCCGCAATGGCTGGATCGTGGGCAAATTCCCGGATTGGATGGTCTGCGGGCGATTGCGGTGTTGCTTGTTTTGATGGTGCATGCGTATCAGACGGTCGGCTTTCCCGATTGGCCTGTCGCCAAAAAGCTGTTTCTTGAAGGCGCTATCGGCGTCGACATCTTCTTTATTCTGAGTGGTTTCCTGATCACCACCTTGCTTGTTCGTGAACTGGAACGCGACGGGCATGTGCAACTGAAACGGTTCTATCTGCGGCGTACGCTACGGATCATTCCCGCGTACGTCTGTTTGCTGGCGGTGGTTGCGATCTGCCAATACGTTGGGTACTTCCAGTTGCAAAGGCGCGACTGGATCGGGGCACTGACTTACACCACCAATTTCCTGTATCACCCGAGTTGGGAACTGGGGCATTCGTGGTCGCTCTCGGTTGAAGAGCATTTCTATCTGCTCTGGCCCTTCGTCCTGTACGCTGGCGGAGTGAAAGCCGCTTGGCGGGCGGGTGTGGGATGTCTGGTCGTCTGCTGGCTGATTCGATGCGGGATTGCGTTTGGCCTATCGAAATATGTTTTGCCCGCAGACTCGGGCTGGCCAGACGTGGCGATTTGCACCGTGATGGCCGAGAGCTGGACAATTACCCGGCTCGACACCATCACCATCGGCAGCTTGATGGCACTTTATTGCCGTTCGACGAATGGTCGCAGCGTTCTTGATCGATTGACCACTTCGCCGAAACTGTGGCTGTTGTTTGTCGTCCTGTGTGTTTCGATCGCCCTGACCCGATCATCCAAATACACACTCTGCGTGGCATATACCGTGAATGGCCTGTGCCTGGCTTTGCTCATGTGGGGCATGATCCGTTCGCAAGTGATTGGCCGGAAGATTCTCAGTAACCCCGTCTTGCGTGTCATCGGCTTGGGGTCTTACAGCATCTATCTGTGGCAACAGCTTTTCATTCATCCACGTCATCCGGGCTGGATTCACGAATTCCCCCAGAACATTGCCTTTGCTTTTGCTGCGGCATTTCTTTCGTTCTGGTTGATTGAGCAACCGTTCAATCGCCTGAAGGATCGCATCGCCAAGTAATCTCACCACGAACCGTAGTGGGCCGCACACCGTGAAATCGAGTTGTGACGCCCGCTTCACGTGACGCGCAAATCATTCCTCTTCCTCTGATTCTGCGTCATGGGAGGGATCGTCCATCGGTTCGAGATCGTGGTCACGGCGATGATTCAAGCCTTTGCTGGCGATGTTGTAGGTGAGGATGGCATCAATCGGGTGTTCAATCAGGAAGATGAATCCGACAACGAGAAATCCTTCAAGGGGATCGTGTCTGGTGAGCTTGATGGCCGCGACGATCCAAGTGGCCACGTAGCCAAACAGTTTGACGAGCGCCAGTCCATAGTGCTTCATGCACACATCGCCCCACGAAGGGAAGATCAGGCTGCGCAGGGCAAGATCGCGCGGCCGCCAGTATTCGGCCCCGCAGTGCTCGCAAAAAAACTCGCCTTTGTGAATCACGTGAAAGCAGCGGCAGCAAAGCGTCTCGCGTGATTGCGACGTGTGCGGCGTGAATTCCAGGCGGCGATAGTTCTGGAACGCTTGTTGAAATATCACCGGAATCGACTGACGGTCGATTTTGGGGAACCCTGTGAACTTCAATTTCTTCTGGTCGTGCAGTTTCAGATTCAAACCGCCGGTCCAGTTCGCTTTGAATTCTAGGATCTCGCTGTAGTAGATCACCCAGAACATCTCGGACGGTTTACCGCTGCTATTCGATCGCATCATGAGCAGGCGGGCATTGGTGAGAACGAGCACGGATTGATTCATGAGCGCGGCGAACGCCCCGAACAAATAGTTTTCAGCGAGCGTGTATTGTACGCCCTTGGCGACGTAAAGAACTTCTTCGTCATCGAACAACATTTTGACGAGCGTCGGTTCCACCAGCCTGATCAGCTTATGCCGCCGCTTGATCTCACCCTTTGCACCCCAACCTGTAACCTTCGGAAACAGGCTGTCGAGCTGATATGCGATCTGATCATTCAACGTCAGTTTCAGTTCACGCAAACGCGTCTCAACCAAATCGGATCGAGACTGCGCCGTAGCAGTGTCTGCCTGGGTGATGCGCGGTAGGCCTTCGTTGAATAACGCGTCATTCGACATGAAGTATGACTTCGAAGTAGTTCAAGAACGACGGAACGGTGACAGCAGGATACCGATTGGAATCGAGTCGCACACTCCATCGACAACAGATCACATCGTCCCGCTACGACGGGCACGCTGGCGATGTTCTCTTCGCGAGGTTTGGAAATCCAAGGCAACGAAAAACCCCTCATCCCGATTTCTCGGAATGAGGGGTCTAATTTTTCCAAGCTCGGTCTTCACGGAAGGACGATGCCGTCTGTGAAGGTCGACCGAATGACGATTACTTGGCGGTTGCCAGAGCTTCTTGCGCCGCAGCCAGACGAGCGATGGGAACTCGTCGTGGCGAACAGCTGACATAGTTCAGGCCGATATCGTGGCAGAACATGACCGAGGATGGCTCACCGCCGTGCTCGCCGCAGATACCAATCTTCAGGTCTGCACGAGTTGCACGGCCGCGATCGACACCGATCTTCATCAGTTCGCCGACGCCTTCCTGATCGATCGTTTGGAACGGATCGTTCGGGATGATGTCGTTTTCACGGTAGAAGCCAATGAACGGCCCGTAATCGTCGCGGCTGATGGCCAGCGTCGTTTGCGTCAGGTCGTTGGTTCCAAAGCTGAAGAACTCGGCGGCAGAAGCGATCTGGTCTGCTCGCAAGGCAGCGCGAGGCACTTCGATCATTGTGCCGACCAGGTATTCCACCTTGACGCCCGTTTCTTTGAAGACCGCTTCCGCCGTCGCGCGGATGATCTTTTCCTGGTGCTTGAACTCGGTCAGATAACCGGCGAGAGGCACCATCACTTCCGGAACGACGCTGATTCCTTCCTTCTTCACCAGGACGGCCGCTTCGAAAATCGCGCGGGCCTGCATGGCCGTGATTTCGGGATAAACGATTCCCAAACGGCAACCGCGGTGGCCGAGCATCGGGTTGGCTTCGTGAAGTTCTTCCACACGTCGCGTGACCGCTTCGATGGTGGAATTCGTCCAGCTTGCCAGCTTCTGAGCCAGATCGGGTTGCTCTTCCAGGTGACGGTCCGAGAGGAACTCGTGCAATGGCGGATCGAGCAGACGAATCGTCACCGGGCGACCATTCATGCTTCGGAACAGGCCCGCGAAGTCCGCTCGCTGGAACGGCAACAGCTTCGCGAGGGCTTTCTCACGAGTTTCCGTCGTTTCGCACACGATCATGTGACGGATTTCGTCGAGATGATCGAAGAACATGTGCTCGGTACGGCACAGGCCGATCCCTTCCGCACCGAACGCCACGGCTTCATCGGCCTGACTTGGTGTATCGGCATTCGTTCGCACACGCAGCTTGCGGTACTTGTCCACCCAGCTCATCAATTGTTCGTAGCGGCGATAGGTCTCCGAAGCTTCAGGCTTCAGCGATTTTTCAACCAGAACCTGGATGACTTCGCTGGCCTTGGTTTGCACCTTGCCTTCGAAAACTTCACCGGTGAAACCATCCATCGAGATGAAGTCGCCGGCTTTCAATGTCTTGCCTGCGACCTTGACGGTGTTGGTGGTGTAGTCGACGTCGATCGCCGAGCAACCCACGATGCACGCCTTGCCCATTTGACGGCTGACGAGAGCAGCGTGCGAGCTGGCCCCACCGGTGGCCGTCAGGATTCCCTTGGCGGCTTTCATACCGCGAAGATCTTCAGGGCTGGTTTCTTTACGAACCAGAACGATATCGATGTTCGGGTTCTTTTCATGGAACTTTTCGGCTTCATCGGCGAACAGGCAAATCACGCCAGAGGCGGCGCCCGGACCGGCGTTGATCCCCTTCGCCAGGAAGCGGCCTTCTTTCGTCGCGGCACTCTTGGAGGCCGGATCGAAGATTGGCTGCAGCAATTGGGCGAGATCGTCTGCGGGGATACGGCGTTTCTGCAGCGCTTCCTTGTCGGTGATCAAACCTTCGTTGACCAGGTCGACGGCGATACGAACGGCCGCGAAACCGGTTCGCTTGGCGTTGCGGGTCTGCAGCATGTAGACCTTGCCGCGTTGAATCGTGAACTCGATGTCTTGCACTTCTTTGTAGTGCTTTTCGAGCTTCTTGCCGATGTCGTTCAATTGGTTGTACGACTCAGGCATGTCTTTCGACAGCGTTTCTTCGATTCGCTTTGGTGTGCGGATACCGGCCACCACGTCTTCGCCCTGAGCGTTGATCAGGTAGTCGCCGCAGAAGCCCGGGGTTCCCAGTGCACAGTCGCGGGTCAGGCCCACGCCGGTCGCACAGTCATCGCCCAGGTTTCCAAAGACCATTGCCTGGACGTTGGCGGCTGTACCCCACTCGTGAGGAATGCCATACGTACGGCGATAAACCATGGCTCGGTCGTTCATCCAGCTACCGAACACGGCACCAATGGCGCCCCAGACCTGTTCCATCGGATCGGTCGGGAAGTCTTTTCCAGCACGGGTCTTGATCAGTTGCTTGAATTCAACGACCAGTTCTTTCAGCTGTGCGACGGACAGCTGCGAGTCTTCTTTGACTCCGGCCTTTTCTCGCTTGTGTTCCAGGGCGACTTCGAATGGATCGCCTTCGGTCTTGTCTTTTGGCTTCAGTTCGAGCACCACGTCGCCGTACATTTGCACGAAGCGGCGGTAGCTGTCCCACGCCGAGCGCTCGTTGCCGGTCTGCTTCGCGAGAGCTTCGACAGTCGTGTCGTTCAAACCGATATTCAGAACGGTGTCCATCATCCCGGGCATCGATTCACGCGCGCCGGAGCGGCACGAGAAGAGCAGCGGGTTGGTTGCCGAACCGAATTCGGCCTTCATCGACTTCTCGACCTTCTTCAGGGCGTCGATGACTTGCTGCTTCAGTTCTGGAGGGAATGTGCGATTGTTTGCATAGTAATAGGTGCAGACTTCGGTCGTCAGCGTGAATCCAGCAGGGACTGGCAGTCCAATCTTGACCATTTCCGCCAAGTTCGCGCCTTTGCCACCCAGCAGGCTTTTCATGGTCGCATCACCGTCGGCCTGGCCGTCACCGAAAAAATATACGTATTGGGTCGACATGTGAAGTCCCTCAAAACCGGCCGCAACTGCGGCCACTGACTTGGAATTAGCCCGCTCGAAATCGAGCCGACTCGGCGGCGACAACTCTGCGCGAACAATCAGCGCTCAAGCGACCGCTCGTTGACGAGGCCGGAACTTACCGTCCAACTCGTCGAACTTCAAGTGTCACTCTGCAATCGCCAGTACCTGTGTGTCAGAACGCGTCGTCGACTGACTTTGGACCACGTTTGCGAGGTTGTCCGCGAGGTATGAATGGTTCGGGACGCGGTTTGAAACGTCAGCCAAGCCAGGTATCTAATGTCACGGATTTCTGGTCGGGATTTCCGCGAATGACAATCTGTCAGAATTTTTACGGAGAAAGTCTCCTGGTTTTCGATGCGTTGAATTCCGCGCCAAACCGTTCGAGATTGCGCTGGCGGGCGGGTTTGCTCGCCGGTCTGTTCACCACCTGGACCTTAAATGCAACTGAATCGGTGTCTGGGGCAATTCAGGAAGCGCAAGCGTTAATTGATATCTGACTTCAGGTTAGTGCGAAGAGTGTGTTTGAGTGGTTGTGAGCGTTGTTGTCAGTGGCGGAGTGAATTTGATATTGCAATCCTGAAAGGTCTTGATCTTGGCCACGTTCCGCGGCGGATTTGCCGCGAGGTTACGTCGAATCACGGCAGAGAAAAACTTGGAGAATGCTCCCGTTTTTCTGGCAAAAACCGAAGAATCAGCGTTTTCTTTTTTGATCTAACGTGCAATAACACTTCTCACTCCGGCGGGCAGGGGCTTGCCGGGGTAGGAAGATGATCGCCACTTCGCACACCGTATTCTTGCTTGCCCGCTGTCCTGAGTCCTCTCTTGCCGCGTCCAAGTCAGTCAAACCCGGTGACGCTCCTCGGCAACCGTCAGGTCCGTTTGCTCTCGAGAAACAAGAAGCCGTCGGGATGGTTTCTTGGCGCTCTCGATGCCGCGGTTTTGAAGTCGCTGATTTGGCGGGAGTCTTCCCTGTTGCAGTATGTAACAGCCTATGACCTGTTTCAGAGAGCCATTAGGGCTCGCAAAGGACGACGATGAGCAAGAATCTGTATGTGGGTAATTTGTCTTACAATTGCACGGCTGATGACCTGCGCGAGCTGTTCAGCCAACACGGCAATGTAAGCTCGGCGCAGGTGGTGTCGGATCGCGAAACGGGCCGTTCACGCGGTTTCGGCTTCGTGGAAATGTCTGACGGTGGCGAAGCAGCAATCGGCGCACTGAACGGAGCGGAGTTCCAGGGCCGAACGTTGACGGTGAATGAAGCTCGTCCTCGCGAAAGCGGTGGCGGTCGCGGTGGATACGGCGGCGGAGGAGGTGGTGGCGGCGGCCGTAGCGGCGGCGGCGGCGGCGGTGGACGAAGTGGTGGTGGTGGTGGCTACGGCGGTGGTGGTGGCGGTCGTTACTAAACCGTAGTTCGCCCCGACTGTTGGCAGTCTTGACGCCTTCCGCCCCGACCGGAAGGCGTTTTTTATTGCCTCACTTTTGCCGCGACATCGCGTCGTACGGGCGTGAGGATAGATGTACAGCCCCGAAGGGCAATGTTGTGCCTCGCCATGTGACACACGTTTCACGTAACTCGCGTGGCGGCACTCTCAACGAACGAGAAAAAACGTTCATCATTTGAAATCGCTCTTCCCGAAATCTGGGTCAATTGCTAGGATAAGTGAACATTTAAGGATGAATGCCGATCAGTGCATGAATGCAGCAGGTACGCTCGCCCTCACGATTTTGCGTGAAGGCACCCGACGTGGCATCTTCGAGTTGACTAGGGAAGTTCGTCGTACTGTTACGATCAATCGCGATTTCACGACGGAATTTTAAGGACTCGCTCATGCTCCGGGAATGCACGATTCGGTCAGTTTGCTAAGGTTCATCGCAGTGGCCTCTCTGTGGTGGACCATCTATTAGCACTCTCGCTCTGGGCGTTTCACGAGGCATTCTTCAACTCTCTTTCGCACAACTCTTGACAGTGGGTCCGTGTGAGTCGAAGCCTTCTAGCGGCTTTGGATGTCACGGAACTGTTGTTCCCCGATTAGGTCTCGGCAGACCGTCTCCGAGATCGCACTGTTCCCCGACCGCGTTTCAACAGCATCACCATGAACCTCGAAAAAGTCCGCAACATCGGTATCTCGGCTCACATTGACTCGGGAAAAACGACTCTTACCGAGCGAATTCTGTTTTACTCGGGACGCATTCATGCGATCCACGAGGTCAAAGGGAAGGACAACGTCGGCGCGACGATGGACTTCATGGAACTCGAACGCGAGAAGGGAATTACCATCACCGCCGCGGCAACGCAGGTGAAATGGGCGGACCACATCGTTAACGTGATCGATACGCCGGGCCACGTCGACTTCACTGTAGAAGTCGAACGCTCGCTGCGCGTGCTCGACGGCGCCATCCTGGTCCTCTGCTCCGTCGGTGGTGTGCAAAGCCAGTCGCTGACCGTCGACCGCCAGATGAAGCGGTACAAAGTTCCACGTATTGCGTTCATCAACAAGATGGACCGTACCGGTGCGAATCCCGATAAGGTCATCAAGCAGATCGAAGAGAAACTGCACGTCACCCCGGTTCCGCTTCAGATTCCGATGGGGCGCGAATCGGCATTCCAGGGCGTGATCGACCTCATCACGATGAAGGCGATCTTCTTCGATGGTGACGATGGCGAAAACATCCGTCACGAAGAGATTCCCGAAGAGTACAAGGAAAAGGCGGTTGCCGCCCGTGCGCACATGCTCGAACAGCTTTCGCTGTTCAGCGATCCGCTGATGGAAATGCTGCTCGAAGAGAAAGAGCCGCCCGTTGACGAAGTTCGCAAGATCATTCGTACGGCAACCCTTGCGCAACAAATCACCCCGGTCATGATGGGCTCGGCCTACAAGAACAAGGGTGTGCAAGAGATCCTCGACGCGGTTACTTACTACCTGCCCTGCCCGCTCGATCGCAAGATGACCGCGATCGACCAGAGCAAAAAGCCGAAATCGGAAGAGGAAAGCAAGGAACCAAACTGGAACCGCGTCACCCTTGAATCCGATCCCAAGAAACCACTTGTCTGCATGGCATTCAAGACGGTCGTGGAAGAATACGGACAGTTGACCTATACCCGACTCTACCAGGGCAAGATTGTTAAGGGCGACAGCTACATCAATACCCGTACGGGCAAGAAAGTCCGTTTCGGTCGGTTGGTGCGGATGCACGCGAACGATCGTCAGGACGTCGATGTCGCCGAAGCCGGTGATATCGTCGCTCTGGTTGGTGTCGATTGCGCGTCGGGGGATACGTTCTGCGGTGATGGTGTGAACTATTCACTCGAAAGCATCTTCGTTCCCGATGCTGTGATTCGTCTGAGCATTGAGCCCGCGAAACGCGACGGTGCCGACAAGCTGGGGAAAGCCCTGGAGCGATTCCGCCGCGAAGATCCTACGTTCCGTGTTTTGACCGATGAAGAAACTGGTCAGACGCTGATCGCCGGGATGGGGCAGTTGCATCTCGACATCTATGTGGAACGCATTAAGCGTGAATACGGCGTCGAATGTATCATCGGTCAGCCCCGTGTGGCGTACCGTGAAACACCGACGAAAGAAGTTGAATTCAACTACAAGCACAAGAAGCAAACCGGTGGTTCGGGGCAGTACGGTCACGTTGTCGGCAAGCTGGTGCCACTGCCAGAAGACAGCGCGATCGCTTACGAATTCGTCAACGATGTCACCGGCGGTCGTATTCCCAAGGAATACATCAAGCCGATCGACGAAGGTTTCCAACGAGCGTTGGTGAAAGGCCCGTTGTGTGAATGTGAAGTCGTGAATGTTCAGATGATCCTGCAAGACGGTAGCTACCACGACGTCGACTCGTCTGAAATGGCGTTCGGCATCTGTGCATTCGACTGTATGCGGGAAACGCTGAAGAAGGCGGCAATCGGTTTGCTGGAACCGATCATGAAGTTGGAAGTGGAAGTTCCCGACGAATTCCAGGGGAACGTCACCGGTCACATCTCCAGTAAACGAGGTGTCGTCGGTGCCACCGAAACGAACATGGGCGTCGCCACGATCGAGGCCGAAGTGCCACTGGCCAGCATGTTCGACTACGCCAACGAACTTCGTTCGATGACGCAGGGTAAGGGAACGTTCACCATGGAATTCTCTCGCTACTCCATGCTGCCGCGTGGTCTGCAGGATGAAGTGGTGGAAAAACGTAAGAAAGACAAAGCCGAACGAGCTGCGATGAAGTAATCGCTCGATCTGCTGAAATGTTCGAATCACAGAGCCCGGCTTGTTCTCAAGCCGGGCTCTGTTCATGGTGTGCCAAACTCGTTCCCTCGTTTTCTGTCGAGCGAAACGGTGACCTGAGATCGTTCTGCACGCTGTTCGTCTTCGCCAAGCCCTGCTGGCAACGCTTCCGACGCATCCGAAATGACGCGAGAGAGGAAGCGTTGCGTCGTTAACAAGAGGTAACGACGGGAAATCCATCTGACCGCGACAACCGCTTGCTGAACCAGTGTAGATCAATCACTGTTGATGCCTATCGCCCCCCTGCACTATCCTAGCAATGCCAAGGTTCGATCACGTCTGCTCATCGTTCTCTGACACGTGGGGGTTCTCCGCCGATGCTCACCGCTGATATGTATGCGCCCGGAAAGATTCGCCTGATCGATGTTCCTGAACCGGTCCTCGATCCGACTCCGCCAGCGGGAATGTCCGGGCAAATCATCTTCCAACCGGAAACGACCTGCTTGTGTGGGTCGGATTTGCCTTACTTCAACGGGTGGGACGAATGGCCGATCGAACAAGGACATTCGCTGCATGAAATGATCGGCACGATCACTGCCACAAACGGCAAGCGATGGCGCGTTGGTGAACGCGTTCTGGCCGTACCGCTGATGCAGCAGGGATTGTCCGAGCGCTTCGTTTTGGATGAAAACCGGGCGATTCGCATTGCGACAAATGTTCCCGAAGAACAAGCACTGATGGCCCAGCCGTTGGGAACGGCCATCTACGCCCTCAAAAAACTGCCGAACATGCTCGATCGGGATGTGGCGATTGTCGGACAGGGTCCGATGGGACAGTTGATGAACGCGGCTCTCAGCAATATGGGGGCGCGTCGCGTGATCGGCATTGATCTCATCGAAAGCCGGCTTCAGGTCAGTCGGAAGATGGGTGCGACCGATACCGTCTGCAACTCCAAGGTGGATGCGGTCGATGCGGTGAAAGAGATTCTGGGCGGAGACCTGCCCGATGTGGTTGTCGAGTGTGTGGGACACAAAGACCAGCAACTCAATCTGTGCATCGATTTGTGCAAACGCGACAGCCAACTGTTGTGTTTTGGTGTTCCACCCCAGTTTCTGAATGGATTGCGCTGGCGCGATCTCTTCTTCAAGAATGTCACCGTTTACACATCGGTAAACCCCGACTTCCACCGCGATTTCCCGCTGGCGATGCGATGGATCGAAGAAGGACGCATCGACGTCGCACCGATCATCACACACACATATCCGCTCGCCAAACTGCAGGAAGCCTTCGAACTGTTCCGCGACCGTAAAGATGGCGCCATCAAAGTCATCGTCAATTTCCCGTCGAGAAAAGCACAGTAAGCTTGCAGCCCACCCCTTTTCTTCTCTGTGTCTCCGTGCCTCTGTGTCTCCCGTCCTCCAATGTGGTCCCTAAGTGCGTTCCGCGTACTTGTGGGGCCAGTGGGGGTGAAAGAGACACAAAGGCACGGAGACACAGAGAAGGCAGAGTTTTCAGCGTTACTTTGCGAGAGATCGTCGGGAATCGATGCCTGGCGCTTCGGGGGTTTCTTCCGTGACGATTTTCCATGAGGCACCCATTTCACGCATCGCCCTGTAGTCGGTCGGCTGGTATATCACGTCCAGTTGCGGGGTTGCCCGCAGTTTGTTCTGCTCGAAGTGCGAATCCATGGCCGCGGCCAGCATCCCCGTCACGAGATGCGTTCGTTCAACGGGGTATGGGGCCTTCCCTTCTCGGAAGAAGACTTGAATGGCGTGCGACAGGGCTTTGAAGAGATTGCGATTCTGCCACGGGCCGACATAAAAGCTGGTTGCCAGCGGTTCCGGATTCCCCGCGACTTTGCAGGCAAAACACCATCGTGTGGCGCTGGCACCGATTCGCACGACGGTGGCTTTCAGGCCATCGCGATAGGTGATCAGGATCACGTGGACCGGATGCTGCTGTCCGGTTGCGGGTTCGACGAATGTTCGCAGCGGCCCGACTTCTTTTCCTTCGGCCGCTTTCATCGCTGCTGCGGCGAGCGATTCATTCCAACGACCCTCGTCTGCCGCCTTCCAGACGGCGTCGCCTTCCAGGACCTGGATCTCTTTAACTCCCGTCTCGCCTCCCTTTCTCGATTCGACCAGCGATTGCAGGACCTCCATCGCGTGGAAGTCATAAGACTCCATCCCACCGCTATGAACGCTGACGGCCTCTTCGATGACTGCCTGGGATGGCATTTCAAATGGAGGGCGACGCTGGGCCAGCGGAACGGAACTTCCGGCCATGAATGGAATCTTGAGTTCCTGCGCGGTCTGCATCATTTCGACCGACCAATCCCACCGATACGAAAGATGTTTATCGTTGAAGACCGGAACCGAGCGGCCGCTCTGACGGAACACTGCGGCGATCTGGTCAAAGAATTCCTTTCGCGGATACATCTGCTGACCGCGTTCGTTGATGGGATATTTTCCATGCTCGCCGATTGAGAGAACGGCATCCACGGCCAGTTTGTCACCGCCACATGTTAGCGCTTCGGCAATCGTGGGGTAGATTTTGATTCCGTACCTCAGAGCGATGTCGCGTGCCAGGTCGCGACCTTCTGGGAATTGGTCGACGTACATGCATGGCACGTCCATCCCCGATTCCGTGACTTGCCCATTGAATAGATAGGGTTCCAGAAAATTCTCGAGAATGACGTGCGCATGGCTGCGATAGGTAAACTCCGTCAAGACGGCCGCCACGCGCGGACGTACCGCCGCCGCTGCCGCCAATTTGCCTGTTCGACCGAGTGTCGCGAGTGATAATGCGCCTGCTGCTGTGCCAAGCCATTGCCGTCGATTCAGTTGTTGAAAGTCGTGCATGAAGGCCTTGTTTCTTTCTGTTGAGCACGGCAAATGGGCTTGCGAACGCAATACTTTTGAAACCTGGCCGCGTTATGGTTTTGTCATCGCTCCGATGCGCGGCCACATCCGTTCCATCGTGACAACAGCAACTGCGCAAGCGAATTCCGAAAAATCATGACATCTTCGTATGTTGATGGGTAGCGACGGGAATGGATCTGAGCCATGATTTCGGATCAAGGAAGTATTCCTGTTTGAGCCGGGTGGCCGAAGTGTGCACTCGCACGAGGAAGCGGGAGAGAGATTGAGATGTTGACGATTCAGGGGCATCGATTTCAGTTGTGTGATCAACTGCCGCGGCGAGACTTCCTCTCGATTGGATCACTCGCACTGGGGGGGCTGACGCTGCCTCGCCTGCTGCGGGCTGAACAGGCTGTCGGCATTCGCCAGTCACACAAGTCGGTGATCATGGTTTACCTGACCGGTGGGCCGCCGCATCAGGATATGGTCGATCTGAAGCCAGACGCCCCGGCCGAGATCCGCGGTGAATTCAAGCCGATTGCCACCAACGTCCCCGGCATCGAAATCTCGGAGCTAATGCCTCGGGTCGCCACAATGATGGACAAGTTCGCCTTGATCCGCTCGATCGTGGGTGCGGAAGAACGTCATTCCTCCTTCCAGTGCGTGACCGGTCGAACTTTCCGTTCACAGCCTCAGGGTGGTTTTCCCGAGCTCGGTTGCGTGCTGTCGCGACTTCTCGGACCCGTTGACCCTTCGGTTCCGGCGGCGATCGATCTGTCGATGCCCATGCAGCATCTACCGTACAACCTGCCCGGTCCTGGTTTTCTCGGATCGGGGCATGCGCCTTTCAAGCCGTCCGGCGACGGGCTTGAAGATATGGTCCTTAGCGGTGCGAACTTGACGCGATTGGATGATCGTCACCGGCTGATGTCCAGTTTTGATGAATTTCGCCGTCGCGTTGATCATCGTGCTGTTGCGGCAAAGGATGACGAACTGACACAGCGCGCGCTGGGAATTCTGACGTCGAATCGATTGGTCGAGGCCCTGGACCTGACACGAGAAGACCCCAAAGTCCGCGAACGTTACGGTCAGGACGATCCCAACTGCCTGCCCTATTCGAACCTGGGTTATCAGGCGCACATGTCCAAATTCCTGACCGCTCGAAGGCTGGTCGAAGCGGGGGCTCGCTGCGTGACGGTCGCGTTCGCCGACTTCGACTGGCACGGAAACAACTTCGTCAACGGACGACGAGTGATCCCGCTCTTGGATCAGGGGCTGGCGGCGCTCGTGTCGGACCTGCACGAACGCGGTCTGGATCGAGATGTCTCTGTCGTCGTCTGGGGAGAATTCGGTCGAACTCCGAAAATCAATGCCACCGCTGGTCGCGATCACTGGCCCAACGTCATGTTTGCCCTTCTCGCGGGCGGTGGAATGCGAACGGGTCAGGTGATTGGTGCGACCAACCGCAATGCCGAAGTCGCAATTGCGCGACCGGTCGACGTTCCCAGCGTCTTTGCCACGCTCTATCACAATTTGGGGATTGATCACACGACGACCACGATACCTGATCTCAACGGTCGACCGCAGTACGTGGTCGACGCACAGCAGCCCATTCCCGAATTGATTTAATCCTGCTCTTGTGAGATCAACCCGCGATCTGATTTTCATCCGTCCGAAGCACAATCCTTTTCACTCCAGAGACACGCATGGCCCTCACCGATCATCCGACTGGCAACTACCGATTCCTGCCAGGCATCGCCCCGTACTCTTGTGGAGTCGTTTCGAGTCCCGGTCATGAAGTCGCGCACGTGACATTTCAACAGCCGGTTCCTTATCGTCAGGGATTTGAGCAGATCTCTCAATTCCTGGCCGCTCGCAACCGACCGAAGGCAGCGCTGTGTGGAATCGAACTCCGCTCGCCCAAGCCGTTCACGTTTCCTGGTTTTGCGGCATTCAATGGCGAGTACGGAAAGATCCTGCAGGATTGGGGCGTTTTTGTGAACGGTGTCAATCCGATCGCACGCACAAATGTCGCACCGGTGCTGGTTCCCCCGACGGAACCCGTACTGTATGGATTTTCGTTCTCACAGCCCTGCCCCGCGAGCCAGCCAGCGACCTTTGTGGTGGCGGGCGCGGGAGAATTGCCCGAGGGCGTTCTCGAACGCGATGGGATCATTGCTCTCGGTGACACCTCGCCCAGCGGATTGATAACCAAAGCCCGTTACGTCATGGACTTGATGGAAGCCCGTCTGAAGGGGTTGGGTGTCAGTTGGTCCATGGTGAATACCGTCGACGTCTACACCGCCCATTCACTGACGCCACTGCTTCCTGAGATCGTCCTTGGCCGAATCGGCGCCGCCAGCATTCATGGTGCACTCTGGCACTACACGCGTCCGCCCATCGAAGAGATCGAATACGAAATGGACCTCCGAGGCACCCGCACGGACTATGTGATCTAACCCCCCCCCGCGCCGCCTTCTCTGTGTCTCCGTGCCTCTGTGTCTCTTTCACCCCCCACTGGCCCCACAGGTACGCTGAACCTGTTTAGGGATCACATTGGACGAAAGGGAGACACAGAGGCACGGAGACACAGAGAATCAAAACCAACTGTGCTATTGCAGGGGCGGTCGGTTCATGACCTCCGGCCGCTGTTATAGAGGTGTGGGGCGACAAAGTTGTGTGAGTTCCATCGCGTTTTCGATGGCGGTGCCAAGTGTCGTGTTATCGAAAATGCACCACGTCGTTTTCCGCGATTGTGACAGGTGTCTCAATTGATCCGCCAGTTGCGTCAAGTGAAACGGGTCATGCTGTAATGAGTACACTCGAGGTGTTCCGGGCAATCGGATGTAAGCGATTTCAGTCCAACCCCCATGGGATTTTCCTCGCCCTGAATGCAACGCATCAGGATTGGAAGCCACGAGAGAGACTCGGAAACTGGCGAGCTGTTGATCAACATCGTCATTGAACCACGAGACATGCCTGGGTTCGCATGCGACGGGAACATCTACCATCCGCCGCAACTGTTCGAAGAATGAACCGACGATGGCGGGGTCGTAGTGAAGTGTGGGAGGGAGTTCCAACAGCAGGCAGCCGAGCCGATCGCCCAGACGGGTGCATTCGGACAAAAATTCCTCAAGCAGATGTCCCGTTCCTCGCAAGCGAGCTTCGTGAGAAATCTCTTGCGGAATCTTGACGGAAAATCGGAAGGAATCCTCCACGCTGGCGGCCCACCGAGCATACGTCGATTTTCGGTGAGGCCGATGAAACGAGCTGACAATCTCGACGGCATTGAAGTGACGTGCATATCGCTCCAGATGACTGTCCTCGCCTGGTAGCTGATCGCGCTGACTGAACGGAATTGACCACCCGGCACAGCCAATCAACAAGTTCCCCACCATCATAAACGCTCTCCGGACCTCACAATGCGACGAGCTTGTTCGTTCGAACATCCTTACCCACGCGCTGGTGATACGAATCGCGTTCCGGTTCTTCAGAAAATTTAGAGATTACAATTTTCGATCGATTCCCGTCAGATCGACCCTCTCGCGGCTACTACTTGGCGATCACGGTTGGTTGCTTGAATTTGTCGTCAACAGGAACCTGATAGCCGTTGGCCAGTCGATTCGTCATGTTTGCGGCGGCAACGACGCTCAGCAATTCGCCGAACATCCCCTGCGTCATTCCTTTGGAGATCGCGGCCGCTTGATGTGAGGCGATGCAATAGTCGCACCCGTTCGTGACGCTGACGGCGATGTAAATAAGCTCTCGTACGAGCGGATCGAGTTCTCCCGGCGAGCCCATCACGTCTTTCAGCGTTGCCCAGGTTCGTTGTAGCGTCGGTGGATGATTGGCAATCGCTTTCCAGAAGTTGTTGATCTCGTTCGTTTGACGTGTCGCGCGGATGTCATCGAAAACCTCGCGGACCAGTCCCTGGCTGTGTTCGTATTCGATAAGCGGCTGCATGGTGTGTTCCTTTGCTGAATCCTCAAAAATCGTCAGAATCGACTTAAGGAAGTTTCGCAGATTGATGATGCTCGTCCAACACTCGACATGGTGGCGTGCTCGTCGATCTGCGAGCCGCATCAATTTTGTTCGACCTGAGACAAGTTTGAGCCTAAAAGCGATCGCGCCCTAGGTACCAGTTCCTGTTTCTGAGGATGTTTGATGATCGTCAATCGTCGGTTTCGCCCGTACTGCTTGGGGCTGGTCGTCGTCACGATTTTCGCGATGGCGATCGGTCTATCACGTCCAACACGCATGGAGCAGGCCACGGCCGATACGCTTCAGGCTGCGGGCCCGCTGAAATGGTTTCGCGGGAATCTGCATACCCATTCGCACTGGAGCGACGGAGACGACTACCTGGAGATGATCACGCTCTGGTATCGCGATCACGGCTACGATTTTCTGGGCTTCACTGACCACAATACGCTTGCCGATCGTGATCTGTGGAAACCGATCGAAAAAACCAAGGGTGGGCAGAAGGCGTATGACAAGCTGAAAGCACGCCTGCCCGACTGGATCGACGAACGCACCACGGATGGCACACCGGAAATTCGGCTCAGGCGGTTTGACGAGGTATTTGCGAAGTTCAATGTCAAAGATCAGTTCCTGCTGATTCAGGGTGAAGAGATCAGCGATGCCTTCGCAAAGCGTCCGATTCACCTCTGCGCGACCAACCTGTCATCCGCGATTCCGCCGATGCACGGATCGAGCGTTGCCGAGGCGATTCAAAACAATGTGGATGCCTTGATCGCTCAGCGCGAACGAACACAACGGCCGATGATGATTCACCTCAATCATCCCAATTTTGGCTGGGGCATCACCGCAGAAGATCTCGCTCCGATTCGTGGAGAAAACTTCTTCGAAGTCTACAACGGGCATCCCGGCGTGAATAATTCGGGTGATCCGATACACGCGTCGACTGAACGGATCTGGGACATCATCAATGCGCGGCGGCTGACCGAACTCGACCTTCCCCTGCTCTACGGTCTTGCCACCGACGATGGCCATAACTATCACGAGATTCCCTCGCGAAAGAGCGAACCCGGTCGCGGCTGGGTCATGGTGCTCGCCGATCAACTCGATCCTGCCGCACTAATTCATTCGCTGGAAGCAGGGCGATTTTATGCTTCATCAGGTGTCACACTCGACAAGATCAGTGTCAATGCGCGAAGCCTTGAAGTGATGGTTCGTCCGGATGCCGACGCAACATACAACATTGAATTCATTGGCACGATGAAGGGGTTCGACCCGACGAGCGAACCGATCCTCGATCAGGAAGGGAACGAACTTCCGGTCACGCGCAAGTATTCCGATCAAATCGGCAAAGTCTTGAAATCCGAGTCCGGAACATCCGCGACATACACCTTCACCGGCGAAGAGCTTTATGTGCGGGCGCGCATCACATCGTCGCGTGCCCATCCGAATCCGTCCGAGGTCGGCGAATCCGAACGAGCATGGACGCAACCCGTCCGGCCGTGATGATCAATCTCGATTCGATTTCTGTGCATTCAGCGTCTTGGTAATCTCCTCAAGCGAAAACGTGTGTGCGGCGATTTTGCCCTTGGGATCGATCAGTACATACGTGGGCAGGAAATCGACTCCGAATTGACGCGGAACGTTCGATTTCGACCAGTCGCCCAGAAACGCTTGCGGCCACGAGATGTCTTTGGACTTGAGTAGCGACCGGGCCTTCTCGGGATTCTCATCCAGGTTCGCGCCGATGACGACCAACTGGTGTGATTGCTCGAACTGTTGGCGTAGTTGTTCCAAGTCATTTATCTGATTCAAGCCGTAATCGGACCAGCTCGCCCAGAAACTGATCAGCCGATACTTCTCCTGTTCCGAGGCGAGGCTGCGCTGCTTGCCGTTTGCATCGGTAAATTGCAGATCGGGGGCCGTGTCACCGACTTTCGCGATGGGGTGCGCCGGGATGACGAACTGACCTAAGTCGACTTGCCTTTGACCGGACTTGATCGAAACAGGAATCACACGTTTTGCGATCGGATGATTGAATCCGCGATCGGACGAACCGTGCAGAGCGATCAACAGGTCGTACTCGCCAGGGGCAACGCCAGAAATGCGAATTTTTCCGCTCGCGGTGGGCTTAACAAGCCAATGGTCGAGCAATCTGAGATATTGAGTCCCTTCGACTGTGCCGAAGAGATATTCGGACCAGCCAAGTCGTTGCTCAAATCCCTTACCCGTGAGCGATGGAGGAGGAACCACGCCGGGCCGCTTTGCAATCAGATAACTGCGCGAGATCTGGTAAGGAAACGTCTTTGGTTGCTGCTCGACGACAAGCTGCCCGGTGATCTCGGCCCCTTCCTCTCCAAACGCGGCGTAGACCGTCTCGCCTGGAGCAGGATTCATGGGAAAGGATCGGCTCGATGTCAGGATCGAATTCTGATTGAAGTGCGTGCGAGGACTAACAGAGCTTGCGGTCGGGGGAATCCGTTCGAAGACGAATCGGCCGTCGGCGTCGGTGACCGTAGTTTGCTGATTGGCAATGTGCGGTATCCCCTTCGCGTAGACATCGATCGTGGAAAAATCGATCGTGAAATCAGGAACTGGCTTGCCAGATTGGACAAGCCGTCCAGTAAGTTTCGCCCATCGTTTGAGGTGAATCTCTCCCGGCACCTCAGCGGCCTTTCGGGTCACTTCGGCGTATCCCTCATTTGCGATAACGACAATTGAGTAATCGTCTCGTTGCGGGACAATCTCAAATCCACCTGCGGAGTCCGATCTGACCACATAGTTCTGCTCTTCAGCACGAATTCTTTGATCAAGATTGTGGATTTTGATTTCCTGACTCGCTGTGCCGATGAAGGCGTTGGCGGCTTTGACTGGATTCCCTTCGGGACTTATGACGCGGCCTGTGTATTTCCCAATCGGTTCGAGTTGCACGTCGAGCACGTCGCTCTTGTCGCCGAGTCGATAGCGGCCTGATGTTCTGAAGACGCGGTAACCGGGCGCCTCGATTTGTAGATCCACTTTGATGTCGTTACGGAACAGACTGTATGCGAACTGGCCTGCAGTGAAGGCGCGCGCATTTGTGCGTTCGAGCAACGAGCTATGTTCGTCGAAGTGGTCCACCGGAATCATGAGAAACCTGTCAATTCGTGTACCGGTCGTCGCGTCACGAACGATTCCCGAGATCGTTGTGGCACGAGGGGCCGAGTTGCGAAGCACGATGGTTTTAGGGCTTGCGTCGCCAGCGACAAGGGTTTGGGATGTCGGTGAATATCCTTCTTTATAGAAGACGTACGAGACGCCATCATCCGGTGCCCAATCCCATACGAACACGCCCTGCCCGTCGGTTTTATTTGGAATCTGCAAATCTAGAGCTTCGGATCGGTTTGAATTGTAAAGGGCCTTTGATTGGCGCCATCGTTCGATCTCGACGTCGACGTCGCTCAACGGTTTGCCTGTCGAATCGACGGCTTGAACTTTCAGCGGCTTGCCCTGTTTCAGTGAAATGTCATAGTCCGGCATTCCCGGCCTGACCGCGATGATTCGGCTATCGGGCATCCAATCTTTGGCGACGACCGTCACGCGAATTCGTCCTGGAGGGAATGCAGGAATTCGGTATCGTCCGTCCGCGTCTGAACGGACTTCTTGTCGGCCGGGTTGCATCACAGGGTCTTCACCCCAGATGACGACCGCATTTGCCACAGGTTGACCTGCCGGGTCAAGGACCCTTCCGGTCACGGAAGTACCGCGTTCGAGCGTAATGGTCGCGGTCTGATTGCGAAGTGCCTCTAACGTGATCTTTTGTTTGTTTTGAATCCCTCCCCAGTGCTGATCGCTAATGTAGTCGGGGTGTGTCAGGAAGAGATTGATCTTCGCATTGGTCTCTGCCGGAACGTTGTCGAGGGTCCATCGTCCCTGATCGTCCGTGAACCGCGGCCCATTGACCTGATCGATCTCCGGACTCTCGCCGTCCGCCAGAGCACCGTTGTACCGGTATTGGTGCTTATTCTCGTTCGCTTCCAGCTCGAAGTGAACTTGAATTCGAGCGTTGGCAACCGGTTGACCATCACTGTTTTTGATGAACCCTGCGATGGTGGTTCCTTTTTCCATCGAAAAGGTGAATTCTGCAGGAATCTGCTGTTCGTCGGGACGTTCCTTCGGCCACCATTCGATGAACAGCGGACAATGCCCTTCCTGGCTGACCCAGACGCGCAGGATCGTGAGCGTCTTTGGTAGCCTGATGATGCAGACGCCTTCGTTGTCAGTCTCGTAGCCGTGGTTGCCGAATCCTTTTTCGTCCGTCCAGATCGAGGCATGTAGTTTGGAATTCGGTAGAGGGTTTCCGTCAGGTCCAACGACGCGAACGCGCATGGCACCTGTTGTGGTGGCCTGTGGTTCGATCAATTCTTGAAGTGGACCTGCATCTGTGGGGAAATCCAGGTGCATCGACATGGATTGAGCCCCCTGGTATGCATCCAGATCATTGAGGCCCGCTACCGCATCTTCTTCGTCGTCCGGCTTCGATTCGTCTGACGTGGAATCGGATTGTGAGACTTGCGAGTCCGCGACCGCCGTTCTTTCTGGTTGCAGGCAAACTCCTGTCACAATGCCGCACAGCAAGAGCAATGTGAGACCCGCCATCCAGCGCGCGGGATGTGCCGGTTCAGGGCGTGCGACTCCAAGAATGCGTTGCAATCGTTCTACGAGCAGTCCACCGCTCGCGGCAGGCATGATCGTCGGCGTTCGCACCCCGGCCACGGCGGCTAGGGCCTTCGCATAGACAGTGCGGTCCTCGGTCAGCCGAAGGGCGAGATCGTCACAACAGTGTTCCCGCTCGATCCGAACCTGGCGGGAGATCCACCAGACACCGGGGTGATAAAATAAGAGAGTTTCGATGGTCGTCTGTAAGAGATTGATCAAGTAGTCCTGTCGCAGCACATGAGCCAGCTCATGTGCCAATAATGCTTCGACCTGATCCGGCGGAAGCTCGAGGATCAGTGAAACCGGTAACAGAATGACTGGCTTCCAGGCCCCAATGACCACTGGTGATTTGACGATCATCGACTGGAGGACTCGAACAGACCGACGCAATCCCAGGTCGAATGCCATGCGAGCGACAGCTTGTTCGATGTGAGCCGTCACGGGAAGAATTGCCGTACGTGTCAGGCGCTTCGCCGCGAACCATGCGGCGCAGTTCCATATCGACAGCAGCAAGACTCCCACGAACCAACTCGCCACAATCAGCGGAAACCACGCATGGCGTGGCCCGAGGTTATTTGAAGGCGGAGCGGTGGTCGCTTCGGCGATGAACGCGTTGACATTATCCGAGATCGGTATGGGCAGTTTCGATTGCTGCCCTTCTGACTCGAGTTCGATGATGGGACGCTCTGCGGCGCCTATTTCGAAAGTGACTCCAATTTGTTGACCTGATAAAACTGGAGTGGTTTCGAGCGGAGGCTGCTGCGTCACGAAGCCCCTTGAGGCTTCATTGGGCTTTGCCGTGCTAAGACACATGACAAATGTCATAACAAGCAGGGACAGGCTGAGACACAGGGCCAGACAGCACACGACTGAGGTGACCTGCGGGCCATGTCGTCGCAAAGCCGGCAATCCCGCGACGAGCACCAGGGTGATCGCCAGCACTTGCCATAGCGAGTGCACAATGGCCCAGCCGAGACTCACGACGAACAACGATTCGAGCCATGTATCGGGCGACATCATTTGAGTCCTTTCAAATTGTCGAACAGTTTTCGAATCTCGGCGAGTTCGTCTGTACTCATCGATTCGGTTTGCACAGCGTGCATCACCAGTTTGCGGACGGAACCGCCAAACACTTTCCGAATGAGATCGCCAACAATTTTCTGTTGTGTCTGCTCTTCAGGGACCGCGGGCGAATATTGCTGGGGTCGCTGCGAGTCATCGCGTTTCAGCAGACCCTTTTCGCACATCACCTGCATCATCTTCAGGGTGGTGGTGGGGCCGCAGGTTCGTTCGGTTTGAAGGACTTCATGCACTTCCCGCACGGTACAGGATTTCAGCTTCCATACGACTCGCAGGATCGCTAGTTCGACATCGTTGGGCTGGCTCGACGGGCTCCGCGGCATCAAGACGCTCCTTGTCAGGATGAACGAATATATTCGTGTCGACGCAGGTTAACGAATATGTTCGTGAAGTCAATCCGAGAGTTGCTCGTTGAGCATCAGGAAAACACGGATTGGATTGGGCTCGCCCGCTCAGCCGATCGCCAGCAGTTCTACCTGGCGGATTTCGTCGGCACTCAGTTGAAAGTCGAAGACGTCAAGATCTTCCCTCATATGGAGCGCATCGGTCGTGCCGGTTAGCGGAAGCATGTCGACGTGCAGCGCAAAGCGAAAGACGATCTGGTTGGCGGTCCGCTGATGTCGTGCTGCAATACCCCGCAGTGTGGGGTGGTTGAGCCATTCCACGTTGGCGGTGAGTAGCGAAAAGCCTTGATAGGTGATTCCATTCGAGCGACAGAATGCGCGTGTTTGTTGGTCCCACCCCTGTACCGCATAGCAGCGGTTCTGGACAAACCGGGGCCGGACCCGTGCTTCGAGACACAGCGATCGCAGTTGCTCCGGCGTGACATTACTGATCCCGAGGACCAGGATGCGTCCTTCGTCATGCAAGGCTTCCATGGTATGCCACGCGTCCCAATCGTCGACGGTCAATCCCACACGCTGTGACGGTCCATGCAGAACATAGGAGTCGAGGTGATCTGTTCCCAAGTGTTCGAGCGAGCTCTCAAAGGATTGCCTGACCTGTTCGGGGATGGACGCTTTGGAATCGTAGGGCAAGCGATGATCTTGCCCTCGCTGAAACGTGAATTTGGTTTGCAGAAACAACTCGTCCCGCGTGACAAGGTTCTGAGAGATCGCGGACTGGATTCCTCGTCCGACGGCGGCTTCGTGGTAATGCTTCCGTTGATTTGCCGTGTCGATCGCTCGAAAGCCTTGTTTCAAAGCAAGTTCGACCAGTGCCTGCGTCCGGTCTTCTTTCCAGGCCGTCCCATAGATGAATGCGGGTTGAGGTTTGGAGCTGGAATGGGATTGTGGTTGTGCGGTGTCATTCATCGAGTGTTTCCGAGTATCGGTCGTGTGGCGCGTGCAGAACGAATTACGTTTGCATCAAACGGATCGGCAAGGGTTTGTGATCGCCGACACGACGAACAACGTGATCGATATTCATATCATAACTGCCGGTCAAATTTCAGATGATCGCAACCGTTCACAGGCCGGGGACTGGCTCATTTTTCCGCGGTCAAGGGAAGGATAACCCTATTGGATGCACCTTGGATTCCAATCTAACCTGGAAAATGTGACTGTCTCCCTCTCTTCGGACTGTGGACGGTTACCAGATGATCTCAGGGCGATGAAGTCATCCTGGATTGTTACAGGACTTTTTCACACGGCTTTCGTATGCTGTTGAACGGTTTTCAAGTACACATCCTTGTGTCATCACGGCGGGTTCTTCCGCAATCGGATCACTAGTTCTCTCGTTCAGACGAAACTCAGGAGATTCTGCATGAGCTGCAAAGGCCTGTTTTTGAACTGTCAGCGTGGACGCAAATTGATTCGTGGGATTTCGTTCTGCCTGGTTGCCAGTTTTGCGGTTTCCAGTTCGTCGTATGGCGACGACAAAGCCGCTGTCGTCCGAGGTGAGGCTTCCAAGGTTCCGACGCGGACGATTTTTGCCCGGCCCGAGGCGAGCAAGCTGACGGGAAACAAGATTCTCGTTGGCGAAGGTGATGCAAAACTTCCCCTGGTTGTTGTTCAAGGCACGCCCTACGAAATGGGACGACAGCTCGGGCAGATCATGCAGCAGGAAATGCACGCGTTTCTTCCGGCCGCCATTAAAGGAATCGCGGATGAACTGAAGGTTTCCGAGGCCGATCTGGTGGAAGTCTGGTCGCGTTCGGCTGCGTTTGCGGATGATCGGGTCGAGCAGGAACTCGCGGGACTGGCGGATGGATCAGGTTTGCCGTTAACTCTGTTACAGGCGGCCCATTCCGTTCCGCTGCTGATGCCTTACTCGTGCAGCAGTATTGCCGTTTGGGGCAAAGCCACGGTCGATGGTCATCTGTACCAGACTCGAAATCTCGACTGGAGCATGGAGGTCGGGGCTCACAATTATCCGGTGCTCGTAATGTACCTGCCTGATCACGGAAATCCTCACGTCGTTCCGACATTTGCAGGGGTGATTGGTGCACATACCGGGATGAATGCCCGTGGAATTGCGCTTGCGGAAATGGGAGATGCCCCAGGCAAAGAAGCCCCATACCAGATTCACGCCCCGCATTTCACTATCTTTTTTCGAACCATGCTGTACGACGCCGATTCGTTGAGCGAAACGCTGAAGATCTTTGGTGCTCAGCCAATGACCAAGCGGTATCACTTTGTGTTTGGCGACGGCCAGAAAGAACACCGGGCCGTCAAGATTCGTGCGCACGCACCAGAAGCTGCCGGTCGACAGGTGGCGATCTGGAACGACAATGATCCCAGTGATGAGTTCGCTCCGAATGTGGCTTCATGCCTGGTGTACAACGACGAAGGCCGCGGCGCTTTTCCTACTCTGACCAAGTCCTACGGAAAACTCGACGGCGAAAAGATGGTCGCACTCGCCAATCAAATCCCCATTAAGGGCGGAAACGTCGTCAATATCGTTTACGACACCACCGCGCTGCGGTTCTGGGTTTCTTACGCCAAAGGCACTCAGGAAGCCTATCTGCGGCCCTACGTCTTCGTGGATTTGAAAACCATCGACGCGAACCACAACGGCACTCCAGATCTTGCGGAGCATGCGAAACAGCCGCTGGCGGCCAAGTGAGTCCATTTCATGCATTGGTCGTCATTGCACACTGCGGCGAACATCAATGATGCTGATCGATTCGAGCGAACGGAGGGGGGGGCGTTTTTGTGTCCCCCTTTCGGCTTGAGATGCTGGTTCGTTCTTTGCGCTCATTAAATTTAAATGTGAAAAGACTGCCCTTCTCGATTGCCGTTGCTCGGGACGGCAACGGCATCTCACTAAAACGAACATCGCGAAAAATTGCGGCAACCAACTCGATCAATTCGCCGGAACTTTGTCTTTAATTCTCTTGAGCACGAACAGCCTTCGGCCGTCATCTTTGGACGTTGTGAACTCTTTTAGAGGCAAGCGACCGATGCAGACCGTGAGTGTGTCGCCATCGTCTGAGAGCTTGTAGATTCCCGTATCCCAATTGCGTACGTCCGTTTCAATCCGTCCCGTGAGGGATGAGTGCTTGTGCTTGAAATAGATCTGATGAGGGTTCCAGGTGTCGTTGATGCTGCCTTCACCGCGAATCTCACGCTTCGAATCACGCCACGTGTAGTTTCCGTGAGTAAAACTCCACTCCTCATCGGATTCAACTTTCTCACCAGAAACTTCGACCTCGGTGATTTTCCAACGTCCCTCAAGTTGCTGAAACAACTTTGTAATACGACCATGATCATCTTTGGCGAGCACCAATCCTGACAAGAGGATTGCTGCAAATGCGATCTGCGCTAGTGTGTGCGCAAGCCGATAGATGACGCGCGTGTTCCACAGCATGACGAATCTCCGCAAACGGCATGTTCAAAACTCCACCGAAATTGTATCTAAGTCATCACGCGTGACACAATGTCTTAAAGTCATGAATTGGACGGGGCGATCCGCGCGGAGAAGGAGGCGGTGGCGTTGAAGTTCTTTCATTCTTGGAAACGTAAGTTTGGCGTCGTCAGTTTGCTGCTGGCATGCCTATGCTTGTCTGGCTGGATTCGGTGCCGGTCGTATGAAGATTGGGGTTTTGTACGAGTAGGTGAAACCGTGTTTCTGATAAGGTCGGACCGCGGAGGGTTCTCATGCAATCGATGGGGTGGACCTTTGCCGAAGCCGCCCTGGTTTGGATCGCAACCCGTGCAACAGATTACGGTTCTGGGTTTGGGAACCGGCGTTGCTCCGCGAGACGCCCTCTTCATCGACTATTCTGTCAGCACCATCCTCTTCACAATTCTGTCCGCTTGCCTGCTGCTCGGTAAGTCGCGACGGACCCAAGAACTCGCAAATGCCAGGAGTGAAACGCCATGACATCGTGACCGCAAAGGTGCCTGTCTTTCTTACTTCCACAGGTTGCTAAACGTTCCCCAATAGATCCCGCCGCCCCAAAGATGAAGCACTGATTGAGCTCCCTCGCTTCAGTGTTGCCGAATACTCAAAATGGTAGTCCGTTCTTAGGCTGGGGATGACACATTTCCTTGACAGAGCACGCTGCCGTCACAACTGTTTTTTATCCGTGAAAATGGGGCTGTCCCCCCTCTGGCCCGTGACGATCCACTCGCCCTTGCGTCCTCCTGTTCGCGATGGCAACCTACAGCGAATGCGTTTCGAGTCATCCGCGAGTCACACCATGCGAGATTTCTTCAGGAGTTGGAAACGCAAGCTTGGCATTGTGGCGCTACTGATCGCGTGCGTTCTGATGGGCGGATGGGCGAGAAGTCGATGCAATCGTGATTGCATTGAGTTGCCAATCAACACTCACAAAACCGTTTTCGGGTTCTCGAGTAACGAGCGGCTTATTCTTGCTACAGAGTTTGATCCGACCATGACAGAGGTGCGGCCATCAGCAAAATGGACGACGCGCGTCATGTCCTCGTATGCGGCCGCGCGATTGAAAAGCGTTGTTCTTCTCAAGGAAAATTTGAACTTCGCCATTAAAGACTTGAGACGTTCGGCAATGGTCGCCGGGAGCACGTCGAGCTCTGGTTTGACGTACGATCCACCACTGGAGAGGGGTTATTCGATTGCGATCTGGATCATTCCGTACTGGTCGATCGTGATCCCTCTGGCCCTGATGTCCGCTTGGTTGCTGCTCAGCAGGCCACTTGGGCGAGGGATTTCGTCGCCACGTCGAGGGGGCGAGTTGCCATGAGTCACTTCAAATGTCCGAAGCGCATGCTTGGCCTGGTGACGCTGGGACTGGCATGCATGTTTGCTACGGGATGGGTCAGGAGTTTACGAGGTCGTGATTGGATCGATTCTCGTCAGTTCACTGGAACTTCTCGCGGTCTTGTTTTCGAGAGCGATCACTCGTCGTTTGCCTTATTGACCGTCGAAGAAATCGTGACGCCGCGGCCTTCAACACCAACAATTGTTCCACCACCAGTTGTGGTGACGAACCCGGACGGCAGCACGTCAACGTCGGTTTATCTGGCTCCCTCCTCAATCGCGGATGCGGCCAGAGAAATTGTTGCCGCACCTTATTGGTCATTCGTGATCCCACTGACGCTGCTGTCCGCCTATCTGCTGCTCAGCAAGCCGCGGGCGAAAGCGAAGTGATCGGATCAGGCGTTGCCGATCAGGATGGTGGACTCCGTCTCTTTCGCAACCGTCTCTCTCTGCTTCGTTTCGCAACGTAGGCCGAGAGTCTTCTTCAGGGACGTCGCGGTAAATCGCGGCCATAGCGCGGACATTATCAGGTTGCTTCGGCTGTGGAATGCCTTCGGAATAGGGGCTTCGCGTGCAGGAATCATTCGACAAGATCTCGGGCAGGCGCACGAGGAAAGTCACCACGGATTTCTGGGTACGCTTCCGGCTTGCAGGTCGTCCCTTTGATCGAGATACTTGTGCCCGGCAGTTGTGGGTTTGGCCCACGGGCCGAAATGGCAAATCTTGTCCCGAACTTTTTTCGTCTATGCCGTTAGGGGGATGGCAGTTCTGGGAAAAGTTTCCAAGACTTGGCTGCTGGATTTGGATCGGAATTTCACGAACCACGTGTCGTGATGGGCCCCCAAATCGAAACGCGAAAAAGCACCTTGAATGCAATTATGCTCCCGTAGCTCAGCTGGATAGAGCGACGGTTTCCTAAACCGTAGGTCGTGGGTTCGAATCCCGCCGGGGGTATTGAGTTACGTCAAATCAAATCGCTACATGTCGCCAATTTTGATTTTCTCGGTTTATCGTCACTTCCGCGTCTCGGCTGGCAAAATTCGGTCGAACTTCCCGGCCGTGCCCTGACGCGTGGACGGAAGACTGTGCGAGTCGATGTCCATCGTCAATTGGATCGACGAGTGGCTAAGCCACTCCTGTACGACTCTTGGGTGAACTCCCGCGGAGGGCGCATTGTGGCGCTCGTGTGTCGCAGATCGTGGAATGTGAACGTCCTGATCGTCATCCCGCTAACGTTGATTTCCGCCTACCTGCTACTCAGCAAGCCACGGATAGTAGCCAAAGTGCCAGCATGAACGGCTATTTCATACCACGGAATCGTAAGAACGGTGTCGTAACGCTGTTCGTGGCGTGCATCGCAATGAGTCTTTGGTTCCGAAGCGATTGGATTGCCGACACGTTCACAATTCCATATCGAGCGGACCATTACTTTCAGATTTCTCTTAGTGCACGCAGCGTGAATCTCGGATTGCTCTCGATCAGCGGAAAGACTGATCAAACCAAAACGCGGCCCTATTTCTGGATGACGGATGCTGCTGAACCTGTGCGATCGATCCCTGGAGTTGGTATCCATGCCACACCGGGCCGAGGCGTGCGTCGGTTCTTGGATTTTGGGGATACCTCAGTCTCGACCGCATTCGAACTTCAACCGTTCAGTGTGTATTTATCGACGCCGACAATGAGGACTGCGTCCGGTGGAGAGTATCCGATTCAGTTTTCTTGCCTGACAATTCCGGGTTGGCCAATCGTCCTTTCGCTGGCCCTTTCCTCCGCCTACCTGCTGCTCAGCAAGTGGCGGGCGAAGCGATCCACGCCGAATCAGGACATCCAGACATGAACGGCTACTTCAAGCCTCTGCAACGCAAACTGGGCGTGATCACGCTGGTGATGGCTTGCGCGTTTGCGGTGGGTTGGTTCAGGAGTCAGTCAGAGAATGATACGGTTGCTTTTCGTTTCCATGACACCGCGATCTACGAAGCGATCTCTAAGCGGGGCACGGTGTGCTTTCAGCATAAGAGTGGCCCCCTGGTTCGCTTTGGGACTCCAAAATTCTTCACGAGTTCAAAGTTTCTGTACCCGCCTTCGAACATCAAATTCGATGACCACCCATTTCAAGGATGTCGAGACGGCACCAAATGGCGTTGGAAGTGGGGTGGGTTTGATATCGGAAAAGGAACTGAATCCCCTGCTCCGCTGAATCTGACTGCTTTTCAGATTCCATACTGGTCAATCGTCCTCCCCCTGACCATTCTCACCACATGGCTATTGCTGTCGAGGCCTCGACCAGCAACGCGAGCCTAATCGCCGCTCGCCATTTCGAATTGAGGACCGTAACGTGAGCTACTTCAAGTCATGGCGACGAAAAGTCGGAGTGGTAATGCTGGCGATGGCGTGTGCGCTCACGGCGGGGTGGATAAGAAGTTCAACGGGGATGGATAATGTTCGATTCGGCGATATCTTGTTTATGTCGATGGATGGGCAAGCACACCTGACTGCAGGCTCGAGTCCTCCTTTCCAACCACTGATTGCGCACTCCAATTCGCGTGAAACAGAGTCGACTGCTGCACGGGCAGTCCAAGATAGGACAAAATGGCAGTTCCTCGGCTTTGCTCGCTCCGAGTTTGACATCGTCGATACGGCGACTGATGGAACGACTTCGAAGATCAAGTGCACTATGTACACCGTGCGTTACTGGTCGATCGTTCTCCCGCTGACCCTTCTCTCCGCATTGCTTCTGATGTCGAAACTGTGACAGACTAAGCGAGTCGAATCACCAATTTCCACCCCGAATTGAGATCGACAGCATGGGCGATTTTTTCAAGCCGCTGCAACGAAAGATGGGCGTGTTGACGCTGGTGTTGGCGTGTGTGCTCACGGCGGGGTGGGTCAGAAGTCCGCATATTGGAGACAAGATCGAATTTCCACTTGGCAGCGGTGAGTTCGTCGTGGCTCGTTCAACGCCTGATGGAATAAACCTTTCGGGCCGTCGGCCGTTGTTCGACGCTCGATTGGTGCAAGTGCTTGCTACGGGATTGCCTTGTACTCTCCTAAGCAATTGGATGACAATTCCCTACTGGTCGATCGTTCTTCCGCTGACAGTGCTCTCCGCCTACCTGTTGCTCAGCAAGCCACGTATGACGCGATCCGTGCCGAATCAGGGCCTCCAGCCATGAACGGCTACTTCAAGCTTCAACGGCGCAAGCTCGGCGTCGTCACGCTGCTGATGGCATGCGTGTTGTTGGCTGCCTGGACCCGAAGTCGAACACATGCCGACTGGATTCTTCTATTCGGCAATACGGTTGTCGTTTCCGGCCATCAGAGCGTTTTTGTATTGAATCGACCCCAGGCAGCGATCGTTACCATTGAATCCACTAGACGAGCCCCTGAAGCAGATTATGGCCCAGGTGCGTCAATGACACGGAGAATCGAGACGGCTTTGGCGTTTCAATACAGTCTTTCGGATCGATTTGGCTGGGGATATGCGACACCCAATGGAATCATCACAAACTTTGGGATAAACACCGGTCACCCTAAACTGGTCAGGGAGATGATCCCCTATTGGTCGATCGTCATCCCCCTGACTCTGATTTCCATCTGGCTACTGCTGTCGAAGCCTCGATCGGCAAGGCGAGCTGAATCACCGCTCACCACTTCGAATTGAGGACCGTAACGTGAGTTACTTCAAGTCATGGCGACGAAAGGTCGGAGTGGTAACGCTGGCGATGGCGTGTATGCTCACGGTGGGGTGGGTGCGCACGATCGGAACAACTGGTGAGCAATACCCCATCGGATCTAGCCTGACCCTCCATTCAGCACATGCCGAAATCTATATCACGAAAATCCGTTATGTTGATAACAAATTCTTGGCCTACCGAGCTGATGACGGTTCACCTGTGTTTATTGAAAAAGGCCCTCGTACGATCTGGGCTGAAGTGCTTCGGTTGCCCTACTGGTCCATCGTCGTCCAGTTGATTGCGTTGTCGTGTTATCTCCTGCTCCGTAATCCACGGATTATGAACAAGCCAAAAGTCCTTGAATCTACACCACCAAGGGGGTGTGACTCATGGTAGGCTCATCAAAAGACTGGCGCCCCAATTTGGGTGGGTGGCTGGCGATGCTCAATTGCGCCGGATGGCTGACAATAATTGCAGTAGATTCACTTGCCGGTCATCGACAAGAATCGCCTTACACGGAGTGCGGGATTGTGCTGGCTTTCGGACTCAGCGTTCCTTTTGCCTCGTTTCTTTTTTTCCCGTCTCCTGGCACGCCCTCACCGACAGTCGAAAGCGTCGCGTTTGGTGCTGCGTTAATTGGTTTGAATAGCTTTGCCTGGGAATATTGCTTCGCGGCAATCTTGCGTTGGATGGCGCGCTCAGGGCAGTCAAGCAGCAGTTAACTGGTGACTCGATTCCGGAATCTTGAATCATGCAAGAATTCTTCAGCGGTTGTCATGAAACCGACCCTCTGACGGAGGGTGTCTGAATTAAAGAACGAATCTCTTCAGACTTCCTGGCACATCAGCGACGCACGCTCTCCGCGTACTGTGTATCTGAATGGTCCGAGGCTGAGTTTGGAGCGACGGTTTAGGAATTCGTCGCTCAACCAATCCGCATCAAGGCCGGTTAGGCGATAATTTCGGTGATCGGTTCGCCGCCGTGTGAGATCCCGATCGGGCGGCCGGTTTGGTCGCGGACGGTCAGGTGAGGATCGATTCCCAATTGCTGGTAAATTGTCGCGACCAGGTCGCCCGGCGAAACGGCGTGGCTGATGGGATATGCCGCTTGTTTGTCGGTTTCGCCGTAGACGAATCCACGTTTGACACCTCCGCCAGCCAGTAGGCTAAAACCGCATTGTGGCCAGTGGTCACGGCCGGCTTTGGAGTTGATCTTTGGGGCACGTCCCATTTCACCCATCACAATGACCAGCGTGGAATCAAGCAGCCCGCGCGAATCCAAGTCTTCGATCAATGCGGGAACGCATTGGTCCAGGATCGGTAAGTTGTAGTCCTTGAGCATCCCGAAATTGTTCTCGTGCATATCGTAGGAGTGCCCATACTTGCCGAAGATCTCGGCGTGGACACTGATAAACGGCACGCCCACTTCCACCAGTCGACGGGCCACCAGCATGCTGGAACCGCTCAGGTTCCGTCCATATCGATCGCGCGTGTCAGCGGATTCTTGCGAGAGATCAAATGCGTCACGTGTCTTGCTGGAGGTCAGCATGTCGAATGCGGTCTGCTGAAACAGGCTCAGTCGATCGATTGAGCCCGACTGCCGCGTTTTGGCGAATTGTGTGTCGAGTTGATCAAGCATCGATCGGCGACGGCTGAGTCGATTCACCGTGATGTCGGGCAGCTCGTCGACAGACGGCAATTGCGGGTCACCGATGGGAAGGACCGGATCGTAGAATTTGACTGTTGGTTCGCGTCCGAATTTCGGATCGCAGACGGCGAATAGCGGGTCGTACTGGCTGCCGAGAAAGCCGCCATAGGGGCCGGGGCGACGCAGGCCGGCGTACATCGAACTCTCGCCCCACCCGGGATAACAAGGCAGGCAAACCGCTCCGGGCAAGTTGCGTGGGCCCAGTCCTAGATACTGGCAGATTGCACCGACATCCGGTGGATCAGTGGGATCAGCCTTCAATTGTCCGAAATTGCCGCCGGTAAAGCCGGTCATGATCGGCAACGGATTGTGCGCGTTGTAGCCGTGGCTGACCGTGCGGATCAGTGTCGTCTTGTGCATCAGCTTTGCCACGTTCGGCAAATGCTCACAGATTTGCAGTCCGTCGACGGATGTGGCGATCGGCAGGAACTCACCGCGCACTTCGACGGGTGCGTTCGGCTTCAGATCGAACATATCCATCTGACTCGGACCACCGAGCAGATTGAACAGCACGACTGACTTCGCGCGACCGGGGCGCGTTGTTGCCGACGACTCCGTCGCTCGCAAATATCCCGGCAGACTCATGCCGGCAAAGAGTGACAATCCACCGACGCGCATGATTTCGCGTCGCGTGACCCCATCGCACAGTTTTGCCGAATCGCCGAGAACCGTCAGCATGCGATGCCTCTCATGAATGACAGCCGAACATATCAGCGATAGCTTATCATAAGATCGGCAGGTTGACAGCCACAGCTTGCGATGGATCTGCGATTCCTTGCGAGCGACTGAGGTGATTCTCGCGAACCGGCCAAAATCGAATGAATGTGCCCCTATTTCCCGGTCGGCAGGAATGGGCGAACGGCTTCAGCAAGGACGCGGTAGCCGTCAGGGTTTAGATGAAGCATGTCCGGTACGAACAGGTCTTTTCGGGCCTGGCCTTGGCTGCCAAGCGTGATATCGAATGCGTCGACGAATCCTACGCGAGGAAGATCCAAGGCGGCTTGCCGGATCAGCGCATTCAGGGCGCGATATTTGTCTGTTTCACCCCATCGTGAGGGGGCCGGACTGACTGCGATGTAGTAGATCTCGGTCTTTGGCAGACGAGAATGAACTTTCTGCACGAAGTCGACAAAGTCCGAGGCCACTTCTGCGGGGGTGCGTCCTCCGTGGATGTCGTTTCCACCGGCCCGCAGATAAATCTGTCTTGGCTCGTAGGGAAAGATGATGCGATCCGCAAAATGGGTGGAATCAACAATTTCAGAGCCGCCAAAACCGCGATTGATGACTTTGTGATCGGGAAAGTCTTCTACCAACGATTTCCAGAGCAGGATCGTGGATGACCCGATAAACACGATTCCTCCTTTTGGAGGCGGATTGGTTTGGTCTGCCTGTTCGTAGGCCGCGATCGCTTTCTCCCATTTGGCGAAATCATGGGGTGGTCGCGACCCAGAGGTGTTGGCTGGCGCTGCGACCAATTGAACTTTTTCGGGTTCGATCGGTTTCACATCGGTGGTGAGCGGCTTCGCTGCAGCGGGAGCCACTTCACCCGCGATCCCCAGAGCTTCGAATTCGTGCTTGGGGCCGAACTCCAAATTTGGCTTAGAGTGGCAACGAATTTCGTTCCCATCAAATTTCAAAGTGACCGTCGTGACGAACGGTGTTTCGACGAAACAGAGTTTGGCTGTAAAGGTTCCCGGCGCGGTCCATGCCCCGCATGCGGCAACAGGCTGTTCTGGCATCAAACCCCAGCGGGTTTTTCCCGCCACCCAAGTCTTCCGCCCGCATTGGATTCGATGCTCGACGCCATCGAAGCGTGCAACGAGGGTGACATCGCCGCTGTCATCGCCCAAGTCGAGTGTGATCGCTTCCAGCTTGCTGGGACTCGGGGAGAAGACAAACTTCTTCCCCGAGACTTTCGCGGGCTCGGCGGTCCCTTCAACTTTGCGCAAGGCCAAGCCGCGCAGAACATTTTCAAGTTTCCCGCGTGCGTCGTCGTCGGCTGGAAGTGTCGAATCCTTGATGGCAGGCAGAAGTTTGTCCCACACTAAATTCAGCACTGCCTGCATATCTTTGACGCCACTGGTGATGGCGATGACCGCGTCCAACTCGGGCAGGACGATGCAAAACTGGCCGAAGGCACCGTCGCCTCGATAGGCCCCGTGACGGCCGCGCCAGAACTGATAGCCGTACCCATGGTCCCAGTCACTGACAGGATCGCTGCCGGTTGCGGTTTGGCGCGACGTCGCCTCGGCAATCCACTCGGCGGGAACCAGTTGCTTGCCCTTCCACAGCCCTTTCTGAAGGTACAGTTGACCAAAGCGTGCGATGTCTTCGGTGCGGAGATTCAGGCCGTACCCGCCGATGCTCATCCCTTGCGGGCTATTGTCCCAGGTCGGGTTTTCGATCCCCAGCGGTTCGAACAGGCGCGGCTTCAAGTATTCGTGCAGGGTTGCGCCGGAGACTTTCTGGACGATGGCGGACTGCATGTGAGTTGCGGGGGTGTTGTAGAGGAAGTGCGATCCGGGCTTGAATGCGACGGGATGCGACAGGAACGTTTTCACCCAGTGTACGTCGTCGGCGCGTGAGGGTTCGGTCTGGTGTCCTGTCGCCATTCGCAAGAGATCGCGAACCCGCATCTTCTTCAGATTTTCGCTCGGTTCCTTCGGGGCGTCGTCGGGAAAGAAGGGAAGGACGAGATCGTCGATGCCCAGTTTTCCTTCGGAAATGGCGATTCCGATTGCGGTCGACGTAAAGCTTTTACTGAGTGAATACAGCGAGTGACGCGCCTCCGCGTGGTACGGTGCCCACCAACCTTCGGCGACGACATGACCATGTCGCACCACCATGATGCTGTTCAGTGAATCGAATTGCTGATCAGCGGTCTCGACAAACTTGAGAAGTTCAGCCGATGAAACGCCTTGGGATTCAGGTGTGCTACGAGGCAGGCCTTCTGCGCGACTGACCGTCAATGTCGCCATTACCAACAGGATGCTGCAAAAGAACTTCATAGACGCAGTCTCGTGAAAGTTGAAGTCGTTGGACAAACGTACTCACCAATGGACCTGGCTCAACGTATCGTGAAGGCGGGGCAGGCTCGACGCAAGCGTAAACCCGACATGGGTGAGGCTTGTCACCGTTCACAGCCCGGGGACTGGCTCATTTTCCCGCGGTAAAGGGAAGGCTTACACTCGTTGATGCACCGTGGATTCCCATAGACACTGTGGATTCCCATCGAATCGGGAAAATGTGCCTGTCCCCCTCTCTTCGGGCTGTGAACGTTCACGTGAGGCTTCAATTCAGGGAGTTTTCAATTCCACATCGCGCTTGGCGGTCCAGAACAGGGCATTGGCCAGCATTCGACGAAAGTCCGTTTCCTGGAACGTTTCTTCACCTCCAAGCGAGGTGTAGAAAAGTCGTCCACCGTGATGAGTTCGCGTCCATGCTAATGGCTCAGTTGGCTGGCCGGGGATCGTGCCATTCAAGAGCACCTGAATGTCAGCGGCATGGTCCGAATTCTTATAGAGCGACTCGGGCGCCGCGGTGAGTTTTACTCCCGCCAGGATGGGATGTGTTGCGGCGTTGCCCGCAATGTCGATGTTTGTGACCGGCCCATTTGCGTGGTGATTTTGATAGTTTCCGCCCAGAATCTGGCGATCAAACTCTAACCAGGTTTGAACGGCGTGGCTGGCGGTGCGAACACCGACCAGGGGACGACCAGAGGTCACATATTTCTGGAACCGTTCCAACTGTTCACCCTTCAATTTCATGCGTTTGAAAAATACGAACGCGACATCGCAATCCTCCAGTTGTTCCAGCCCTGGTAGATCGTCGTCAGCAACGCGAACAAGACGCGTCGTTGTCACGTTGTAGTTCTTCTCAAGAAATGTCTGGAAATCGGGCAAGATCTTCTCGGAATGGTAAGTCGGACAGCCGGAGAGAAAACAGACTTTCAAGGGTTTCGAATTTTCGGCCGCATTGATGAATGACAGCATCAAGCTCCAGATGAAGGCGACCATGAGCACTGGCAATTTCTGCATCGGATGTTCCTGAAGTGTGACAGTTCGTGCGTCGCGCGAATCACGGCGCTGATTCTTGCGTTGGGGGCAATGCGATTGCGAGCGCTGTCGTGGCCCAACTGGCTGCCGCGATGGAAATGAATTGATCCTTCCCGTGAGGGTATCCGGATTCAAAATAGGTTTGAAATGGTTTGCTGTGAGAAACGACGTGCCATGAGCCATCGTCCAGTTGGTTGGAAATCAGGTACTGAAGTCCGCGGCGATACGCTGGGGCTGTTGTGCTGACGCCGCCGACATCATGAAGTGCGACGAGCGTTGTACCCGTGGCATAGGTGTCGCTCGTCATCTCGCGCGTCTGACTCCACCCACCATCTGGTTGTTGGGTGGTCACAAGATCCTGCGTGGCCTGTTGAAGGACGTCGCTTGGCGCGTCGATTAAGGCGAGAGCCCGCAGCCGAAAGACGCGATCTTCAGTGTCGGCAGGTAATGTCCTGAGCAGCCAGTTTCGTACTCGTTCCACCCGCGCTTCGATTCGTTCGCGTTGCTCCGGCACTCCGAACACTTTCAGGCCCCGAAGTGCGACGTATGTCGACGTGAAATAACTTTGCTCGGCCGGCGGTCGATTGGCGTCTGATTCCCAGTGCTCCTGGTCGTGTTGTTTTATCAAGAGATATTCGACGACGGCGGCCGTGGTGTCATCCGGCTTCCAGCCTCCTTCATCGAGAGCCCACAGGGCGTAGCCCGCGGTATCGACCTGCCCCCCTTGCCCTTCACCGGCGCGATATCGATCTTGATTACGTCCCAGAAAATCGAACGTGAAGCGGACCTGCTGCTGGATATGTTTTGTATCGATTACAAAGCCACGTTTCTCGGCAGTTTGCAGGGCCATGAGCGGCAGCCCCTGATTGTGGCAGTTGAAACACTGCTTTCGGAGCTCGAGTGATCCTTTTGCTCCCCTTTCCAGCAGCGGCACTGATTTGAGAATCGCGGTTCGAATCGCATCGTCGCTCAATTCGGGTTCAGCAGCGCGAGCGATGTCCGAACCCTGCAGCAGGCAGAGGGCTAGTGATACGACGACGATCTGGACAGATTCGATCGGGTTTATCGTCACAACTCTCATCAGACGGAATGGACTCGATCACATCCGCGGCAGCGGAAATTCGTCTGCCATGAAGATATCGCTTGGTGAGTTGAATTTGAAACACCAGCGATGCGCGAGCTCGAAGTCGTTGATGAGAGCGAATGGAATCGTCTGCCTTTCAGTCATGCCCGCGAGTTGCTTGGGGCCCATGAAGCAATCAAAGCCGCGTGCTCGTTTCTGGTCACGCAATCGATGGTATCCAACGAAATGGAATCAAGAACACGGGGATGGCGTGTTGCTTCTCAGTGTTTGGAGAGTCGATTACAAACAGGCAAACGACGGGTGTCTTCGCGCGGTTGACACCCGTCGCTTGAGGTCTGGATTATGATCCGCGGCGCTGGGCGAGCATGAAGTCGTACAGCGTTTTGGCGGACGATTCCCATTGGCCCGACTGTGCCTGATGGATGATCGCGTCGAGTTTTTTTGCGGCGGACTTGGGGATCGATCCTTCGTCGCGATACGAGTCAAGACGCGTCGCGCAGTCGCTGAGACGCTTTGAATCACGGGTCGTCAGTGCGGTGAAGAGTGCGTCGACCGTTGTGAAGACCTCTTCGTTTGACGTCAGTTGTGGCTGCGACCAGAGTCCGCGAATGAGAAGTCCCAGCAATACCACGGCGAGCACGCTGGCGGCGATGATGATGACGCGGCGGCGGTCGTCGGAGGAATCAGTTGTCCCCATTTACGACCTCATTTCCATTTCGTGTCGAGAGCGCGACCCACACATTGCCGTCCGTGAAGGCGGTGTAGTAGCGAACCGATCCGTCACCGAACAAGACGTTGCAGCCCGCGCCGTGTTCGCCCCACATTTCATCGGTGTGGCCAAAGGGATTGTTGGGGGCGTGGATGATCACTTGTGGATGGTCGTGGACGTCGGGGCCGCTGTGGCAACCGACCAGATCCGTGGCACCATTGTTATCCGATGCCCAGGGCCGCAAATCGAGCCGCGGTGAAACAACCGCGGTGGGGACGACGCCGACCCAGGTGTTATTGCAGAGAATTGAACTACGTTCGCCAATAAAAATGGTGTTCGACAACCCGTCCGTGACGTCGGCGATTCGTGTGTGCGAGTTCGGATAGAACGGACCGTCAATGATGCAATCGGGCGCCCCAGGAACAGGCTCGGGGGTGTCATAGTTGTAACAGTAGGCTGTGACACGTCCCCAGGGCTGATTGATGCCGGCGTTGGTCACGTAATGGCTGTGCGAGAAGAAGATGTTACTGCCGTCTGATCGAGTCAATGGGACACCGTGCCGATTGTCCGCGCCTTCCCTCTGAATGTTGAACCCGTCGCTGCCGCCCGTGGCGGACGGGCACAGAAACGCGGCCACTTTGGTGCGGGCCGGCAGGGCGTTCACGGGCGCCCAGCAAGGTACGTTCATGTCGAACGTGTTGTACAAATTGGTCTGCTCGAGGAATGGCAGAATCGTGACCCCCCACGCGAAGCCGGGAGGCGCGACACGGTGGTCGTCTCCGTAGGTGACTCCGAACGAGGTTCCATCCAGATAGGGGTTGAGAATGCACGACGGCGGAAAGACGCGGTGCGTACTTTCATAGTTGTGAAGTGCCAATCCAATCTGTTTGAGATTGTTCTTGCATTGAGTTCGGCGGGCTGCTTCACGGGCCTGCTGCACCGCAGGAAGCAACAAGGAAATCAGGACGGCGATAATCGCAATCACCACCAGCAGTTCGATCAGCGTGAACCCCGGACGGGTTTGTTTGGTCTTACTCATTCGTTTTACCACAAGAAAAGCATGTTTTTGCAGAACTCAAATACGATTTTGAGTACTCAAAATCTCTGGTTAGCAGAGTATCCATCGAACTGGTTCGCGTCAAGTCGAACGAAAACTTGGGGGCACTCAATGAGGATGGCGGAGTGGTGGCGTTCCGCGCATGACTCGCTATTGGAGTTCAGGACAATCGGCGTCAGTGACCGTGATGACCGGATTCCAATTTTGGTGAGGATGGCGGCGGGATTGAACTGTGATTGTCGCCGAAAATCACAACTCGCACTGCGTACGCACCCCAGTTTTGGGCGTGCCCTGCTCTACGGCGTATCGGGTGACGTACCTGCCTGCGGATTCCAGCGTTGATCGAGTAATCGGCTCAGCTCCGCGACCTGAGCCGCGTCGGATGCGGCTCGATTCAGTCTCTCGTGCGGATCGAGCTTTACCTGATAAAGTTCTGGGCTTGAGCCGGACTTCATGGGAACGATCAGTTTCCAGTCGTTGTGGCGAATCCAGCGATGGGTGACACTCAAACGGGGCTTCCCCAGCTCGACGCAGTCGTGGAAATAGATCTCACCGAACACGTCGTGGCGCTCAAGTGTTTTGCCCTCTCGGACAACGGGCAGCAGATTGAGACCAGGCAGGACTTGCGGGGCGGCGGCTCCGCAAGCCGCGAGAATGGTGGGGGCGAGATCGATTGTCGAGACGAGTTCCGTTTTGCGGCTGGCGGCGATCCAGCCAGGGCAACGCAGGATGACTGGGGTGCGTACTCCATCTTCGTAGGGGGTGTTTTTGCTTCGTGTCAGGAATTGTTCGCCGTTTCGGACAGGTCCGTTTGTCTGCAGCCAGCCGTTGTCGACGACATAAACGATCAAGGTGTCCTCGCGCAGTCCATGATCATCGATCCATTGGACGAGTTCGCCGCAAGTTTCATCAAACCACTCGCACATGGCCCAGTACTTGGCGATTTTGGGTTCACGGCCTGCCACTTCGTATTTCTTGAGAATCCGTTCGGGTGGATCGTGCGGCTCATGTGGCATCATCGGCGCATACCACACGAAGAAAGGCGAGTCGCCACACGACGAGATAAAGTCATAGATCGGTTTCATCGTTTTTCGGCCGATGACCAGTCCATCATCTCCGTGCCGGCCTTTGGTGGTTAAGCCTTGGGTAAATCCCCCGTTGGAATAGTGCCCTTCCCAGAACTTGCCGGACTGAAAGCTGCGATATCCCCGATCCTTGAGCAAACGTGGAATTGTCGGGGCGTCACGCAGGAATGGCAGCATTTCGGACCGATCGACGCCTTGCGGCGGATCATTGCAGCAAATCTTGTGTTGGCTGGCATACAGGCCGGTCAGCAAGGTCGCGAGACTGGCCCGGCACAATGATGTTGGTGTATAGCCACTGGGGAAAAGTGCGCCCTCGCTGGCGAGCCGATCCAAGTTCGGGGTCTTGATCGCTTCGTGACCCATGAAACCGTAATCGGTCCAGCCCATATCGTCCCCGACAATCAGCACGACATTTTTGGGCTTTTCGGCCTGCACGGCCATCGTACTGACGAAGATTGCCCACCCCAAGGTTGCGATTCTGACGAAACGATTCCAAAACATCGGCTGGCTGCTGTCGGCGTCACAAGGGCGATCGATAGAAGTCGTACCCACAAATGCCGCGTCGTCTCGTTGCACCATTATTGTCCTCGTCGAATTCGGAATCTCGAAGATCACACCAGACCGATTCATTTCGATTTATCTTGGCCCATTTCGTTAGTCCCTGAGCCAAAGGCGACGGCGGCCTTCTTTCTACCATTGCTGGTCGGACAACATGCGGATCGTGAAACGAATTGAAAACCATCTTCGTTGTTGGCTCATTGTGAAACGAAGATGGTGGACTGTGGAAATCATTAAAATGAGAATGAACAGTCTTGGCGACGCCAAGGCCAGTCAAGATATCGAAATCGAGTGACCGACGGTGTGGCACTGCCGCACGGCAGCATCTCTCAAACAGCACCTCATATGCGGGTAAACTGCGCTTCACAGTCGGATCATATGGACAATTGGCGCATATGGCAGTACGTTGCGACGACATTTCCGAATTGCACTTCCGATTTCCCTTTCAAGAGGAGGAACGGCCATGGTCGCGGCACCCGCAGTACTTGAGTACAAAGTCAGCGGAGAGACGACAACTCACACGGTGATGGGGCCTGCTTACTTCAACTCATTCTTGGATACAACCGGTATCAGTTCGACAAAAAACGCGACGCTGACGATCACCTTACGAATCGGGATGTGCAAGATCGGTCCGGGCACAGATATGGATGATATGGCGAAGTGGCCGCGTGGCGCGACGAATGGGCGAGTGAAAAATCTGTGGGATAACAGTTGGACCATCTGCACGGAATGGAACGATGCCAGCTACAACCAGTTTTGTGCACAGGTGAAGAAGGAAGCCGAGTCATTCTGGAGTTGCTCGGACGCCGCTTGGGGAAACAAGGGAATCACGCTGATCAACATCTCCAAGGATTGGAGTGGGTTGGATGTCCCGCTGGGAATCAACGCCACGCATCAGGCGAACGTAGAATGTGATTTTCATATCGAGTGGGCCAAGTCCGCCTCAGACGCGCATATTCTGATTTACGCGGCCCGGCTGCCCGAGGGCGCGTCAAAGATCTGTTCCTGGATGACGCCTGGAAAAACAAATCGTCCCGGAAAAGGTTTTTTGAGCACCGGCAGTCTGACTCTCGAAAAGTCGGGCTATTGCGGCGCATATACCACGGGCGGAATTTGTTCTTCCAACGCCGTTGTTGCACATGAGATTGGTCATGCGCTGGGGCTGCCGCATATTGGTTTGATGAACGTCGGCAGCACATGCACGCGTGAGATCCAGGGCGGAAAGATTGATCGCATTCTGCGTGCCCTGAACCTCAAAGGTTACGACGGAAACATTGAATCGTGTTACGCGGGAGAATCGCCGGCGGACACGGCCAATGTGATGGGGAAAGGCAGCACGATCAGTATTCAGAACACCGATCCTTGGCGAATTCGTATCGCCCAGCACACGCACACGCCGGTGGGTGATTGGGCCGTGGTTCCTGATCGTTGGGGGCCAATTGAATTGGCGCGATTTAAAAAGCTGTAAGAAACGACGCTGGTTTGGATGAGGAATTGGAATGCGCGTCGAATGCGAGGGCCTTCTGCGTCACGCAGGATAGTTCGAGTGTTGACCGGCGTGTAGAAAAAAGGGGGACTGGCTCCGCAAGGTGCCTGTCCCCCCTTTTTTCTACCTGATGCAGCTTGGATCGGCATTTCCTTCGGTGTTTTTTAAACGGAGCACGGTGAAACGGAGCACGGTGGCGAGGCGTGATCCTCTGCCACCGTGCTCTGGAAGTCCCATACGCGTCGGAGCATCCCCTACATCTGAGCGACGGCGGCGCCGGTGTAGATCCGTCGTGATTCGAACGTGAGCGGAGTCGCCACTTTTTCTGCGCGGGCGAGGTGGTTGGGCGATTGCCAATCGTTTTCGTCGAGCAGGTCCAGCAGTTCCGCCAGAGACGAGATAATCAGGTCGGGCCGGTACGCGTAGCGGGACAGATCTTCCAGTTTGGCGCCGCCGCTGAGGACCAGCACGGAGTGAAAACCGAGCTGTACCGCGCCGAGAATGTCGGTTTCCATTGTGTCGCCGATCATGGTTGTTTGATCAGTCATGAGCCCAATTTCTTTGCGGGCAGCACGCATCATGATGGGGCTGGGTTTGCCGACGCTGAACGCTTTGACGCCGGTGGCCACTTCCAATGTGGCGACCAGGGCGCCGCAGCCGGGGCGCATCCCACCGTTTTGAGTCGGGCAATTCGGGTCGGGATTTGTCGCGATGAGCTTCGCCCCGTGCATGATCATTTGCACGGCGGCTTCGACCATTTCCAAGTTGAATGTCCGTCCTTCGCCCACAACAACAAAGTCAGGATCATGATCGACGATGGCAATGCCGTTCTGATGCAGGGCGGTCAATAGTCCCCCTTCACCGATGACGAATGCGGTACCCGAGGCCTTTTGCTGGGCGAGAAAGCGGGCCGTCGCCATGGCGCATGTGAAGATATGTTCTTCTCCGACTTCGATGCCCAACCGTGCCAGCTTCGTCACGACATCCAGTCGGGTACGCTGACTGTTGTTGGTCAGAAAACGGAACGGGATCTTTCGGCGCAGCAATTCGGCGATGAACCGATCTGCACCAGGAATGAGCTTTGCCCCACGGTAGAGGACTCCATCCATGTCGATCAAATACCCGTGCTTCATAATCAAACTTCTTTCAAATCAAAACAAAGTCTGCTCGCGTCCCTTCAATGAAGGGACAGCCCACGCTTCGCCACACTTTTTCCGCGCCGAGCCAGCGCGAGGAATTCCGGAATTGCTCATTCAGACTGACGTTCACATCCTTGTCAGACCTCACGGCCTGTTTCTCGGTCGCTTGCCCGACGCGCGGAACGCGCGAAGCGTTGGCAAGTCGATCTCATCTGACATACGTTTCGCCGATTGGGAACAATCAAATCCTTTTTGTATGGCCAGTCTCGGCGTACTCCGTTCAGGAGGAGTCTCAGAACGGAAAGCAATTCGCGCGCCACAACGAAATGGATGTTGCGGGCGACCGCGATCAGGCTTCGTCTGTGACGCGTAGAGTAGTAGCTGATTGAGAAGATTTTGCGACCAGAACTTCAAATTCAGAAGAAGTCTGGTGAATTGTCGCAACAATGGTTCAATCGAGATGTCAAAGGCTTTGCTTGAAGCCGACGAGAATGGCTCCTTCGCCTTTCCACACTTTGTAAAACCGGCAGGCCGCGCTGAGCATGACAACGAATGAGCGCTCAAATTCCGCAGGAGTGTCGCAGGAGTGCGCTCGCCAATTCAGATGTGATCTGCGCGCGGGTCACCGTTGGGGGCGGACTCTTCTTCATCGGCAACGGGTTGTCTGGTGGCGAATGACTCGCTGGGCGTCGCGCGCTGTCTGTGATGAAAATGCGTCTGTCCTCAACGCGTGGTGTTCACTGAGTTGATCAATCTTTGGCATCCTTCGGTAAGTCACGTTTTGCCAGTTCCTGGAATTCCTCGAGCTTGGATTTCCACGCCTGTTCCATCTGTCGAACCTTGCCGGGCAACTCTGCTGCCAGGTTGTGCGTCTCACTGCGATCGGCATTCAAGTCGAACAGTTCCCACGGCCCCTGCTCTCCCCATGAAACCAGTTTCCAGTCACCAATTCGGATGGCTCGATTGCCCGAGTGATACCACCACAAGAAGTCGTGCGGCACACCGACGTCACGTGCCAAAGCCGGAACGAGACTCTTGCCCGGCGGTGCAGGAACCGGATCGCCATTCCAGGTTTCAAACCGATTCGCTCCTGTCACTTCAAGAATGGTGGGAACCAGATCGATCAGATGCGACGCCGTTCCACGCAGTTCCCCCGTGGTCGTGAGTCCTTGCGGCCAATGCACAATCAAGGGCGTAGCGATACCGCCTTCATGAACCCAGGACTTGTGCATGCGAAACGGTGCGTTCGAGACGGTTGACCAACCCGGCCCCAATCCCAGGAACGATTTCGCCGATCCGGCCGGAACCGCGGGATCGTGGCCATCGCCACGGATGAGCTGTTCGGCGCTGGCGCCATTGTCGGACAGAAAGAAGATCAAGGTATTCTCGAGGACATCCATGGCGCGCAACTGATCGATGACGCGCCCGACCTCGCGGTCCATGCGATCGACCATGGCCGCATGAATGGCCATCTTGTCGGCCTGAAACCGCTTCTGTTCCTCTGTAAGATCCGTCCAGGCCACAGCGCGACCAATCTCGCCCGGGCCGATGCGCTCTCTCAATTCGCTCTCAGGAGGATTCCAAGGCGGAGAGGTCTTTTCGGCACGTGGTGCCAGTTCGCAGGAAAGAAGCCCCAGTTCTCGCTGTCGCGCAAATCGACGTGCGCGGATCACGTCCCACCCCTCCGTGTAGCGATCTTTGTATTTCGCGATGTCTTCGGGAAGTGCGTGTAACGGAAAATGGGGCGATGTGAAACAAAGGTAATGGAAGAACGGCTTGCTCGCATGTTCGAGCGCATGCTCGCTCAGGCATTTCAGGCAGTGGTCGGCGATTGCCGTCGTGGCGTAGTACCCTGAACCAAGCTCAACCGGAGGGAGCGGTTTGTCGTCTTCCGTGTGAAACTGTGGCGAAAAGAATCGGTTGTGATCGTCGAGCGTGTATGCGTGATCGAAGCCATTCTTGAGCGGCAATCCGTCGATATGCCACTTCCCTGAGTGATAATTGCGATACCCGATGTTCCGGAGCATTTCCGGAAGCAGTCGCGCCCATGCGGGGCGGTTCGCGCCTCCACCGGCACTCGGCAACTGAGGCAGCGAATCACGCCGGACTTGTTGTGCGTAATATCCAGTCATGATTCCAGCGCGGGTCGGCCAACAGCGCGCCGTGTTGTAGAACTGAGTGAACTTCAGTCCGCGGGCTGCCAACTGATCGAGGTTCGGAGTTTCAATTTCACCTCCGTAGCAGCCGAGGTCCGAAAATCCCAAGTCATCGGCCAGGATGATCACCACGTTCGGGGGTGTCTTGTCGGCGGCAAGGACAATGCCGAGCAACGAAGACCAGACAAATAGACCAATCGACAATCGGAACACGGCGGAAGAGTTCATACAGCATCCTGGATCGAATTCACCTGACGCTACTCAGACAGTCAGAGTTGTCGGTTCACGGTGAGGCCGGATTTTACGCGGTCACTGTGAAGATGTCTTGCGTGGGCCGTGTTGAAACGAAGGTGAAGACGAGGAGTGGGGACTGGCTCCGTCAGGTGCCTGTCCCCATTCCTCGTCCTCATTCCTGTGCTCCCGCAGGGGAACGCCCCTTGCGATCTCGGTTTCTGCAGAGTGAAAAGGAGATCTGAGATTCTCTTGCACTCGACTTCTGGGCATACGAAGCGTTCCCAAGTTCCCGCTTGGTTGAAGCACAGGGGCTGAGATAAAGGGGACAGGCACCTGGCGGAGCCCGTCCCCTTTATCTCACGACGAACTGAGTGCGATGAAGAGTTGTTGCAACTCATCCTCGACTTCGCTGGGGCTGGCGACTGTCTGGGCGATTTCATTTCGCAGCAGGTCCCGATAGCGTTTGCGAAGACGGTGTGTGGCGACACGGATGGCTGAATCCGTGGCGTTGAGCTTCTCCGCTGCATCCGCGTAACGAGCCTGTTCACGGTCGGTCGACAGATACGGTTGCAGCGTTTCGAAGAGTGATAATTTGCCCAAGTCGATATACTCATCGCGCAGTCGCTGCAGAACCCGATCCAGAACCGCAAGTGCCCAGCGTCGCTCAAATTCGCGTTCAGGCGTCAGGTGATGTCCCGGTTCCATCTGATACTTCGATTCACCGGATTCCCAGTCGAATGCCCGCACATCCAACGAGAGGATGGCCTGTCCCCCGCCCCGTTTGAGGGTGTTTTTCCGATCCCATTCATTGGCGAAAAAATGGTTCACCGCGGCCAGCAAGAATGAACGGAACCGGCCCCGCGCCGGATCGACGCTGTCGAGGAATGCCTTTTCCAGAAGCTTGGCAAAAAAGCTTTGGGTCAAATCTTGGGCTTCGTGGCTATTGCGACTTCGTCGCCGAAAGAGTGCATAAATTGGATACCAGTAAGCCCGACACAAATCGGCCAATGCCTCGTTGGCACCGACGAGCGGTCGTTCTTTCGCTTGCAGGACAAGGCTCCAACGTGTCGTTGCGAACCGTGGAAAACGTCCCTGAGCGACGGGAAAATCGAAGGGCATGACCACACCTTGGAATTGGCATCAGGTTCAATGTGAATCACACCATAAACGTTTCTGACGTCGGCGACTACATCGTGTCTCGATGATGTTGAAATCAAGGAGACGAACTCTACCAGGTGCCAGTCTCGTTGATTTCAACACCAACAAGCATCCCGGCTTGCCGAAGATCGATTCGCAAGTGGCCGCAATTTTTTCACTTCTCGTGTAACGTTTGTTGAAATTCACTTCTTTTAATTGGTAGAGCGTTTGAAATGACGTTTGAAGTGAACCGATCGTGATGGATCTTTTTGTTGGAAGCGGACTATGAACGATGCCACGAGATGTGCGCAGTGCGGATGTGACGTGCCGGTCGGATTTCCGCCCGGTGTTTGTCCGACCTGTCTGCTGAAACAGGCAATGTCCCCCAGCACATTCAATAGCGCGGCGGAACGTCGTTCTCCGTCGAATCGGCGGTGGATCCCCCCCTCGCCTGCCGAACTTGCCCCGCGCTTTCCCCAGCTTGAGATCGTCGAGTTGCTGGGCCAAGGGGCGACCGGTGCTGTCTATAAGGTGCGGCAACTCGACCTGGATCGCTGGGCCGCGTTGAAAATTCTCTCGGACGAGGTGGCCGAAGATTCGTCATTTGCCGAGCGGTTTCAACGTGAAGCTCGTGCTCTGGCGCTGTTGGGGCATCAGCACATCGTCATCGTCTATGAATTTGGACAACGAAATGGGGTCTATTTTCTGCTGATGGAATATGTCGATGGTGTCAATCTCAGACAGGCCATTCGTGCGCAGGAGATCACGACGCAAGAGGCGCTCGCGATCGTCATGCAGATCTGTGACGCCTTGCAGTTTGCGCACGAAGAAGGTGTCATCCATCGAGACATCAAGCCCGAGAATATTTTGATCGACAAACGGGGCCGCGTGAAAATTGCCGACTTCGGGTTGGCTAAATTGTTGGGACGTTCGTTTGAAGTTCCGACACTGACCGGCACGCATCAGGTCATGGGCACGCCGGTGTATATGTCACCTGAGCAGATGGAAGGCACGCGTGCCGTCGATCATCGCGCGGATATTTTTTCGCTGGGCGTGGTGTTTTATGAGTTATTGACGGGCGAGCTGCCATTGGGCCGTTTCGCGCCGCCGTCGCAGAAGTATCAACTGGATGTGCGGCTAGACGATGTTGTGCTCAGGTCACTCGAGAAAGAGCCTGATCGTCGTTATCAGAAAGCCAGCGAAGTCCGTCACGATATTGATTCGATCCGCACGCAACAGCCCGTCTCGTTCGTGCCTCCAGTTCGATCCCGTTCTCTGATGCAGGGATGGCAAAGCTGGCAGGTGCGAACCGCCCTGTTGGGACTGCTGCTGGTCGGCATCGTCGTTGTCGCCGACTTGATCGAGCCCAATACCTCGGATCCGCAAAATCGGATTTTGACATCAAAGGGCATCGGCAATCAGGTGGCTCATGAAGCAAATCTGCAACACGGGCCAATGATGGACTTTATTCAAAAGTCCGGTCAGGCACCCGTTCATCATTTGGGGGGGGGCGGTGGCGGGATGTTGGGGGCTCGTCTGGGTGGCGACGAGGAAGATTTCTTGGCCAGGAAGCGGCCAGATACAAAATGGAGCGTCATGGTTGTGCAATTCGACGAAGGCAATGCCAGCTTGAATTCTCGCGTGGATGGGGCAAACTGGGGATTCGTCGAGATTACTGAATCGCAACGCATGACGATCGATCGAATCCTGACGGAAATTCATCAGAAGTATCTGGAGGTCGAGAGGCAACACACTCATCGAGTCATCCATGAGGATGGGACTCAGGAATCGATTATCTCCGACTTGTCCCTGGACCGAGCGAAGTTGGAACAGGAATTTTGGTTGATGGTGGATTCCGAGTTTTCGGCCGAGCTTCAAAGATTCATTCGTCGGGTGATCCCGCTCTACAGCGACGTTCAGCGGCAGCAACCCGAGATTTTCATCAATAGCTTGAGAGACGCGGATGGTACGTTCTATCAGGGGAAAGGGTCGCTCGAAGGTGAATTGATCTTTCCATTCAAAATGAGGGACCCGCAGATCTTGGGCTGGAGACAGGTTGGGCAGGAACTGCATGTTTCCATCAAACGCACGGCCACGGGATTTCGCTGGAATCTGACGTTCAAGTTCCGTGAATTTGTTGATACCGGCGAGGCTCGGGTTTTACCCGTCGGACTGCGTCGTTTTTGGAATGCCACGAACATTCCCCAAACGAATTTTTCAAAGCCGCCTCTCGGCAAGGCCGCGCCGTTTTGGGAGGAAGATTCAGATCTGCCTCTCAAAACTCACAATCCGTTAGAATTGGACGAGTTCGATGACTACAAGCGACGGATGAAGCTGGACTCGTATCATGAGGCTGCCGAATCAATTCCTCAGTTGGAATCGTCCTTCGATGGCGACGGTTCTGCAATCGCGCACCCTGATTCGGCGGACTTGAGTGACGTTCTTGACATGACCGACTCCAACCGCGGTGTCGATCTTGGGGCTTCTGACGACGTTGCAAAACCTGTCGGTCAAGACAACACAGACATCGGACTTTACGATGATGTTGCCGAACCGCTCGATCAAATCGATTCAGAAAAACATCTGGACAAGAGCGACGTGTCGCTCGGTCTGGTGCTGGAAAAGCTTGATCATTGGATTCTCGACGATGTCGATCTGCCTCAATTCAACCGTCAGATTGATGTGCTGCTGGTGCGCTATCCCAAGCCCCTCGATCAAGGGGCCGTTCGTCTGAAGGCGGTTCAGGTCATTGTCAGACATGTCCATCTGCAGCATTCAGGAGACTTCTCGAGTCACATCCCAGAGATCTACAAGCATGCCATGGAAGGACTCAAGCGACTTAGAGACCCATCCGAACGCAGTGAGCTCTTTCTGATACTGGGCCAAATCGCGGGCCGAGCGCCTGAGTTTCTTGAAAATCGAGCGACCTCGGCGCGTTGGTATCTGAAAGGTTACGCCGAACTGCTGCCGTTTCAGCTTCCTGAGGCAATGCCTCCATTGCCGATTGTGGAGGAGCGGGCCGCGGCCGTCGCATCTGCACAGTCGCCAGAGAATTCGACGACAAACGAGGCCTTGGCAGAATCGGGCACCGTTAGTGAACTAACTTGGGAGCAAGTCGACTTTGAAGTGCGCCGCGAGATTCTGGAAAAGAGGCGAGCGCAGGTGGAAGTCACTCGCGGCTTAGTCGGCCGGCGGGATGAATATGTCGCAGGCATAAAGGCGCTGGTGGTTCGAAGTCGTCAGTCCGACTCTCCCCCCGATGATCAATGGCTTGAAAAGCTGGCGATGTCGATCTTGCCGACAATGGAGGACGTCACACGGTTGATCGAATCGATTGGGACGGACCCTGAAGGATCAGTCGACGCTCGCCAGAAATGACATTGGATACGAGCCACCGACTTCTTGAGCCGAGTGTGTGACGGATTTGTCTGTGGAGGCCAATACGAACCGCTCAGGCGGTGCGGTCAGGGGTCGGTTGAGCGGATTCCGATTGGTCGACGTATTCAGGATGGCTATGATCTCGTGTTACCGGACCGGATGGCGGTCCGCGTGTGTCACCTTCGCGAGAAGAGAATTCTATGGCCACCACATTCAAAGCCTATGCCGCCACCGAAAAAGGGGGCGAATTGAAGCCGTTCGAATTTGATCCTGGTCCGCTTGGGGAAGATCAGGTGGAAATCGCGGTCAGCTATTGCGGGGTTTGTCACTCGGACCTGTCGATGCTCGAAAACGATTGGGGGATGAGCAGGTATCCATTTGTGCCGGGCCATGAAGTTGTCGGAACCGTGGTTGCGGCGGGGCCCCGGGCCAAGAATGTCAAAGTGGGTGACCCGGTTGGGCTTGGTTGGTCCTCAAGCAGCTGTCTGTCGTGTGACCAATGTTTGTCAGGTAACCATAACCTTTGCTCGACAACGCCAGGTGCCGAGGCAACGATCATCGGACGTCATGGCGGATTCGCGAACCGTGTGCGGTGCCATTGGGTATGGGCGACGCCGCTGCCAACGGGGCTAGATCATGCGAAAATCGGACCATTGTTTTGCGGCGGTGTGACCGTCTTCAATCCACTCATTCAATTTGGTGTCAAACCAACCGATCGAGTGGGAGTGATTGGAATTGGCGGCCTGGGACATCTTGCCCTACGATTCCTCAATAAATGGGGCTGCGAAGTCATCGCATTTTCGTCGAACGAATCCAAAACGGAAGAGGCCAAATCTCTTGGCGCACATCGAGTCGTGAACTCACGCGATGCCAAGCAATTGGCTTCCATGGCGGGCCAACTGAATTTCATCCTTTCGACGACCAATGTGCCCCTCGATTGGGAAGCGTACTTAAAGTGTCTCGCGCCCAAAGGACGTTTTCATACCGTGGGAGCGATCCCCGAGCCCATGTCGATTCATGCGTTCTCACTAATTTTTGGCGAAAAGTCCGTCTCTGGCTCGCCCACCGGAAGTCCTCGTACGACGAAGCTGATGATCGACTTTTGTGCCCGTCATCAGATTGAGCCGGTCACAGAACTGTTCCCGATGTCCAAGGTGAACGACGCTATCGAGCATCTTCGCGCGGGGAAGGCCAGATATCGGATCGTTCTGAAGAACGATATTGCGTGATGTCGTGCCCGCTCGCTGGAACGATCGTCCTCGGTGAGTTCACAGAAGGGGCAAATCGGGCGGATGAAGCCACCGGGACGGGTGCCGTTAGACTCTAAGGCGGCGATGACACGTGACGGTCAAGGTGCCTGTCCCTCCTCTCAATGTCGAATGGCCGCTATGGATCGCGTCGAAGACCACTATCGGAATTTTTTGGCTCCGTCATACAGTTGGATGAGCGGTGGGTTTGAGTCGAAGCTGGCTGAGAACGTTCAGTTTTTTGCATCAATTCTGGGCAAACCCATAACTCATACGACTGCTCTCGATCTGGGGTGTGGCTCGGGCTTTCAGTCAGCGGCTCTCTTGTCCTTGGGGTTCGATGTTGTCGCCGTCGATTCCAGTGAAATATTGATTGCGGAACTTCGCGAGCGTACGGCAGATCCGAAGTTAACCACTTTGATTGCGGACTTTCGACACGCCAGCATGTATGCGGAATCTGGTCCTTTTCAAGTGGCGGTGTGTATGGGAGACACGCTCGTGCATCTCGCGACTCTGGAAGAAGTCTTGCAAGTTCTGCGAGACGTTTTTGCCGCTTTGATCCCACAGGGCTGGCTTGTCTTGGGTTTTCGCGATTTGACACAGGAACTGAAAGGAATTGATCGAGCGATTCCCGTTCGATTGGACGAACACCAGTTGATGTCGACTTTCCTGGAGTTTGAACCCGAACATGTCGTTGTGAACGACATGATGTTTGTGCAGCAGGACGGTCGCTGGACGATGTCGAAAAGCTGCTATCGCAAGTTGCGACTCGCACCTGCGGTGGTGATTGAGCATTTGGAGCGGATTGGATTTCATTCGATCGAGCTTAAGTCCGAACGCGGGTTTTGCACGATCGTTGCGCGGCGATGAAAGGCCGTGGACGGAAGACGGTGCTGACGGTCTTCACAATCAGCGGCCGACCCGTCTCTCGTGAGCAAACCCGGCGCGCCAAGCATCGTGATGCGTTTGGTCACGGCCGGGGATGAATTGGATCTTGGCGATTGTGAATGCGCCACAGCAAATCGAGTCTTACAGCAAGTTGCTGGCGAGTTCGGCAAGGGCTGAGCGTTCGCCTTTTTCCAGCGTGATGTGAGCGTAGATCGACTGTCCCACCATGCGATTGATCAGATAGGTCAATCCGTTGGACAGCGAATCCAGATAGGGATGATCGATCTGCTGGATGTCGCCGGTCAGCACAATCTTGGTTCCCTCCCCTGCTCGCGTGATGATCGTCTTCACTTCGTGCGGAGTCAGGTTTTGGGCTTCATCGACGATAAAGAACACGCGTTGCAGACTGCGACCGCGAATGTAGGCCAACGGTGTCACTTCGAGCCGATACTTCACGAGCAGATCGTCAAGTTTCGTACGCACATCGGATTCACCCAATTGAGCGCACACGACAGCAAGGTTGTCGTAAAGCGGCTGCATGTATGGATCGAGTTTGGCGTTGACGTCACCAGGCAGAAAACCGAGATCGCGATTGCTGAGCGACACGACGGGGCGTGCGAGCAGCGTTTGTCGATATCGGGACCGGCATTCCAATGCTGCGGCCATCGCCAGTAGCGTTTTTCCAGAACCCGCTTTGCCGCCGATCGTGACAAGCTTAATCGAATCGTCCATGAGCGCGCTCAGCGCGAACGCCTGTTCGGCATTGCGGGGTGTAATCCCCGATGCGGAAATCTTCTCGAGCCGCGAATAGACCTTTTCATCGGAATGGTATGTGGCGAGGACTGACTTTGAACCATTGCGCAGAATGAAATTCTCGTTGGCAATCGGATCCTCCACCATCGGCAAGTGCGTTGTCGGGACGTCACCGCTGGCTGTGAAGAATTGGGAGATTACGTCGGACGGCAGATCAACGACCAGCCGTTTGCCGGTATATAGCTTTTCAAAGCTTTCGACCTTGTCGCTGTTGTAGTCCTGGGCCGGTAAGCCCATGGACTTGGCTTTCAGCCGCAAGTTTGTGTCTTTGGTGACCAGGATCACCGAGCGTGGTTGCTCGTGGTCTTGAAGCGTCAGGGCGATATCGAGAATGCGATGGTCTGGTGCATCGCTGAAGAACGCTTGCCGTAGCTGTTCACCGTGGTCCCCTCGCAGGACGACGCGAATCCGCCCTAGTCCCGAACCCAATGAGGTGCCTTCTTCTGAGAAGACGTCGCTGGTAAGTTCATCCAGTCGGCGAAGAAACGCACGGGCCTGGAAGTTGATCGCCTCGTTCCCCTTCTTGAACTTATCCAGTTCTTCGAGAACCGTGATGGGAACCGCGATGTCGTGTTCTTTGAAGTTCCAGAGGCACCCGGCATCGTGCAGAATGACGTTCGTATCAAGTACAAACAGCTTCGAGCGAGCGCTCGGCAGAGGTGCCGTCATCAAGTCCTCCTTGACCAAGTGTCATCCGCGATCCGCGGTTCCAGAGATCAAGATTCTTCCCCGGGAAGAACTCTGATCGAACTGGAGGTGACTGTCCGTTCCGTCTGGTCAAAAGGCTAAACGGATCACGTCAATCGGTCAATCGAGTTCCCGACAAATCCACCAGAACAGATCCGTTCTCGTGGATTTGAAGTGGGCGCAGCCTTGCTATTGAGCGGCCTGCTTCACTGCGTTGCCTGTTTGGCGAGTTCCACTGCTTCCGCACAAAGAGCCTTTGCTTTGGAATCATCCGGGGCTTCGGCAATGACACGGATGATCGGTTCGGTATTGCTGGCGCGAACCTGGACCCAGCGATCGGGCCAGTCGAGTCGCAAGCCATCTCCTTCCGTGGCCGTGGCGGTGGCATACGCGGATCGCAACGCGGCACACGCTCGATCGACACGTTCACGCGGACAATGCAGCTTATCCTTGACGATCGTGTAGCGAGGCAATGAATCGACCCAGGCCGCGAGGGGTGTTCGGCGGACGACCAATCCATCGAGGACATAAGCCATGCTGACAAAGCTGTCGCGGACGTATCCGACGTGCGGTTCGATGACGCCTCCGTTGCCTTCGCCACCGATGAGTGCGCCAACTTCCAGCATCTTCGCCACAACGTTGGCTTCGCCCACGTGCGAGCGATGAAACTGGCATCCGTGTTTGGCCGCCAGATCCGCCGTGACACGACTGGTTGAGCCGTTCACCACAACGGCCCCCTTCTGTCGTGAAAGGACATGATCGACGGCGAGAGCCAGTGTCAATTCTTCGCCGATATAGCGGCCAGTGTTGTCGACGATGGCCAGGCGATCGGCGTCGGGGTCCTGTGCAAACCCGACGTCCGCACCGTGCTGAACGACGGCCTTCATCAGCGTCGTCAGGTTCTCTTTCAACGGTTCGGCCGGATGTTCGAACTGTCCGTCGGCGGAACCGCCCATCACGATCACTTCGCAGCCGAGGTTACGCAGCAATTGCGGTCCCAGCAGGCTGCCAGAGCCGTGATTGCAGTCGAGCACGACCTTGAAATGTCGGGCCTTGATCGCGGCGACATCCACGAGCTTGAACACCCGACGCTGATGTTCGCTGGTCGGATCGGCCACAATTTCGACCGTACCCAGTTCGGACCAGCCGCGGTACCGAGGTGTGCTGTTGATGACACTGAGAAGTTGCTCACCAGTCGCTTTGTCAAAGACCGATCCACGTGGCGAGAACGGTTTCAATCCGTTCCATTCGATCGGATTGTGGCTCGCCGTCAGTTGCAACCCGCCCGCGGCGTCCAGCGCCGTCACCATCACCCCGCAGGTGGGGGTGGAGGCGATTCCCAGGTCGAGCACTTTGCAGCCAGTGGCCAGCAGTCCCGACAGCACGGCGTGCCGCAGCATTTCTCCAGTCGAACGACCATCGCGTGACAGGACCACTGTTCCGCCGTTGGCCACGGTCCCCAGCGACGCTGCAAACCGCGTCACGTATTCCGGATCCAACCCGTCGCCGATGATCCCTCGTAAACCAGAAATACTCAGAATGCGTTCGGCCATGTGATCCGTCACTCCCATTCGATGGTGCTGGGTGGCTTTGAGCTGATGTCGTAGACGACGCGGTTCACTCCGCGAACCTCGTTGATAATCCGGGTCGAAATCCGCTGCAAGACGTCGTGGGGCATCGGGTACCAGTCGGCCGTCATGAAGTCATCGGTCGCGACGGCTCGCACTGCGATCACTTCTTCGTATGTTCGGCCATCGCCCATCACGCCTACGCTTTGGACGGGCAACAACACGGCGAAGGCTTGCTGAATCAGGCGATACAGTCCTGCCGACCGCAATTCTTCCAAGACGATGGCATCGGCCTCACGCAGCTTGGTCAGGCGGACATCGGACAGTTCACCCAGGCAGCGGACGCCCAATCCCGGGCCGGGGAATGGGTGACGCCAGACCAATTCTTCGGTCAGGCCCAGTTCCAGACCCATACGGCGTACTTCGTCTTTGAACAGATCCCGCAGTGGTTCGATCAGTTCGAAGCCGAGCTGTTCAGGCAGTCCGCCGACGTTATGGTGGGCTTTGATTGTTGCGGCCGGACCATCAATGTTCGCGCCGGATTCGATGACGTCGGGATATAACGTGCCTTGTGCCAGGAACTTCGCGTCCTGGATCGATTCGGCTTCTTTGCGGAAGACGTCGATGAAGACGCGTCCGATGATTTTCCGCTTTTGCTGAGGATCGGTGACACCGGCCAGTTCATCAAGGAACTGCTTCTTCGCGTCTACCACGTGCAGGTCGGTCTTGAAGTGGTTTTCAAAACGATCTCGGACCTTGTCGGATTCGCCTTTTCGCAGCAGACCGTTGTCCACAAAGATGCACGAGAGTTGTGACCCAATGGCCTTGTACAGAATGGCCGCGACGACCGACGAGTCGACGCCGCCGGACAGACCACAGATCACGCGGTTCGCGCCGACACGGGCCCGAATCGACGCGACTTCGCGGTCGATCAGCGAACTGATTTTCCAGGTTCCATGACAACCGCAAACTTCTTTGACGAAGTTGGCCAGCAGTTGGCCGCCATGTTCGGTGTGCGTCACTTCGGGGTGGAATTGCAGTCCATAGATCGCTTGTGAACGATGTTTGACGGCGGCGAAGGCACAGGTTGAAGTACTCATCAGGGAAGTAAACATTCCTGCGGTGTCTTCGATCTGGTCACCGTGGCTCATCCAGACGGTCATTGACGCGGGGAGGCCCGTGAGAAATGGGTCGGCGGCAACGATCTGGCATTGGGTTCGGCCGAATTCTCGTTTCGAGCCCGGCGTCACGCGTCCGCCGAGGGTCTGACAGGCGAGTTGCAGGCCATAGCAGATCCCCAGGATCGGGATTCCCAAGTCGAACAACCGAGCATCGACGTGCGGGGCGTTCTTTTCGTAAACACTGGCTGGGCCACCGGAAAGGATCAATCCTTTCGGTTTCAGTTCACGGATGCGCTCGATCGGCAGATCATGTCGTACCAACTGACAGAACACATTTTGGTCGCGAACGCGGCGTGCGATGAGCTGCGCCGTTTGGCCACCAAAATCGAGGACGAGAATGAGCTCTTCTTGAATGGACGGGAGTCCGTTCGAATCAGCCGGGACAGTCATAAAACCAAAACCGTTGAGGGGGGATCACAGGCCCTGCACCGGGTCAGGGGGAAGGGGCCAATTGTATCGACCTGACGGCTGAACGTGAACCGCACGCGGGGCGGGATTCTCGGGAATGACTTCCGAGCGGGTGGCGAGGCGAGGAATTCTTATCTCTGTAATTCGCCTGTCTTCTCTGCGTCTCCGTGCCTCTGTGTCTCGCACCCCACCGCTGGGTCCACCTGAATGCAACGCGTACTTCGGGTACTCAATGGGTCGGCAGGAAGACGCAGAGAAGACAGGCAAAGGACTATGTTTTGGGTTTGTGGGGGGCGGCGAATTTAATCTTTTCGACGTAACGAGCGATCTGTTTAGTGTTTGGATCAAACTTGCCGGTGCATTTCGAGATGGCACGAACGACGTATTTGTACTGCGTTTCAAAGTCGGCATCGATTTCGACTTCGACCTCTTTGGTCAACGGATTTCCGGGTCGACCGATGTAGGTCAGGATTTCCTTATTCAGTTGCTCGAACGCGGCGTCGTCATTGCCCAGATTTTTGGAACCAAAGGTAATCTGAGTCAAATTTCCATCGCGATCGGAATGCAGGCCGACCTTGATTTCAGGCAGGCCCTGATCGGCGGCGGCGGACGGCGGACCGATGGGCATGTTGATGTTGAAATTGCCCTCGGGCGAGACAATCTTCAGGTTCAACATGAAGAAGATCAGCAACTGGAACACGATGTCGATCATCGGTGCCATGGGAATGTCGACTTTGGATGGACCAGACCAGCGCTTGCTGAATTTCATGGTTAGATCTCCTCCGCTGTCGCGCGAAGCGAGAACTTGGAAAAGCCCGCGTCCTGGCATCGTTTGATCAATTCTTGCACCAGTCCCGTCGGGATCTCGGAATCGGCTCGAATCAAGACCGTGACATCCTTGATGACGTCGGGGCCGTGCAGTTGTTCCATCACACGACGTTCTGTTTCCAGATCCTTCGAGATTCGTCCCACTTCTACGTATCGTTCGTTGTAAAAGATTTCCGGGAATGGTTTGATGCGAGAACCCGTTTGCGGATCACGCTGGTAGCCATAGTTCAGCACCAGTTCATGTTCGGGTTTGACGACGGGGGGCTTGGCGAGGGCATCTTTGGGAAGTTTGACGCGTTCATCTGCCTTGGTGTTCTCAAAATTGATCGCAATCATAAAGAACGTCAGCAGTTGAAAGACGATATCGATCATGGGGGTCATATCTGGTTCGGTAAACCCCATTTCGATTTTTCGCATCTTCAACATGGTCCCGGTCTCCCTACGCGCCCGTGTTCCGTCGTGCAACGAATTCGTGCTCGTCGCTTCTCACATCCTTGTGGTGATCATTCGGAGCGTGGTGCACTCGGCGCACCTGCTGGTGCCGCACCACCTGGACGGCCGGCTGCGGTCGCGGGTTTGGTCATTCCCTGGAAATTCTTCATCAGGTTGTCGGCGACGAAACCGCATTCCATCAGGAACCGGGCCAGGCGATTCTTGTAGAGCGAATAGAAGATGATCGCGGGAATGGCGACGACCAGGCCTTCCAGAGTCGTAAAGAGCGCGGTTGCAATTCCGTCAGCCAGTTCCGACGGCTTGGGGGATGTCGTTGAATTGGCGATCACCTGAAAACTGAGCACCATCCCCTGCACCGTTCCCAGTAGTCCCAGCATGGGTGCGATGGAACCGATCAATGCCAGATAGCCGATTTTGTGTTCCATCGACATCGTTTCGTCTTCGCCGACCTGCTGCATCTGTTCGACGGCTTCTTCGTAACCTCGCGAGAGACGACCCATTCCGGCGGCCAGAATGCGGCCAATGAACGAGTCACTGGATTTCGCGGATTCGTAAGCGCCCTGATAGTCTTTCGCCTGCAGTTGCTGTTCAAATTCTTCAATGAACGAGGCGGGAAGATAGTTCTCGCGGCGAAGTTGCAGCGCGATCATCATGATAATCGCAACCATCGCGAACGAGACCAGCATGATCAGAAAGCCAAAGATCCCGGATGCGCGAATCATCCAGCTCAGGAAGGTCTCGGGCAGCTTCTTCGCATCGGGCGACTTTCCGTCGGCGCCCGGCTTAAAGTTGTCATCGACTGGCGTCGACTTTTCCAGCTCGTCCTGAGCGTGCGATACCGATGGCCACGGAGTGACAGACATCCCTCCCACGAGCATCGCAAGAACCAAACACCACCAACGGCTGTAAACGATCGTCTGGTTCATGGAGATCCCTTTCACAGAACTCATTCCTTTTTTGAGAGCGTCGCCTTCCAAGCTTCGCCAGTTTACCGATTCTAAATGTCCGATACCGTGGTTGCCAACTTACTGGCACGGTGAAAACGGGGACTTCGCACAGTTTCAACAAGGAAGAATGGTGTCACAAGGCGATTCGGAGAGTGGGCATCGGTGTCGGAGGCTATTTTTCTTCGCTTCCATCCAGCTTTTTCCGCCATTCACTATTCGGGTAATTCTGGACAAGTTTCGCCGCCGCATCGGCGCTGCGTTCGGGGTGCTGCAACTGTTTCCAGACCCGACTGAGTTGATAAAGGGCTTCGGCGTGAAATTCACCCTCTTTAGGAAACAGAACATCCACATGCAGAAATGCGAGAGCGGCTTCCTTATTCTTGCTGCTTCCTAACCCCAGCAGTGCCTCACCCTGCAGGACGTAGGCCTCGGCCTGAATTGCGGAGTCTTCCACGGGGCCTTTGTCTGTGACGACATCGAGAATCTTGAGGCTGTCGTCGTATTTGGATTTCAGCAGAAGTCCGCGGGCTTGTCCGAGCATCGCTTCATACTTGCGAGCGACTTCAGCCGGCGATTGACCTGCCGCCTTCGCGGCCGCTTCGAAACTGGCAATGGCCTCGTCGAGCTTTCCTTCGGTGACTTCAACCCGAGCTTCCGCGATCAGGGCCGCCAGTCTGAGTTCATTCCACGGAGCCTTCTTCAATGTTTCGGCCGTGGCCCGGACGCCTGACGCGTCTTTGGTGAGAAGTTGTAATTGGCTGAGCAACAACATCGAATCGTAATAGCGGATATGTTCCGAATATGTTTTTTGCACTGATTGCAGTTTTTGGATCGCGGCGTCTCGCTTGTCCGGATCGGTCAGCGCCTGTTTCCCCTGGATCCGAGCGAGCACATATTCGAATTCCCCTTGCAGGAAAGGACTGGGCGATTTGGCGTCAGCTTTGGCTTTGGTCAGACTCTGGATCGCGGCATCATAGCGCCCGCCATTTTCGTGGGAATAGGCAACCTTCAAGTCGGGCGTGGCGGCTCCCCATTCGATCACTGCGATCTCATTCGCCTGAATGATCTCTTCGCCTTGCGGACGTTTGAGCGTCAGTTCGGTTTTTGTCATCGCCGAAATATCGCCGTTGACGCGTTTGGCATCACCTTTCTTGGTGATGATGTCTGTTGCCGCTTGAACGGATGTCAGCGACAGAATCAGGATTGTTGCGGTCAGACACACGATTCGATTCGACAGCATTGTCATATTTCATCTTCCACACTGCGAAGCAAAGGGCGGTTTCAGAGGCGAGTGAGTGTCAGGTCGAGACCGGCGATCTCGTCACTCGGTGCGTGGGGGTGAGGGTGGTCGAGGTCGAGGCGGCTTTGGGGCCGGTACCTGCCCTTCAGGACGCGTGGCCGGTCGCGACGGAGATGTTTGCGCGGGGCCGGCTGATGGGGGACTCGACGGTTTGGCTTCGGGTTTCGGCCGAGGCTTTGGCGTCGAGGGGAACGAGAATGCGGGGGTGTCTTCGTCATCCACCGCAATCCCCGTGAATGCCGCCGTCGATGCCGCAGCAGCCGCACGTCGAATCGACGATTTGGACTTCGGCTTTGGTTTTCGACTGGCCTGGATGACCGCTCCAAAGACGACAATCCCGGCAATGACGCAGCCCAGGAACATCATCCAAGTTGTCGAGTCCATTGAACGCGCCGCGGTTGCGTTAGGTGCGACAGTCTCCGTGGAGCTCTGTTGTTTTGGTGAATGGGGCGATGCTTCGGCTGCGTCTTTGTCTGCAGGTAAGGCCGACACGATTTCTTCATTTCGCGGCAGGTCGACGACCTTGCGGCCGAGCTCCTTCATCGTATCACGGTACAGACGATTCAATTTTTCCCGTTGTTCGTCCGGTAGCGATTTCATGATGGACGCGGAACCGACGAGTTCCATCGCGCACAGTTCCAGCGTTTTCTGCTTCTCTGCCGCGGGCTGTCCTTTGGCAAATTCGAATCGGCAGGCAGACACGTTGTAACGGGCATCCAGAAAGGCTTCGACCATTTCCGGCCGATCCGAAAAATTCTTTTGCTGCTGAATTCGCTTGGCAATTCCGCCCCAGCCCCACAGCCCAATTTCGCGCTGCCCCACGATCGCCACGATGAACTTTTTGGGATCGCTTTCTTTTCCCCAATCCTGATAGACCGACGCTCCTTCCATCTGCGTTCTCAGGTCATTGCCGCGTGCCTTCAGCACTTCCGTCAGCAATTTTTCCGCGTCAGGAAAGCTTCGCTTAAACCGTAGGCATCGAATCAGCCGCACCTTGACGTTGAGTAACTGGTCGGGTGTCGCGAAGCTCGGATCTTTCTCTGCACGCGTGAAGATTCCCTGGAACGCTGCAGCGGCCCGGTCGTAATACGAGGCTGATTTCTTGTGATCGGTCGCGATTTCGCCCAGGGCGATGAACGTTTCACCGATCCAACTGAGCGAGCCGATCGTCTGCCCCTCCTGCTTTTTAGACATATCATCCAGGAACGATTCGAATGCTTCGCGTAGTTTCTCGAAGCGTGCGGTTTCGCCATTGCTGCGGAATCGTTCCAGCTCGGTTTTCAACATCCGGCCGAGACCCACATACAGGTCTGTCAGATCGGAATTGGTGTCACCCGCTGCGATCGCTTCCAGAGTTTGCATGGTCTGCCGGGCGTCGTTCAGCTTATCCGCGCCCATCCCGATATCGGCGCGCAGCAACAGCGTGTAGACACTTTTGGCGACGGAACGACTTTGAATTCCCTTCTCCGGCCGCACGCTTTCATCTTCGACGGTGATCGCCTTGACCACGGACTGCGGATCGTCTTTCAGCAGTTTTGCGGCGGCCGCTTCCTGACCCTGGTTGAGCAGAATTTCTGCCAGATAGATTTTCGCACTAACGAGTTCCTGCGGGACAGAGCCCTCGACGGGTAGCGTCGCCGACAGTCGCGCGATACCGTTTTTCAGGTAAGTCTCGGCGGATGCCTTCCAGTTGGACAGAATCTCGGTGGTGGGGCGCGCCGTGGGCGTCTGTCGTGTCGCAGCGCCATAGGCGGCCCAAAAGGCCTGACCCGCAGACAATTGAGCTTCCGGGAATTTCGGGTCGCTCTCTGGCACCTTGCTGAACCATTGAGCCGCTTCGATCGGTTGCTTGGCCGATCGATAGAGACCGCCGAGAACCATTCGTGCTTCATTGGCGCGTTCGCTTTCCGGCCAGCGGTCAGTGATCAGATTTGCGGCTTTGATGATCAGCCACATGTCGTCCATTTTCCGTTCGGGCTCAACTTTATGTTCGTTGTACTCCTGCACGAACGCCGCCATCGCCATGTGTGCCGCATCAATCGCGATGCTCGTATCGTCCTCTTTCGACGTTCGAGCAATGTACTGGGCCAGAATCGCCGCTTCGTAGTTTTGATGAAGGTGGTATTTGGTATGGGCGAGTAGTAATCGCGCGGTTGAAATGTCTTTCAAACTGTCGCGGCGGTTTGCCAGTGCCAGCGAGAGTTCCAGATTTCGTTCGGCGTCGCTAAGCAGATTCTTCCAGTCCTGCTGCAAACGAGCCAGGTCTTCTGCGGCAATCCGCGACTTCGTGCCCTCATCGAGTTCTTTTCGAACTTCCATCGCCGAGTTGAATGCCTGTCGCCCCAACCCATAGGCTGCATCAAAGTCTTCCGGCTTACGCTCTTTGCCGCCCAGTTTCGTTTGCATCCTTTGCATCATCGCAAGCGAAACATCTTTGTATTCACCGGGGAAACGATTGATCTGCTGCGCGACGGTTCTTGCCTGTCGCCAGTACCGTTCCTGATCCGGCTTGGGAAGACTTCGATTGTCACCGAGAGCCTCGTAAGCACGCGCCTCTTCCCACTGAATTCCCAGGCCGACGGACGTTCGTGAATCCGTCGCGTTCTTTTTCTGCCAGTCTTCCGCCAGATCGATTGCCAGCTGGTAGTCGCTGCGCGCGTACAGGCAGATCAGTTTGAACTGCAGGGTCTGCGATTTCAGGCTGCGAAGCGACGGGTTGTCGCCGGGATGTTCGAGCAGTTCGTTGTAAATCCCAAGTGCTTTCTGCAGATCCCCTTGTTCTTCGAAACATTTTCCCTGCCAAGCACGGGCCGTCAGTCCCCCGACGTACGTTCGGTACTTCTGGTGCACCGTTTCAAATTCATCGGCCGCCCGGCCGAGCAATTGTTTGAACTCGCGGGCCGTTGCATCGTACGTCTGTGCTTCCTGATACGTGCATTTTGCGAGGCTTAGGGACTCGTGAACCAAGTTTCCCAGGATCGCTTCGCGCTCGGCGTATTGCGTTGGTTCTTTCTGTTCGTCGATGAAGACAGGATATTTTTTGAGGGCGGCGTCATGTTGATCGAAGGCGGTCTTCAAGACGTCACGCGCTTTCGCGACGAGCTCGCGACCCCGGCGCTGGAACGGCAGTTTTGATCCTTTGTTTGCGGGCGACTTCGACTGAAAGATCTCGACGTCGGCCTTCTGGAGCAGGATCTGGGCTCGATCGGAATTGGCGTCGGCGGTGCGGGGATGATCCGGATGTTCGCGCACGAACTGTTCGAGGTAGGCCAACGCCTGGTCGAGCTGTTCTTGCTGCTTTTCAGGATTGCGGAGTGCCTTGGCCGACTCGCGCAGTGTCACCGCCTTCTCGTAGGTCAGAACCTGACGGACGTCATCGGGGACGGAAGCACGTTGTCCGAGTTGATCCAGATAGAGAATCGCATAGTCAAAATAGCCTCGCTCGCGCAGCCCACGGACGAAGTCGAGATACCGCTCTTCCGCGTGCACCGCCTGCGCGAGGACCACGATCAGGATCGAACTTATCAGCAACCGCAAGTTCATCGATTGAACCTTCAAGAAGCAGGAGCAGTCATTCAGCAGGACAGTTTTGACAGATTGAAGGTCGCAAGTGAAGGATTACAAACGAACGCGAAGATGGGTTTGCCGATCAGTCAGAATGATGTCCCTCGATTTTGCGAGAATCCATTCTATGGATGCACGCGCATGATGAACGGAGAACTGGGGGGAATCGGCCGCAAACAAGTACAAAAAAAATCGGTCGATCGCAAAGGACGATCACCGCCACGACGATACCAACAAATTGCCTGAATGTGTGATGAAGCGGATCTCAAAATCAACAGCTTCCCCGAGGTCGCCAAGAATTCCGCGAACGGGCGGCGGGCTCAATTCCCACGCGGTCCGTTAAGGCTCGAGCATCGGCCTTTTCGGACGAAGCCTGAGCCCGGTGGTTTCAATCTCGATTTGCCAGCTTGCCTCTTGAGCGACCGCCCTGATGACGTCGCCGACGGTCGTGTTCTTGAGTTCGAACGAAACGTGTGCTTCCAGTTGGTCCGTCCCTAACTCGTCCGCGTCATAGCGAATGGGAGCTCCCAAGTATTCTGACAGAGCTTCAATCAAGTGCCGGCGGCTGACTTTTGGTTGTTTGTACGAAACCAGCTTCTGCGCCATTTTGCCGACGACATCGATCACGACCGGTGCCGGGGTTGGGGTAACAGAAGGATTCGTCTGTTCAGGTGTGGTTTGCTGGGGTGGCCAGATCAGGGGGCCGTCTGTATTGGCAGGTTCAAGTGCCGACAGACTTTCGCTGTCATCAATGAATTGCGATACAACCGGATCAGTACCCGCCGAGGCTAGCGGCTCTGGATCATCGAAATCGCGGGGGGCCATTGGCGTGATTGTTTCGGATGGCGATTCGGGAATGACGCGGACAGGAGTTGTTCGAGGCGAGAACAGCCGCAGTTTCGGCTTGAATCTAAGCACGATAAAGAACGCGATCATCCCGATGAGCAGCAAGCAAGCGGCTGTCAGTGGTGAACTGAGGATTCGAGCGAACCTCGCGCCGACGGTGATCTGGGGCGACTTCTGGGGTGGTTGCGGATGCCCCTGGGGCTTGCGGCCGCGCCCGACGTTTTTCAATTCCTCTGGCTTCAGCTTCCGAATTGAAAACCCGGCGTCCTCATCGAACGACTCAATCCGCAGGGGCGTCTTACATTCCGGGCAACTGACGCGTCGTCCCACGAACGAGCGGTCACGAATCCGGAGGATCGTGCCACAATCGGGACAAGACGAACTGCCAGTCATGTTGACGAATCCCTTTTCGACATGAATCTGCACTGTGTTGCCAACGCGTCGAGGTTGCCAACGCGTCTAGTTCAGCTTGAACGCTTTCAGGCTTTTCCGGTCTGCGAAGGCCTGTGTTGTAATCAGTATTCGCTGATTTGCGTCGTCGACAATCAGAACCAGGCACTTTTCGGGATTGTTTTCGACACTTTTTGATTCCGAAAAGATCTTCGCGATCACGTCTTGTGCGCGTGCCGAGTCCATGCGGAACGACTGCTTGATGTTCTTCGTGAATCCGCCTGCCTTGAGCGCGTCACCGTCGATCTCGATCGCCGTTTTGATTTCCCCGCTGAGATACGCGAACGCCTCATTCATGGGAGTCGCGCGGAAATCGACATCAATGGATGTTGCGAGCCGATCCGGTATCGATCGTACGCCGCCGGGCGCATCGGTTGTGCTGCGGCGGGTGGCCGTGAAATCCGTGCGCGTCGATTCATCCCACGCAAGCAGCGTCCCCAGGAACAAGTTCGGCGCGGCACGATCAGGAAGCGGTGTCACCAATTGGACGTGATGCGGTCCGCGTTTGATGATCGAAGCCATGCAGCAGACTTCGACCATGGCGGGAACGCGTCCGATAATCAGACGCTTCCCCTGCTCGGATGGGTTCATCCGTTCAAACCAGGGCACCAGGTCACCCGCGAGTCGGCTGACCCGCTCGTGGATTTCGCGTTCAACCAATTTGGGCTGTTTGCCTTTCACATGCAGGATCAGGTCTGAGTAGAACAGCTCATCGGTGAAGTGCATGCTCCACGACGCCGCATCGATTGATTCGGGAAACCAGTCGAGCGAATTCCTGACAAACGAACGAAGGTTTTCCGCAAACCAGGCATCATGGAGCTTGAGCGTGAGTGGATCGAAAATCACCGTCAGATGTCGATCTCGGTCCGTCATCGGCAACAGCGGGTCAAGCAATTCTGCCGGATGACTGGTCTCGACCGCTTTGACCATCTCGTCGACTTGCCCCCGCGGACCGGCGACGAGCGTCTTCGAGTCGGGGATCATGTAAGCCGTTTCGGCTGTCGCGTAGACCGATGGTTCGAAACCATCGAGTCGGGGGCCGAATTGTTTGATTCGTGCGTTGCGGTCCTGGTCTTCAACCGTACGGACAACGACCGCGACGTCGGGGGGGTTGCCGCGTTGAGCGGGAATCAGGCAGATCAAAAGTTCATCGACTTCAATTGGTTGAAGTCGAAACCACGTTTCGAGGGTCTGTTCAATGATTTGGGCAAGCGGCGGTACGCAACGACGAATCTCATCGCCTCGACTTTGTTCCTGCCAGAGTTCGGCCGGTCGAAGGTGGATCACCACCTGTGTCCCAAAGGGGATGTATTTCAGGTCGATCGGTGTTCCGTGGGTGGGCGATCCCCGTTGGGCATATTCTGTCAGGTTCGGATCGACGCTGCCCTCGGCGATTTCCTCGCTTGAGGAAGACTCGGCATTCGTCGCGTCGGTGGTCGCCAGTTTTGGCCGTGAAGCGGTCTCGGTCGTGCGGGAAAGAAAGACCGCAATCCCGCCGCAGGCGACCAGGATCACGCTTCCGATGATCAGCCCCATCCGTGTTCGCTGCTGACGCGCTTTCTGTAACTCTTTGAGCCGCGCCGCGGTGCTTTGCGGTCGTGTCATCGGTTCAAACGCGGCAAATTCCGGTGCGAACGCGGGGGCTTCGGTGGGAAATGTGAGCTCGATATGGGACGTCGGGGTCGGTTCAAGAGGCGGCGTTGGCGTGGGCTCTGCAGATGGAATCGCACTTGGCGGCGTGAACGTTGGCTCGACGACGTTTGTTGGGGCAACATCGGTCGGGGCGACAGGTGTAGGGCCAATAGGGCGTGGCTTCTGAGCCGCGGGAGCGGGCGGCGACGCGGGAACCGTTGGTGGCGGCGGCGGCGGCGCGAGCGGCGATGTTTCGGGCGCGGCGAGCGGCTCCGTCAGAATGAACGCATGGCTGCACTTGGGACACTTGCCTTTACGTCCCAGCAAACTGCGATCAGGCAGTTTGAGTTCGCGACCACATTGCGGGCATTGGATTCGAATCGACACGGTAAGGTTCGTCGCTCCACAAAACGATCTATCGGTCATCTCATTCATCGTAGAACACGCCGGGAAAGTTTGCCAATCGCGAAAGCGGCATGTTCCCTCTTCAAGGGCAACGGCGATCACGCGGAATTCACGATCACGATTCGCTATGCGTCGTGGCCTGATCCTGCAAGAATCTTCGCGCACGCCCCGCGCGAGGTGTCTCGTTCAACACATGATGTGTCCCGTTTGCCGGAAGGTTCTGCCACGATGAGTGTCGCCGCGAGTCAGAATGGTCACCCGACATTGTTTCACGATCGCAGCTTCTGGGGGTTGAACCTCACGCAATTTCTGGGGGCCTTTAATGACAATCTGTTCAAGCAACTCGTGATGTTGCTCTGCCTCGATCAAGTCAGGCATGGCGGACAGGATCTTCAGGGATACGCGTTGATCCTCTTCGCGGCGCCCTTCATTGCGATCTCGGGCTACGCCGGTTTTCTGTCCGACCGATATAGCAAGCGAACGATTATTGTCCTGTGCAAACTGGCCGAAGTGATCATCGTGCTGCTGGGCATGGTGGGTTTCATGAGCGGCAATTTGCTGGTCTTGTTGGGTGTGCTCTGCCTGATGGGCGTTCATAGCGCCTTTTTCGGTCCGTCCAAATACGGAATTCTTCCTGAAATGCTACGGCCCGAAGATTTGCCGCGTGCGAACGGAATGATCCTGATGGCGACATTTCTGGCGATCATCTTTGGGCTTTCTGTTGCCGGTGTCGCGATGGAACTGTTTTCGTCAAAATTGTGGGTGGCCAGCCTGCCCTGTTTGTTGATTGCAGTGACGGGGCTGGTCACATCATTGGCCATTCGGCCGACACCGATTGCACAGCCCGGCTTGAAATTCCAAATCTCCTCGATTGCGGTGGCCCCTGAAACGCGGCAACTGCTCTGGAACAATCCCACGCTGTTGGGGGTGTTGATCATGTCGTCTGTCTTCTGGTTCGTCGGTGGTACGATTTATCCTCCGGCGATCAATGCGCTGTGCAAAGAACAATTTGGTTTCAAAGATACGCTTGCGGGGCTTCTGGCAGCGAGCACCGGCGTCGGGATCGCGATCGGGTGCGTTGCCGCGGGGGTTCTCTCGAAGGATCGTGTGCGGGCCTGGATCGTTCGACTGGGCGCCTGGGGATTGACGCTCAGTCTGTTGGCGCTCGCTTTGCCAGGGCCCGGATGGAAAGCCGTATACGAAGAAATTCGCATCAAGCGGCAACTCGCCATGAATCCTCCAGCAGCTGTTGCGTCCGATCAAATTGATGGCGAAGACGAATCGAAACCCGATTCAGACATTCCTATGCCAGTGGTCCCCGTGAAGGTGGACGCGAAGCCCGCCAATTCCTTTCGTGATATTCCTGGGCAGAACACATTCTACCGGGGAACGCTACTGGGGCCGATTGGGAGTGCGTTTGCATTGATCGCGGTCGGCGTTTTCGCTGGCTTTTACAGCGTACCGCTTCAGGTGTATCTGCAATCGCAGGCCCCGACCGAGCAAAAGGGGCGGATTATTGGCGCCACGAATTTGATGAACTGGTTCGGAATTTTCGGTGCCGGCATCGTCTATACGATCGGCCGTCTGATCTTTATCGACTGGTTGATGTTACCGCAGGCAGTGATGTTCGGATTCGCCGCCGCGTTGATGTTGCCGGTGGCCATTTTCTACCGCCCGCCAGAAACGACTGTTGAGAAAACGCCGACGGCAGTGTGATGCACCATCAGTGCTGAGCGATTCGTTTGATGAACCGCAGATACATCATTTCCAACTCGGCGAGGTTCGGACCGAATGCTTTCGTGAAATCGGCCAATCGCGAGGCCGCCTCGTACGGCGCAAACGGATCTCGTTCACTGAGCCGACTCAGGTACTGCGAATAGTCGGCAGGACGCGTTTCGAGCAGAAAGAAGCTAAGCGCCCAGGCTTCGCTGTAGGCATCGAGCGGTGACGATGTGAACAACTGATCTTCAGAGACAAATTGCGTCAGCGAATCCCCTGCTCTTCGTGTATTGGCGTAATCGCGGAACCATAAGAATCGTTCGCGGTTCATACGATCTGCGGGTGACGTTGTTCCCAGCCGGGACCGGATCCCATCGGCTTCGCACATCGTCGCCAGGCCTTCGACGACCCACTTGGGCTGGCCCGCGATCCGCGAATGGATTCCCGTGTTAAACGCGACCTGATGGATCGCTTCATGAATCACGGTATGGTCGACATCGGCGGCACCCGCTCGTTCGAAGAGCGCGACACGATTGGACGACGGAAGATAGAATCCCACCGTTCCGGGTTGGATGGGAGTCCGTTCGGCGGCGCAGTACTTCAAGAAACTGAGTTGGTCAGGAAAGACGACGGCCACCAGCGGAAATTCCGAATCAACAATCGTCAATCCGCGTGCGCGGAACAGTCTGACGAATTCGCGATAGATACGATCGAAAAGGCCGGCATAGGCCTCGGCCGACCCTGGACGCGCCACGACGACATAGTGACCGGCAGTACGGACTTCGAAGTTCTTCCCGAATTCTGTTTGCAGCTCCTGTTTGAATTCAATGGTGGACTGAGGACGGAAGCGTTCCTTTCGTTCCTTGAACTGACTGACATGTGCCAATTCGAGCTGTTTCAGTCGTCCATCCCGACGTTGAAACCAACAGGTCTGGTCGTTGTGCGCGAAGACGCGCCCCGTCAGTTGATGGTCTCCCACGGTCAGGTCGAGCAGCGGCGCGAGCTCGCCCGCTTCAATGGGGGCGAGAACGCATCCGCAAAGAATCAGGGCAACGACTAGTGGCAACCGGCGGGAATTCATGCCTCAAGCTTAGGCCAGATCTGTGTGGTTTCTGGATCCTTGTCTGGATTGAACGTTCCGTGAAGGACGAGTGTCGTTCCGAAGATGACGCCTGTAGCGACGAGAGCGAGCTCGGCGCCTTATCGGATTCTGCGAAGGACCGAATCGGCAAAATTCGCTGAACTTCAAACGGATCGAAAAAAACTCGTGAAAACGCCATGTGAAATTCGAATTAAGCACAAGATCGCCACCAGCGGTGAACGGACGCGGTTCGCACGTTGACGCGTTTTTGAAGATCACAACTCAACTGTTTTTTGAGGTGGAATGATGCGATTGTTGCGACTGGCTGCGTTGATTTCTTGCGTCTATCTGGGCGCCCACACCACGGTTCAGGCAGACTGTCCGCCGTGGCGTCCCTGCGGGCCAGGCAATAGCTGGGGTGGAAATCCCTTCATTCCCCAAGGTTTCTACGGCGCCGATTTCCGCTCCGCGTGCGCGGCCCATGATGCCTGCTATCAAAGCTGCGCGGATCGTCGCGATTGTGACCGACAGTTTCTGTACAACATGCAATCGGCCTGCGAATGCTCGTCCAATCCGCGCGCCTGCCAGCGCAAAGCACGTTGCTATTATCTGGCCGCTCGCCTGTTCGGCGGGGTCGCCCGGCATACCTCGCGGTGATGTTCTACGATTCAAGACGTTGCCACATCGTCTGACTGGTGTGTCATGGGGCGATGCCCGTGGTACACAAATGATGTTGAAAATATTGATCTGAATTTCCACGTTGCTTGTATTTCCTCGTTACCAAGCTCCCGCTTGGTAACGCCTCTTCACACGACTGTTCCCATCGCGGAAGGACCTGGCGCGGTCGATCCTGTATGTTTCCGATTTTGGAAGGCATCGATAAGCGGGAGCGTGCCAATGCGGAATTCCCGGACACCCTCACGCGGGAGCTTCGCAGCAAGGGATGCTGCCTGCCGACAACACCCTATTCCTTCTTCCATTCCAGTTGTTTGAATCCAGACGTTTCGATGACGCGCGTTCCCTGCTCTGTGGCCTCCACAATCAGGGCCTCGATCTGTGGGCTGGATTCGGCAAGTGACAAGCCTTTTTCGGGGCCCTGCACACAGACGGCAGTTGCCAGCGCGTCCGCCACCGCTCCGTCTCTGGCCACGATTGTGACGCTGCTGCGCTTCGTCAGTCCCAACCCAGTTTGCGGGTCGACGATATGCGAATACCGGATGCCGCCGATTTCCACAAACTGGAACGCGTCGCCCGAGGTTGAGATCGCGCAATTCTTCAAGAGCAGCAATCGGCTGGGGGAACTTTGTTTCGCGGCGAGTGGCGCGACGCCGACTTTCCAGCCCGCGGCTTTCGGGGGCGCGTCACCCGCGACAATGTCGCCGGCGACAGCGACCAGTGTACAATTGAGACTGTGTTCACGCAGACGGCGGCTCATTTGCTGGGCGATGTATCCTTTCGCGACCCCGCCAAAATCCAGCTGCATTCCCGAGCGTTTCAATTCGACGGTCTGATTTGTCGCGTCGAGTGCCACATCCTGCCAGCCGACAGACGCTTTTGCGCTCGCAATCTCTTCGGGTGTCGGCAATGTTTTTTCTTTTCGCGCACGCCGCCAGAGCTTGATCAGGGGGCCAACCGTCACATCAAATGCACCGTCCGACTGTTCCGCAATCCTCAGTGACAGTTCGAGTTGTTGAAACAGCTCGGGGCTGACTTTCACGGGGCCGCGCGAGCCCGCGTCGACGCACAGACGCATGACTTCGCTGTCCGATTTGTAATCACTGAAGATTCTGTCGAGTTCCCCAAGGCGGGCATAGGCGGCTTTCGCAGCCTCATTTGCGACCGTTTCTTCGGGCGCGTATAGTGTGATTTCCACAATCGTACCGAGATGTGGTTCGGCAAATGAGAATCGTTCAAGCGACTGAGCGGATGTCGAAGAGGCCACCCACAACAAGGCGATGAAGACCGTTACAAACCTTTTGCACATTCGAGCTGCTATGTTGTCCAATTGCTTTACGCACATGCTGTCCTGCCAATCGACAAAAATATTCGCTGCCCCGGCTGGCAGGCGATTTTTCAGTTTGCTGGTCACCGCTCTTGCTCTGCCGCTCATGGCTGTCGCTCAGGATGATCCGAGCAATGCCAAGACTGAAGCGGCGATGAAGCCGTACATTCAAAAGATCCGCAACACGGAAATCGAGTTTACGATGGTACCGATTCCGGGGGGCGAATTCCTTATGGGAAGTCCCGATTCGGAAGCCGGACGCAACGCCGACGAAGGTCCGCAGCACAAGGTCAAGCTCGAGCCTTTCTGGATGGGAAAAACGGAAGTCACCTGGGACGAGTTTGAGCTCTGGTCGATCCGTCTGGAAAAAGCACTGCGTTCGTTCGGTGGGGCTGAAACGGGTCCACTGGAACAGGCGGCCGATGCGATTACGAAGCCGACCAATCCCTATACGGATATGTCCTTCGATATGGGTAAGGACGGCGGATATCCCGCGATCTGTATGACGCAGCATGCGGCGAAAACCTACTGCGAATGGTTGTCGGCCAAAACAGGGCATTACTATCGGTTGCCAACCGAAGCCGAGTGGGAGTATGCCTGCCGCGCGGGGACGACGACGGCCTATTCCTTCGGCGACGATGCGGCCCAGCTTGGCGAGTATGCCTGGATCGAAGGAAACAGTGCTGAAAAGGGAAGCCCTAAGTACCACAAGGTTGGCAAGAAGAAGCCGAATCCATGGGGCCTTTACGACATGCACGGCAACGTCGCAGAATGGACGCAGGATCGATACGAAGCCGATTTCTACAGCAAGTTCAATCCAAATCAGGCGGTCAAATTCCCACTCTGTCTGGCCGACGACGAGTATCCTCGCGTGGCACGCGGTGGTGCCTGGGATCGTGGTCCCGAAGCCGCCCGCAGCGCCGCTCGCATGGCGTCGGATGCGGAATGGAAGCAGCAAGATCCTCAGAATCCCAAGAGCGCGTGGTACATGACCGATGCCCTGTGGGTTGGTTTCCGCGTCGTTCGTCCGCTCAATGAACCCACCGCAGAGGAACGGAAGAATCTGCGATTGGACGCCGTCGTTCCGAAAGGCGTTAAACCTCGCGTGACCATCGAGTGATTGTTTCACTTCGCTCACGCTACACGGATCTTGTTTGTCGATTCAACATTGTTTGTGCGCCCGTGCCCGCCCACTAAGGAGTTGAGTATGAACCCGTCCAATCAGCCTCACACATCGACCTCGCGCCGCGAGTTTTTGCGGACATCGGCCTTGGCCGGTGCCGGTGCGGCTCTGGTCGTTCCAGCTGGATTCAGCAGCAGCTTGTTTGCCAGCGGCGACGACACGATCAAGGTCGGACTGGTCGGTTGCGGTGGACGTGGAACGGGGGCAGCTGGTCAGGCTCTTTCCACCAACGGGAACGTCAAATTGACCGCGGTCGGTGACGCATTTCCCGAGAATGCCAGAAACGTGGTCGATGCCGTGAAATCGGGATTGGGTGCCAAGGGCGAGCGAGTCCAAGTGGCCCCTGATAAGATTTTTGATGGACTGGACGCCTATCAGAAAGTCATCGATAGCGGCGTCGATCTGGTGATTCTGGCGACACCTCCCGGGTTTCGGCCGATTCACTTCGAATATGCGGTCAAGGCCGGCAAGCATGTCTTCATGGAGAAGCCGGTCGCCGTCGATGCCCCCGGCGTCCGACAGGTCATTGAAGCGAACAAGATCGCCAAGGAAAAGAAGCTGAAAGTCGGTGTTGGACTGCAACGACATCACCACGCCGGCTATCTGGAAACGATCAAACGCATCAAGGATGGCGCCATCGGTGATATCATCGCTCTGCGCGCCTACTGGAACGGTGCCGGTGTCTGGGATCCACGTAAGACCCGCGAGCAATGTAAGTCGGAAATGGAGTACCAGATCCTGAACTGGTACTACTACAACTGGTTGAGCGGCGATCACATTTGCGAACAACACATCCACAACCTGGACGTCTGCAACTGGATCAAGGGCGGCAAGGACAAGCTGGCCGATTATCCCGTCAAGGCGAACGGAATGGGCGGTCGACAGGTTCGCACCGACAAGAAGTACGGTGAAATCTACGACCACTTCTATGTCGAGTATGAGTATGCCGACGGTGCCCGCATGTACAGCCAGTGTCGCCACATCCGTGGCTGCTGGAGCTCGGTCTCGGAATCGGTTGATGGAACCAGGGGATCCGCGAACCCTGAAGGTTCGATTTCCGGCAAAGGGATCAACTGGAAGTATCCCGAAAAGAGCAAAGACCCGTACCAGGTTGAACACGACAACATGCAGGCCGCCATCCGCAAAGGCGAAGAATTCAACGAAGCCGACAACGGCGCGAAGAGCACGATGACGTCCATTCTGGGTCGTTTGTGCGTGTATTCCGGAAAAGAAATCACGTGGGACGAGGCCTTCAATTCGAACGTGAGCTTGTCTCCCAAAACGTACGCGTGGGACGCTGAGCCCCCGGTGAAGGCCGACGCCAACGGCGTCTATCCGATCGCCGTGCCCGGCTTGACCAAGGTTCTGTAAGAACGTCAGGTCGCGACAATACAAAAGCTCGTCGAGATCATCTCGACGAGCTTTTTTCACGCCATCGGTTGTGTACTTGGAGGACCATTCGGACGCTCTGCCGAGCGGCGGTGGACATCGTCCCGTTCGTGGCCGTGACGAATCACTGATCCTGTTTTTTCGGTTCGGCCGTTGCTGCGGGGGTTGAAACCGTCGCCAGCGCGTCGACGATCGCCTGTTCGAGCCCTGCCGCAGAACTGGGGCTCCAGCCAGCCTGGTGGAAGGTGATTTTCTTTTGAGCGTCGACGACCCAAAGCTGAGGGATTCCCTCAACTTGCAGTTGGGTCAGAGTTTTGTCGGCGCCGTAGCCGTTTGGCCATGTCATGCCCTCTTCCTCGACGGCTTTGGTCGTTTGTCCCAACGATTCGGAATCGGAACCTTCCGACGTCAGTCCGATGAACTGAACGCCGCGGTCTTTATATTTTTCGTGCAGCTTGACGAGTGTCGGCGTCAAGGCGCGACAGGGGCCGCACCAATAGGCCCAGGCGTCCACCACGAGAACTCGACCTTGCAGATGGCTTTCATCGGGGGCGGGGCCATTGATCCATCCGACCGCCTCGATCGTGGGAAACGATGTGCCGATGGCCGCCGAGGGTGCTGGTTGAATCCCGGATCGGATCGCCAATGCGAAGGCGACTGCCAAGGCGCAGACAATCAAAAACGCGACGGGAAATCCCTTTTGACGCGAGGCAGATTTAAGCTTGTCAGACATAGAATTGCCATTCTCCGAAAGCGATCGACAGAGGATTTCGTCGAATGATCAACCGGCCGACAACCTGATACAAACATGTGACCGTGATCACTCGTCCTGCGTGTGGCCGCGCGGTCTTGTCGCGGCCACACGTCTGCGGATGTGATTATATCAGAGCTGATAGAGTTCGGAGTACTTCGTTCGCAGATGCGTCATCAACGCCTCATGCGACAAGGTTTCACCTGTCACCAATTCCACCAGGCGTCGTGCCGAATAACGCCGTCCATGTTTGTGAATTTTCTCGTTGAGCCATTCTTTCAACGGCTTGAAGATGCCACGCGTGAACTGTTCGTCGAGGTCACCCAAATCGCGCCGGGCTGCGCCAAAGATCTGAGCGGCATACAGATTTCCCAGGGTGTACGTTGGGAAGTAACCCAGTAGTCCCGCACTCCAGTGAATGTCCTGCAAACAGCCATTGGCGTCGTTGGGAATCGACAGCCCGAAGTAACTGCTCATTTTTTCGTTCCAGACCTCGGGCACATCCGTCGGCTTCAAGTCGCCCGAAACGAGCTGCTGCTCGATTTCGAACCGCAGCATGATGTGCAAGTTGTAGGTGACTTCGTCCGCCTCGACGCGAATGAGCGATGGTCGCACATCGTTGATTGCAAAATGGAACTCGTCGCCCGTGACATCACCCAGTGCCTTCGGGAATGCAGATTGAGCGGTCGGATAAAAGTAATTCCAGAATGAACGACTGCGTCCGACAAAGTTCTCCCACAGTCGCGACTGCGATTCGTGAATTCCCAACGAAGTGGCCTGACCGACGCCCAAACCGAAGCTCTCACCCGGCAGTCCCTGGTCGTAAATCCCATGACCTGATTCGTGCAAGACGCCGAAAAAGGCAGAATTAAAATGGTGATCGTTGTAACGGGTGGTCAAGCGGCAATCGCCCGGTCCAAATCCGCTGCAAAACGGGTGAGCGGATTCGTCAATCCGGCCTGCGTCAAAATCAAATCCAATCGCTTTCGAGGCGCTTTCCGCCAGGACGATTTGGGGTGTCTTGGGGTAGTGACGGGTCAATACATCGACTCGCGGTCGGCGCGGCGACGCCTGGATCTGGGAGACCAGTTTGACCAGTTCGTCGCGCAAGGGAGAAAACGTTTGCTGAATCTCAGCAGCGGTCATTCCCGGTTCATAGTCGTCCAAAAGTGCATCGTATGGGATGCCCGCGCCATAGCCGACCGCCTGAGCTTCTTCGCGCTTCAGACCGATCATTTTTTCCAGCCACGGCAAGAACGCGGCAAAATCGGAATCTTCTCGAGCTTCTGCCCAGGCTTGCTGCGACATCGTGGTGGTTCGTGACAATTCTTCCACTAGCCGTCGGGGCAATTTCGTCTGACGGTCATAGGCCCGTCGTGCTTCTCGGACATTGGCGGCGCGGTCGCTGTCGGCAGGTCCCAGGTCCCCCTGCTTTTCCAGCTCGGAAAGCAGTTCTCCAATTCGGGGCGAGGTACTTCGTTCATGCGCCAGACCCGCGAGCAACGCCGTTTGCTCGGCACGGAACCCGACCCCCTTCTCGGGCATGTAGGTCTGTTCGTCCCAGCCAAGCACGCTGCAACACGAGTTGAGCAACGCCGCTTCGCGTAACAATGAAGTCAATGCCGTGTAGAGTTCATCCGTGCGAGACATAAGATTCCTCGAATGTGATGCGGGTTCGGCGGGATGATCCCACAGGGCCACCCCGCATTCAAGGCATCGTCGTGACGACGCGTATCGCGTGCATAACCGCTACGGTGAGTTTGCCGGCTGCAAAGACTTTTAATTTCGCGTTGAGTTTTCGCCTCATGATGCCGAAACGCAACCTATGTTCTGGAATGAACCGAGTGCGACGATTCCCTTCGTCGCCGTTCAATTGACTCACTTTCCAGATGGAGTGGCACGATGAGGATGACCGTCGCCGATCTGATGTGCGAAATGCCCGTCACCGTAGGTCCCGAATGCACGACCGATGAAGCGCTCGAAGCGTTTTACGAACACGAAACACCCGAGCTGTACGTCGTTGACGAATCAGGCTTCTTGTTGGGTGTTCTTCCGGATTACGAATTGCTGAAGGCACAACTGAGCGGTGAGTCCAAAGGGGCTTGCGTCGAGCAGTTGATGTCGACCTCGGTTCCGGTTTGCCGGTCTTCATCCGACGCCGCCGGGGTGGCGCGTGCATTCCGCGACAGCCAGTGCAACCGGATGCCCGTTGTCCAGGCCGGCCGATTGGTTGGCGTCGTGACGCGTGCCGACGTCTTGCGATTGATGGCCGTGCTGCGACGGATTGAAATGCCATCAATTCAAACGAAGTCTGAGCCCAAGCGACCAAAGCATCTCGACGCTGCCAAGTCGGGAACAGCGCGCAATGCCCGCGCCAAGACGGTCAGTCGCAAAGCCGCCACGGGACGAAGCCGCTCAAAAACGGCCGCCCGCTCTGCTCGATAGTTGATGGTATCCGCGACCAAGGTGGGTCGAACAGATTCTCAATGATGATGCCGCAAAGTCGCCCTTTCGCACCGCCGATTGGGCGACTTTGTGCCTTTGCAAGCACGTGACATCCTTCGGTTTGTACAGTGAAGTTGTTCACTCTCTTTGTGATCGGGGCTTTGCTCGACGACCAGACTCGATAAGATTCCTGGATCTCCGGAAATCTCAAACGAGTTGGGTCCTATGCCTGAATTTCAGATCGCCAGCCCTTTTCAACCTGCAGGTGACCAGCCCAAAGCGATCGAGTCGCTGGTACGGGGCCTTCGTGAAGGCAAACGTGATCAGGTGTTGCTGGGGGTGACCGGTTCGGGCAAGACGTTCACGATGGCGAACGTGATCCAGCAGATGCAGCGCCCGACGCTAATTCTGTCACACAACAAGACACTTGCCGCACAGCTTTACGGCGAATTTCGCGAATTCTTTCCGAACAACGCCGTGGCGTACTTCGTCAGCTACTACGATTACTACCAGCCCGAGGCGTACATTCCGCAGCGCGACATCTACATCGAGAAGGACGCCTCGATCAATGAAGAAATCGACCGCCTGCGATTGCTCGCGACCAGTGCACTCGTCAGCCGCCGTGATGTGATCGTCGTCGCCAGCGTGAGCTGCATCTATGGCCTGGGTTCGCCCAAGGACTATCTCGAGATGATGGTTCCGCTTTCCGTTGGTGGAACCATTGATCGTGACGAACTGTTGCGAAAACTGTGTGATATTCAGTATTCGCGAAATGATGTCGCCCCGGCCCGCAGCAATTTTCGAGTGCGTGGTGACGTGGTGGAGGTCTGGCCGGCCTACGAAGAGTTCGCGTATCGGATCGAGCTTTGGGGGGATGAAGTCGAAAAGTTGTCGATCATCAATCCACTGACGGGTGAAGAGGCTCAACGTCTGAACGACATCTACATCTACCCTGCCAAGCACTATGTTCTGCCAGAAGACCGAATCGCGGACGCGACGACCGAGATTGAAAACGAACTGAATACCCAGCTCGAGAAATTCCAGCAGGAGGGAAAATTACTCGAACGTCAGCGGTTGAATGCCCGCACGCGGCATGATTTGGAAATGCTGCGCGAAGTCGGGTTCTGCCCTGGAATCGAAAACTACAGCCGGGCGCTTTCCGGTCGTAAGCCGGGTGAAGCTCCATTCACGTTGCTGGACTTCTTTCCCGAAGATTTTTTAATGTTCATCGACGAATCGCATGTGTCGACCCCACAGATTCGTGCGATGTACAACGGTGACCGGGCTCGCAAAACGACACTGGTCGATCACGGTTTTCGGTTGCCGATGGCACTCGACAATCGACCGCTGAAGTTTGAAGAGTGGAACGCACGTCGGAAACAGACCGTGTTTGTTTCGGCGACGCCTGCAGATTGGGAGATTGAACAAACGGGTGGTGAAGTCGTTGAGCAGGTGATTCGCCCTACGGGGTTGCTCGATCCGACGATTTCCATTCATCCCGCGCGCGGCCAGGTGCCCCATTTGTTGGAACAAATCAAGACGCGTACTGCAATGGGCCAGCGGACGCTCGTCACGACGCTGACGAAGCGATTATCCGAAGACCTGACGAAGTACTTGACGGAAGAAGGCATCAAATGCGCCTGGTTGCACTCAGAATTGGATGCGTTCGAGCGTGTGGAAGTTTTGCGAAGTCTGCGTGAGGGGAAATACGACGCGGTAGTCGGCGTCAACTTGCTGCGTGAGGGGATCGACGTTCCTGAAGTCTCACTCGTCGCGATTCTGGATGCAGACAAAGAAGGGTTCTTGCGCAGTGCGACCAGCTTGATTCAGACCATTGGGCGTTCCGCGCGAAATGTGAACGCCGAAGTTGTGCTGTACGCAGATTCCGTGACAGACAGCATGCAGCAGGCGCTCGACGAAACCGCTCGTCGGCGTGTGCTCCAGGCCGAGTACAACAAGAAGCACGGGATCACTCCGGAAACGATTCGCAAAGCGATTCGCCGTGGGATCGAAGAAGAAATCGAAGCCAAACGCCTGAACCAAAAAGTGATCGGTGTTGAGAGCGAAAGCCAATATGTCACGCAAGAGTACTTGAGCGAGCTGGAAGCCGAGATGCTGGCCGCTGCCGAGGCATTGGAGTTCGAACGGGCCGCTAAGCTGCGCGACCGGATCGTGCAGTTAAAACAGCAGATTGGAAAACCTGTTCCCACCGAGGACGCATCTTCGCCGCAGAAATCCGGTGGCCGACGCGGCCGCAAAGGCGGCAGTCGCAAGCCAAACCCTCACCGGTAACCCGGGGCTTCCTGCTCTCGAATTCGAGAACTTCGCATCGACGATTTCTGCTCGACGACCAACTCGGCCCACGATTTTGCGTTGCCTATTACTGGGTACAGTGGACAAACAAGAGGCACAGAGGCGCGAAGACACAGAGAAGGCGAACACGGGTCCGGAAAAGCTCGGTGATGGTTGCAGAGTTGGCTTGGAACTTGGATGCTTTGATTTCCCTGCGAGGACGATTGATCGATCGCAGCTTGGGGCCGTGGAATCAAACTGAGGAATGACGTTGTGGGTGATGTGCTGGCAGGGAAAGTCGCTCTGGTGACGGGTGGCGGGCGAGGATTGGGGCGCGCGTTTGCCGAACGATTGGCATCGATGGGTTGTGCCATCGGTGTACATGGGATGCGCGAGCATGGTCCAGCCGAGTATGGCGAAGGGACGACGCTGACCGATACCGCGCGCGAGATCGGCGAAACGTATGGCGTGCGAACTTTTCGAGTCCTGGGAGATTTAACGGTCAACGGCGATGTCGAACGGATCGTTGGTGAAGTGACCGAGGCGCTCGGGCCGATCTCGGTTCTGGTTCATAACGCCGGCGGTGACATTGCCGCCGCGGGTGGTAAACCCAATCCGAATGATGCCGTGATGGTCAAGGAAGTCGACGTGCGCGCGGTGCTCGATCGAAATCTGCTCAGTACGATTTTCACATGCCAGCATGTGGCCAAGGGGATGATGGAACGACGCTGGGGACGAATCATCACGATCAGCTCGATCGCGGCGTTCAAGGGGAATGACACAAGTTGTATTTACTCGACAGCGAAAGCCGCGGTTGTGGAATATACACGATGTCTGGCAGCCCAGCTTCGCCCGTACAATGTCACCGCCAATACACTCGCCCCGGGGGATACCCGCACGGGGCGTTTCCTGGGCACCCGTCCGGTGGCGTCCGAACGTCTTGTGACCGATGGAACGCTGGATCGAGTGGGAATCGTTGACGAAGTGTCACGTGTCGTCGAGCTGTTCGCCGGGCCGATGGGAGACTTCATTACCGGACAGGCGTTGCGAGTCGATGGCGGCAGCCAGATCTGGCCCGCCTGACGAACCGGCATGCGTGACTGGTCACGATTCGTAAATTTGTTCGCCCATGATCATGAATTTTTTTCGGGTACGACCATGCTTAGTAAACGATACTTCGCCTGTATTCTGGCGGGACTGGTTGTTGGTTGTGATGCCGCTCAATCCAGCAAAGACACCGCAGTCCCGACTCATAAGGCCACCCCGCGTGATGAGGCATCCAATACCGATGCAGGCTCACGCGTGTTACAGGAACCGACCGAAAAACTGATCGCTGGGATCAAGTTCGAGATTCCCGCGGGATGGGAAGAGAAAACGTTGTCGAGCAACATGATTGCTGGCGAATATGCTCTGCCCGGCGATGCGGGACCGGGCCGTCTCACGCTGTCCACGGCAGGCGGCGGGACAGCGGCAAACATGGAACGCTGGAAGGGGCAATTTCAGCGAGGGCCTGCCGACCCAGAGCCAACTGAAACGCCACTGACCGTTGCTGGCAAGAACGCGACGCTGATCGAAGTGCATGGGACCTATACCGACATGTTCGGTGGTGGGGGCCCAAAATCGAGCTGGCAGCTTTTGGGTGTTGCGATCCCCATCGATCAGGATCACAACTACTTCGTAAAACTGACGGGACCGAGCGAAACGCTGGCGGCGCGACGTGACGAGTTTCTGAAGTTCGTCGAAAGCGCCCGTTTTGAATAACGGCGTCGCCGACTCGCGATTTGTCGTCGGCTATTTGTGACCGGGTTTGTCTTCGGGGATGAAGTTCGGCAGCGAGTACTGAGACTCGATGACGACATTCGTGAACAGCTCTTTGAACAGCTTGTTCTTGCGGCGTTCGTTCTGTTCGTTCATCAGGATTTCACGAATCTCGTCCTGGACTTCGCCGAGCGGCTTGCGACCGTCGGGCTCGCGTGCGGTGATTCGGACGATACAGAACGACGTCGGTCCTTCATGAATTTCGCTGAACTGGTTCAGCGGCATCGCGAACAACTTTTTCTCGAGCTTGGTGTCGGCGAGATTTCCCGCTTCCATCCAGTCCCACTCGCCGCCATTTTTGACAGAGGGGCCGTCCGAGTACTTCTGCACGACCTTTTCGAACGGGACGCCGCGTTTGAGTTCCGCGATGGCTTGTTCGAGTTTCTCTCTTGCTTCCGTCTTATTCAGTTCTGGTGTGACTGACACTTGGATCTGCTGCCATTTGACACGCGCGGCGACCAGGAACTTGTCTTTGTGCGATTGATAGTACGCACGCAGGTCGGGGCGATCGATGGGCTCTGGCTTGTCGGACTTGATGGCCACGCATTCTTGAGCGAGGCGGCCCAGGGCAAAGTTGTCTTTGACGGTCTGCAGCGACGTCCCCTGCTTGTTCAACGCCAGTTCCAGCTCAGTCCGATTCGTGACGTTGAGCTCCTTCTTTAATTTGGGGATCATCTCTTTTTCGAAGGTCTCGTCGATGTGACCATCCATCAGCTTGAGCTGCTCGGGCTTCAGCCCTGCTTTGAGGTGTTCAACGAGAACCTTGTTCATCACATAGCGAGGAATTTCCTGCTGGATAATCGAATAGCGAATTTTCTCATAGTCTTCTGGAGTTCGGACCGGTAGAGCTCTCGCCAGTGCAGGGTCGCTGTAGGACGCACGCATTTTTTCGCGAATGTCTTTCAGCTTCATCGTATTCGGATCGAGGATATCACCATTCAAAATGGGAGCCCCGTTGACGGTGGCCGCCACCTGCGAATTGAAGATCGTCGTATCGTCTTTCCATTCATCCCACGGATTTTTCGCCAGCGACATCGAACCGACCTGTTCGATCTCGGTTCCTTCACCGTGTTTCTTGGGGTCATAGGCCTCCGCCTGAGCGATGTCCTCGTCTTCAGGGTCTTCCTTATCGAGTTGTGCGACCCGCTGGGGTGCCTGGATCATCACGGGATGGTCATGTTTCTTTTGGAGGCTGTTGCACCCCTGCAAGAAACAGCTCAACAGGATCGGCAACAATAGCAATGCTCGATGCATAGTGCCTGCGATGTCCTGGAGGATGGAAGTGATGACCGTACAAAATGATTGGACGCCAGCTCGTGCTGACGTGAGGTTACCAATACGAACAAACGTCGTGATCAAATCGCTCGAGACGCCGAGCCTGGAAGCCATTCGGCGCACGGGAGAGGATCTGAAACACGACGAGCGGCCGAGGGTTGTAGTCGGAGTCTGGATTTTGAGGCAAGACCGATTCTGCAACGTTTTGCTGCGATTGTTGTTGCCGTGACGGCGAGCGGCAGAATGTACCGATCGACGCGACGCGAATTGTCTTCATGGCGAGCCTATCAGCCTGTTGAAGTACGGGGGACAGGCACCTTGGCACTCATCGGAGCCAGTGCCTGTTACTTCAGTAGGCCGCTAAGCCACGGTTCGCAGTCCGGGACTGGCTCATTTTCCTGCGGCAAAGGGAAGGCTTGCTCTGGTCGATGCACTGTGGGTTCCAATGATCCGGGAAATTGTGCCTGTCTCCCCTCTCGTCAGACTGTGAACGGTGATCGAACCTGAAGAATCCTGAAATCGTGACTGGCCGCGGACCTTCGTACGGATAAGCTTATCTTGTTCGGTTTTTGACGCCCCGCTAACCTTTCGATCAATAGGTTTGCTCGCGTCAGACTCTGCCAGCAGCAACCGCTCGTTTATTCTTCGGAAAGGCAAGGTTCTCACAACATATGACGAAGACTCTCATCGCGGCCTGTGCCCTGCTATTGGTATTTGGCCAATCTAGTGAAGTCAGGGCCGACGAACTGACACTGGGATCAAAAGCGCCCAAGCTGGAAGTGGAAAAGTTCATCAAGGGCGACGAAGTCAAGAAGTTCGAAAAAGGCAAAACGTATGTTGTCGAACTTTGGGCCACCTGGTGCGGCCCCTGCCTCGCCACAATCCCGCACTTGACCGAGCTTCAGAAGAAATACGAAGACGTCGTGTTTATCGGTGTGGCGGTTCTTGAAGAAGACCGAAAAGCGGTCCCTGATTTCGTCGAAGAAATGGGGGCGAAAATGGAGTATCGCGTCGCCATTGATCAGGTGCCCGAAGACAGCGAACCGGCGGAAGGTAAGGTCGTCAAGAACTGGATGGAACCTGCAGGTCTGCAAGGGATTCCTTCCGCGTTCATCATCAACGGTGAAGGCGTCATTGCCTGGATTGGCCATCCCGCTCAGATGGAAGAGCCACTTTCCCAGATTGTTGAAGGCAGGTGGGATCTTGTCGCCGAAGCGAAGAAGATTACGGAAGCGAAAGAGTTGCAGAAGAAGATGGTTGCCATCTTCACCAATCTGCAAAAGCTGTATGCCGAGTTTAACAACGACAACGAGCCCGACGAGTTGCTGAAGGCGCTGAGCTCGGCCGAGAAAGAGATTCCCGAACAGGCCGTTCAGTTCCAGCTCATTCGATTCCAGGTGTTGTCACTGACGAAAGACCGAACGGCCGATGCGATCGAGACGGTGAATGCTCTGCTCGAATCGGACAAGGCGGACGACTGGCAGTTGCTGAACAACATCGCCTGGATCATCGTGAATCCTGACCGAGATTCGAAAGCCGATCCCAAGCTGATCAAGTTGGCACTGAAAGTGGCACTCAAGGCGGATGAACTGACGGACAAAGAGAATCCTTCGATCGCCGACACGCTGGCGAAGGTTTACTTTGATAACGGAGATCTCGCCAAGGCCGTGAAAACACAAGAACGCGTAATCGAGCTGGCCGAAGGCTCGCAAATGGCCGCGGACCCCAGCGTCAAGAAACGGCTGAAGCAATATAAGAAGGCGTTGGAAGCGTCGACCGCGAAGTCAAAAGCGGAATAGTCACCACCTGGGACACCACGTTTTGCCATCACGCTGCAGAGGTTGCCATCGCGACCGCTGCAGCGTGATCGTTTTTAGTGCCCGCGGTGCTTGGTGACGGTGTCATTTTCGTCCCAGCATCCGATCCAGCGAATCGCCGGTCTGATAGATCAGCGCTTCGGGCCAATGCTGATAGGGGTGGAAGTACTCGAACGTCAAATAACGGCGATAATTGTGGGCATCAAGTGCATCCAGGACCGCCGGCCAGTTCGTGGTTCCGTCGAGCAAGGGGCGAAACGATTCCAGCGAGGAATCGGTGCCCTTCTTTGTGAACTCTTTCAGGTGGACGTTGCGAATTCGTGATCCCAGGTACGTAATCCAATGTTCGGGAAACTGATACTGCATGATGTTCCCCGTGTCGAAATGGACCTGCACGAATTCGGAGTGAAAGCTGTCGACAAAGGCGGCCATTTCCATGGGCGTCATCAGAAATCCGTTGAAGAAAATATTCTCGATATTCAAATGGATCTTCAGCTTCTCGGCCTGGGGTAACAGTTTTGTCACCGCCTCTTTCGCACGTCGCTCGCACAGATCATTCGCGACGGGTTCATAATCTGTGCGCCAGGGAATATGGACCGCTCCCGGGACGACGAGCAGGTTTTCCGTTCCCAGGTCGTGTGCCGCTCGAGTCATCAGACCGGCCAATTCCAGACCTCGCGCCAGTTTGGCGGGATCGTGGCTGGTGAGCGGATAGGGCCAGAAGAGAAACGAGCACAATCCACTGATCGCGATCCCGATCTTGTCGGCCAATTGCCGGATTGCCGCAAACTCTTTCGAACCCGACTTCGGAGACAGTTCGCTGTCCAAGTCAAAATTCAGCTCGATTCCGTCGAAACCCGCTTCTTTCGCCAACCGCAGGCATTGCTCCAGCGACATCTTGTCGGGATACGGAAACGCCCACAAATTGATCGACTTCTTCATGTCATAGCGTTTGCCGGAACCTGTCGGCCCGGCTGCCGCAGCCGCGACGGACGTCATCCCCCACGGGCCGTGCATGGCGGCCGTCGCACTTCCGGCAACCGTCAGTGCCGTTCCCAGCATCGCACGCCGACTTAAACCATCAAGACCTTTGGACATGTTCGACTCGGACATGATGATGATTCCTCTTGCTGATGATGACCCGTCCACTTCCATCGCGGCACAGCCACTCTGCCCCGGCAGGTCGGCGAACATTGTCCGCAGGCTCGTGGGCCTGATCGTAGACGAGTTCATCAACGTATCAATTCAGGTTCGAAGAGTCACAGGATATTGATCCATTGTCCCAGAATGAACCGAGGAACTCGTCTCTGGAAGAACTTCGTTGCAACTGGAAGTCATTCAACGCCACGAATCAGTTGAACTGTTCAGTTGTGCCGTAAGTGACGTTTGGTAAATGGATTGCAACGAGCTCTTGTGTAATCGGAATAATCAACAAAGTCGACTCAAGTTACCGGTCGTGGTTGGCCGATGGATGATTGATACCAGGCGTCATGTCTCGAGTTCTCGATCATCCCGCCCGTTCCTTTCCAGACAATCGATCAACCCGTCGCACCACACAATCACACCACGTGACAATCACAGCACGTGAATTCGATGGCAGTCGCATCCGCCGGACGCTACGGCGGGCAGCACAGGCTCTGTCGACGTTTCACCAAGGATTTCGGTCATGCGAGCATTGATAGCAACCTGCCTCATGTTGGTCATGGCTTTTCAGGTGGGATGCACCACGGCGGCAATCAAGACAACGCATCAGCAGCACGAAGTCAAATCTAAAGTTGCCAAGCGGTACCTGGCCGCGCGTCGTCTGGAGTCGCGGGGTAAATTCGAGCCCGCACGCGAAATCTACAGTGACCTGCTGCTGGAACATCCGCGGAACCCAGATATTCAGCACCGGCTGGCGGTCGTCTGCACACGGCTGCACCGATACGGGGAAGCACAAAGCCTTTATACGCGAGCCCTGAAACGTGATCCGAAGAATGCCAGCCTGCTGACCGACATGGGATATTACTATTACTTACGCGGTGATGCCGTTGAAGCGGAATTGATCTTGGGGCAGGCCCTTCATCTACGCCCCGATGATGTCCGAGCGACATCCAATCTTGCGCTGGTGGTTGGGCGGCAAGGACGCGTGGACGAATGTCTGAAGCTGTTGCGGCAAGTCCATGATGAACCGAATGCGCTCTCGAATCTGGCCTACATTCATCACTTGCGGGGCGAAGAAGGCCTTGCCAAGCAACGGTACCGCGAAGCAATTGCACTGGAGCCGAAATTGGACGAAGCCAGTGTTGCGCTGGCCGAGCTGACAAAGCTTTATCCCGATATTACCGTTGCGGACTTCGTTCTTCCGGTCGAATCCTCGACCGAACCTGCTCGCCTGCCGATGCCTTCGGACATTCAACAGGTTAATGCGGTGGTTGGATCGAGCCCGGGCGGCGTTTTCAATGCGAGCTTCACGAGCGAAGCGGCTGAAGACGACGAACCGGCAGCAAAACCTGGGCGATTACGGGCCATGACTTCACCTGATGAGTCACCCGCAACCTTTGAAACAGATGAAACGTTCCAGGAACCACGTAAAGTGGATTGGCCCGAACGTGATGCTTCAAGTGACACGGATGCGGAACACGACTGGAACACCGACAAGTCGGATTCTGACAAGTCGGCGGGCGGTTCAACGCCACGTCGTGTCATGGACTGGGACGATGAGACGACGCAGGAAGCCGATCCCTTCGACGTGAATGCCGATGCCTCGAACTGATTGCATCGGCATTCCACCGTCGATGAAGGTTCCGAAATCAATGTCGGAAATGTCGGCATCCGGTCATGATCATGGCGATCCCGTGCTCGTTGCAGGCGGCAATGACTTCGTCGTCACGCTTTGATCCTCCGGGCTGGATGACGGCCTTGATTCCCGCGGTTTGAATCTGGTCGATTCCATCCCGGAAGGGGAAGAACGCGTCAGAAGCGCAAACGCCGCCGCGTGCCCGGTCGCCCGATTTGTAAGCGGCGATATACGACGAATCGAGGCGACTCATCTGCCCTGCCCCGACACCGACGACCTGTCCGGACTTGGCGAACAGGATGGCGTTTGATTTCACGTGTTTGCAGACCAGCCAGGCGAATTCCAAGTCGACCATTTCTGCTGCCGTCGGAGCGCGCGAGGTGACGACGCGCCAGTCTGACTTCTGTTCGACGGATTCATCCCGATCTTGAACCAGCAGTCCGCCAGTGACGCGGCGAAAGTCCTGGCTCAGCGGGCGCGATTGCATCATCGCGGGACACTTCAGCAGGCGCACGTTGTTTTTCCATTTGGGAATCGTCGTCAGTTTCTCAAACGCCGTTGTCGAGAAATCCGGGGCGATGATCGCTTCAATGAAATGTCCCGGAGCACACAATTGATCGGCGGTGGCTTCGTCGACAGGTTGATTGAAACTCAAGATTGAACCAAATGCACTGACGGGATCGCCGGCGTCGGCCTTGAGGTAGGCATCTGACAATGTTTCCGCGATCGCACAGCCACAAGGATTGTTGTGCTTGATGACGACCGCTGCCGGCTTCTGAAACTCACGTACAATCTGCATGGCGGCGTCGAGATCGAGCAGGTTGTTGTACGAGAGCTCTTTACCGTGCAGGATTTGTGCGGCGGCCAGCGAAGTTGGCGAGGGATTCGATTCAACGTAGAAGGCCGCACGCTGATGGGGGTTTTCACCGTATCGAAGTGACGACCGTCGTTCGAACTGAAGTGCCAGCTTCGCGGGAAACTCGGCGGGAGCGTCTTCTTTCGTTTCGGTTGTGATGCCAGCCATATAGTCGGCGATCGCCCGATCGTAGCGGGCGGTCATTTCGAATGCGGCGGCGGCCAGTTTCCGGCGGAATTCGAAGCTCAAGGCTCCGCGTTCCAGTTCGCTCAGGACTTGATCGTACTGGCTTGAACTCGTCACGACACCGACATACTTGTGGTTTTTGGCCGCCGAACGCAGCATGCTCGGCCCGCCAATATCGATCTGTTCGATCGCGTCTTCGGGCGTGACATTCGGTTTCGAGACGGTCTCGACAAACGGATAAAGGTTCACCACAACCAGCTCGAACGGGGTGATCCCGTGTTCGCTCATCGACTTCGCGTCTTCGGCCAGGTCGGGTCGGCCCAGCAGTCCCCCATGAACTTTGGGATGCAGAGTCTTGACACGGCCGTCCATCATTTCGGGGAAGCCCGTGTAGCCCGCGACATCCAGCACGGGGATTCCAGCCTGTTCAAGAGACTTACGGGTTCCCCCTGTGGACAGGAGCTCAAATCCCAGTCGGACCAAGCCTTGAGCGAACGGAATCAAACCCTGTTTGTCGCTGAGGCTGATCAGCGCACGACGAGCGGCAACGGCCATGGAACAACTTTCCGCGTTTCCTACTCCTTGGGCGACAATCGACGAAACTGCCTGGGGGCACCGTCAGGCCGGAATGGGGTTCTGCACCCGTCGCGACAAGGAAAAGCAGCATCATTCTGGATGGTCACCGACACGGCGTCGCGGAAATCCGATCCGCCGTGATGCCCCACTTCGGTGAAATTGACTGTCGAGAAGTGACGGCCAATCAAGACTTGGATGCTACTGATGCCGGAGTTCAACGTCAAATCGCCGGTCCGGGAACTCTTCGATGGTCAATTTGAAGAACGAACCCGGTCCGGTCTGCGATGGACACCTGAACTGACGATTTTACAAGGGTTTGTGAATGGTCGTGCCCTCAGAATTCCCCAACGGTTGTTCCGTCGGCGCGGTCGCCCAAACTCTGCCATGTGCCAAGGTTGATATTGTCGGAAATAAAGCGGACCGAGCCGTCACCCATTGAGATCTGCACCCCACCAACGTGTGCACTTCGTGCAGCGTAGGCGGCTTGCTGCCAAGGCGTTGAAGTGCATTCCATGTTCTCGGCAACAAAGGATTTGTCGTTGGGCTTTAGCAGCGTGGTAAATGACCATGATTGCATTCCCTGGGCATAAACCCAGCTCCAGCCACGTGGTTCGTAGCGGTTGTTCGACGCACCCGTGGCGGTGTATGCACACGGCGCATAAGTCCCGGAATTCGACGAGCACCACGATGTGGCCGGGGTCGCGGTTCCTGATTGACAGCCCGAATAGTTGTTGTCCTGCTGGACGTAGGGAAACCCGACACGCGATTCCGCGACAACCATCGTGTTGGACAGGCCATCTGTCACATGCGCGATTCGAACGGCACTCATCCCATAGATCACGGCGACGCCTTCATTCTGGCAGGTGATGGAGTTGATTCCGGAATAGTTCCCCAGCGAATCGGCACACCAATTGTCGGTATTGCCAACGCACACCATGTAATTGATGGGGCCTGCCAGTTTCACGGCCTTGGCGGAATCAGACGAATCCGAAGGGCAAAGGAACACCGGCAGCGCGGTGCCTGCCACGGCGGCGTAGGTCGTCATGGCAGGGTTCGCGGGATAGGGAATCGTGTCGGCCCAGGCCGGTTCCGCATTGAAGTTGAACAAATTGTAAAGGTTTGCCTGGTCGAGAAATGGCAGAATTCGAAGCGACCACGCGGCGCCGTTGCTATGAGTCTGCGTCGGAATGTTGGCGCCCGCCGACCGTCTGACCATGGCAGGTGGAAAGATTGTAAACGTGTCGTGGTAGTTATGGATTGCCAGGCCAATCTGTTTGAGATTGTTCTTGCACTGTGTTCGTCGCGCCGCTTCACGAGCTTGTTGGACCGCGGGTAACAGCAACGCAATCAGCACTGCAATGATTGCAATGACCACGAGCAGTTCAATGAGTGTAAAACCGCGATGTGTCGAGGGTGTTGAGTGGTCACGTTCGGGCCGGTACATCATTCGTTCACTTTCTGAAAAGAAAAACTTCTGAGACAAGGAATGAAAAGCAAAAAGTGGCCCGCATCGCGGAAGCATAAATCGTAACTGTCCCCGTCTCTTCGGGATGTGAACGGTTACGCATGAATCATCAATCGGTCAAATTGAAATCTTCGGTGTTCGCTCCACCCTTCAAGCTCACTTTCAATTTGGAACTGGAGTTGAACTTTTTGGGAAGGTACTGACGTTCTTCGACAACTTCGGGGGCTCCTGGTTCTGGGATGAAGCGCCGGCCGGTGTCCTGAAATGCAGAAATCATGACCAGATACTTCCCGGCCATCATTTGTTTTTTCGTAAGTGAATAGCGGCCGTTCGTAATGGGGCCGAGATCGCCCTCTCCCGGTGTGCCGTCCTCGGTCACAAACCGAATCGCCCCCTTCTCAATCGGTTTTGATTTGTATGTGACGCTGCCTTCAACCGTGCAGGGTTGATTGCCGCTTCCACATCCCGCGACCATCGACATCAACAGCCCGCAGATCATGCTCACGCGGCAGTTTGACTGTTGTCGGTCTTGATGAGTCATGCCGTCGGATCCCAGTTTGGATGTGTCGACAACGCCGTGTCGCGCGGATCGCGGAGCGCACGCAGGGATTAACACAAGATTGATCTTGTTCAATGTCTAATCCTCACATTGAAACGAAAGAATTGAGTTGAGAGAAAACAGCTCGTGTCGAAGTCTCAAAACACGCGCAGGGCAAAACAATCGAATGACGAAAGTCAATTCGAGTACAGAAACAAAAGAGTGAGTCGATGAATTGCACAAGCGGATGCGTGACCGCCGCCCGTTTGTGATCCAAGCCAAATAGAATAATGCAGAGTTGTAGGGAGTGTTTACTTCATACTGTTCGTACGATGTGTAAGTAAACATTGCATTCTTGATGTTGTCAAAATGCTACGGAGACAGCATTAGCATCACAAGTCATAAATATGAAAACGACCTGAAAACTAGTGAAATTACGAAGATGTAAGAAGTGTTGTCGGTGTTCATGTGTTGTTTCAATGTATGTGTTCATTTGGATAGTTGTTGTAGAGGTTAAATTAAGGTGGCTCTGGACCGTTGTTGCTTATCGGTTTCTCAAATGGGCGAGCGTCAGAGTGTCGTGCTGGTGAGAAACTGCGCGTGTTGCCAACCGGTTGGGCAGGCTGTCGACGGCGGCCTGACGAAGTGGGGCCATCCCGCTCGATGCGCGAGAAATGTCAAGGCGGTTGCGGCTTTGAGTCGATTCCGGTGGCTCGGCACATCGTCCAAACGGACGCGTCAGAAGTCGCCCGACGGTTTCAGCACAGTGAGTTCTGCGGTATTGTTAAGCATTGCAGACGCCACGGTATGTTTCCTGGCCTGCCCGATGCAAAACGCATTGCGGTGCGTTTTGGGGAATGGCTGGCATGACAGGTGGCGTCGGGCATGATTCCCGCAAGTGGTTTCGTTTTTTCGATTTTCCGTTTTGTTTGAACTAGGACACCGCCATGTCTTCCTTGCATCGACGTGAATTTCTTGGCTCTTCCTTGGGTGGATTCGCTGCGGCGTTTGCCTTCGGCCCATCGCTATTTGCTCAAGATACGGTCACGGCAGCTGCGATCGCAGATGCGGCGAGCCTCAGTTTTGCACCAGACACGTTGTTTCTCTCGTGGCAGCAAGATCCTACATCCTCAATGACCGTGCAGTGGATTGGGAGTGAAACGCCTGCTGATGTGTCGGTTAAGTTCGCGACGGTGGACAATCCCCTTTGGCAGCTCGCCAAGACCATCACCAAGCCGTTTTCGACAACAGACTTGAAGGTCTTTCGCACGCAGCTGACGGGATTGAAGGACGGAACCGAATATCAGTTCCAGATTGGGAATGCGGCGAAAATTTATCGGTTTCGCACGATGCCACAGAAGGCAACCAATACCATTCAATTCGTGTCTGGCGGCGACGCCGGGGTCGACGAACATGCCGTCAAAACCAATATTCTCGCCGCGAAGCAAGAACCGTACTTCGCCTTGATTGGGGGCGACTTGGCATATGACAATGGCAAATCGCCCGAGACATTCATCAAGTTCCTGCAGAATTATCATGGCCACATGATCGACGCCAAAGGTCGTCTGATTCCGATGCTGAGCTGTATCGGCAACCATGAAGTCAACGGCAGTTACAAGATGAAGCGGGATAAGTCACCGAATTACTTGAGCGTCTTCGACAATCTGTTTCCCGAGAAGACGTTCGGCGTCCTTGATATTGGTGACTATTTGAGCCTGGTTCTGCTCGATACAGACCACCTGGAACCGATCGCGGGCGAGCAGACCTCATGGCTCGAGAAGACTCTGGCCGATCGACAGGACCGTCCGCACCTGATGGTCGCGAACCATGTTCCTGCGTATCCGTCGTACCGGGCAATGGAAGGGGCCAACGGTGGAAACGGCACCGGCCATGAACAACGCGTGCATTGGTGTCCGTTGTTTGAGCGTTATAACGTCGATGTCGTGCTTGAACACCACGATCATACGTTCAAACGTAGTCATCCTTTGACAAATGGTCTGAAGGATAAGAACGGTGTGCTGTATCTGGGTGACGGTTCGTGGGGAAAATTACGCGCTGCCAAGACACCGGAAGAACGCCCCTACCTCGCGGCAACCAGCTCCGCGTACCACGTGACAGTTCACCGGTTGGAAGGGGAACAGCGATTCCACATGGCCCTGGAAGAATCCGGAAAAGTGGCGGATGTCTGCATGACCACGAACAAGCGGCCCGCCCGCCGCGGATAATCCGCAGTCGCTGGCACGTGAGTTCGTCACGGTAAGTCACGAACCTGAAGCCCGCCCTACCCTGGGTGGGCTTTTGTTTTTTTGTTAAGGACGCCTGTTTACGTGCCGTCCGACGAGCAGAACGACGTTTAACGCTGTGACGGGCCTGATTCGGCGATTGCCCTGTGCAACTGGCTCTGCTAGTGCCCGATCCGCATTGATTCGTAGCAGGGCAATGAAGGTCGTCGAGAGACCTTCCAATAAGTGTTTTTCTGAAAGATGATTGCCGTTCGATTCCCACCCCACGGTGTTCCACATTCCGTCATCGACTGGCGCGGGTACGGCCAGTGGCACACAAAACCAATGAAAAAACTTGTCAGCGCTCCTCGTCAGACTGCAATGTGATCGATCGGTGCTTACGGCTCATTCGCGGATCGCGCGCTGCATTTCGACCAGAAACCGTGAAGGCTTGGTGGTTGAACGCTTGCCCCATTTCATGCGTGTTTGCGCGTAGCTGATCGTCAAGACGTCCTTCGCTCGTGTAATTCCCACATACGCCAGTCGGCGTTCTTCTTCGATTGCCGCGGGGTTGTTCTCCAATTCATCGGTAATGGATCGCTTGTGGGGCAGCAATCCTTCTTCCAGACCGACAAGATAAACTCGCGGGAATTCAAGACCTTTGGCGCTGTGCAGGGTCATCAGCTTCACGGCGGATTGTTCGAATGAATCATCTTCGCCGAAGCTGCGATCGTTGCCGTTGAGCGACGTTTGATCCAGAAACTCTGTCAGACTGGGTTTGGCCGACTTCTGTTCGTACTCGCGCAACGCACTGATGCATTCATCCAGTACGGCCGATCGGGCCAATTGTTGATCGGCGGCCTTGTACTGCTTTTCAATCTCGCTTTCGTAGTCGATTTCGTGCAGCAATTGCTGAAGCGTCTCGCCAAGGCGGGCGCCGCTCGCATTGAATCGCTGATGATAGCCCACCATCAGGTGGCGAAACTGTTCAATCGCTTTGGCGGTCTTCTGTGTAATCTCTTTCTCGGCGAGTGCATCGGGAATTACGTCCCAGATTTTCCGACCGGATTTCACGGCGCGATTCAGCAGTTTGGACGTCGATGCGTCGCCAATCCCACGCTGCGGAGTATTGATGATTCGCAGCAGTGAGACTTCGTCCTGAGGGTTCGACAGCACCTTCAGGTAGGCCATGACATCGCGCACCTCTTTTCGATCGAAGAACGACTGCCCGCCGACGAGCTGATAGGGAACGCGCACGCGGCGCAGTTCCGTCTCGAACAGTCGAGGTTGTTCGTTCGTTCGAAACAGAATGGCGATGTCTTGCGGCGGAACTTTCAGTTCTTTCACCAGGTAGTTGATCTCACGCACAACGCCTTCGGCTTCGGTCTGCTCGTCCGCGTAGGGTTTCACGCAGGGAGTCGGTCCGTCTTTGTGTGCGACCAGTGTTTTGTCGTGACGGCCGCGGTTGTGTTTGACGAGCTGGTTGGCCAGGCGAATGATTTCGCCGGTGCAGCGATAGTTATCCTGCAGACGGACGACCTTCGCTTCGGGGAAGTGCTGTTGGAAACTCAGAATGTGCTTCACTTCCGCACCGCGCCACCCATAGATCGACTGATCGTCATCGCCCACGACGCACAGATTGCGATGGGGTTTGACCAATGACCCGATAATCTGGAACTGCATCTCGTTCGTATCTTGATACTCGTCGATCTGCACTTTCTCGAATTTTTTTTGTTGCCGCGCCAGCACGTCTGGAAACTGATCGAACAATTGCGCGGTCAGCAGCAGCAGGTCGTCAAAGTCGACGGCACCTGATGCGCGCAGGCTTTGCTGATAGCGACGATATCCTGACGAGGCGAGAAATCCCTTATCGTCGTCGGCATACTCTGCGGCCAGTTCCGGAAGGACGCCCACCATTTTCCAGCGGCTGATTTGGCCCAGCAGGTCTGCGGGTTTCAGAGCGGCGTCGGTCACCTTGATGTCGCGGAGTGCCTTTCGCGCCGCCGATTCCTGATCACCCCGATCGTAAATGACGAATTTACTGGGGTAACCCAGTGCTTCGATCTCTTCGCGAAGAATTCGCACACACAACGAGTGAAACGTCGAGATCACAGGTCGGCTCGACGGGCGCCGGCCAAGAAAATGCGACATTCGTTCGGCCATTTCCTTGGCGGCTTTGTTCGTGAATGTCACCGACAAGATTCGATTCGGATCAATCCCGCTTCGGATCATTTCGGCCATGCGAAATGTGATCACGCGGGTCTTTCCTGTGCCCGCACCTGCCAAAACCAGCAACGGGCCATCCAGCGTTTTGGCGGCATCGCGTTGTGACGGATTGAGTTCATCCAGCGACGCCCCGCCGGGACGTTGCCCGCCGCCCGCGGCGCCACTGGGTTTCGGTGGTGGAGTGAATCCAGGCTTCGATGCTGGTGTGCTGAGAAAAGGTGAATAGGGTGTCGACGACACGGATCATCCTTGAAGGCTACAACGGATTGAGAATTTCGATCCAGGCTTGCCGCGATGAGATCGTACGCGAGCACCTGAACTGGCGAACGGATTTCAATACCAATGCGAAAACCGATTCCGTCCCGAACCGATTCCGCTGACGGTCTCTCGATATCGGCTTGGCGGCCGCAAAGATCGAAAATAATGATTCGAAACGTTCATGTGACTTTGACCGAATGAAGCGCGATCGAAGTTCCATCGTCGCCCTAGTTCGCAGTCTATCAACACTTCTGCTTCGGCGGGCATCATTGCCATTTCTTCTTACGAATTCCAGAACCGCGGCCACCGAAAATCGATCGCCATTTCGAATCGCACAGATGGCGCGATCGAATCGGACAGGCTTTTTTGTCAGGTCCAAAACGTCCTAAGTCCCCGGTTTCGGTTTCCGTGAAAACCGCGACCTGGGTATCGGGGCTCTGTACGTTGAGAATGCTCGAACAGGTAAGAGGTTACGGATCGTTCTGACGCCGGGAATCCGTCGCGATTCGTGCGGATTTCCACTCGCCGTCCTTTGGGCTTAGGTGTTTTGAACTCTTCGGCTCGCATTACCGAACACGAATCAAAACTGGCTGTTTGAATCGACCGGCGCCGCGTCTCGGTCGAAGTTTGGCGTGTCCCTCAGAATTCCATGTGCAGTTCCGGATTTGCCGACGGTCGGTCGCGGCAACCCGATTTGCGAGCCGTGAAGAATTTCTGAGCGTCCGGAAAAGTCTACGCCTTGCGGTCATCCGTCGTGGAACTCCATTCCTTGAGCAATCGTTAGTGTGAAACGATCAAACGACGCCCCTGAAACCGTCGAGAACATGTAGAGCGAGTGACGCAACGTCCGTCAGACCACCTGAGCGACGCCGTCACGACGCATTGGAACGCGAGTGGAACTTCGAATCTGAATTGACACCTCGATGAACGTGCTGCGAGCAGGCCACCCTGCCCGCGGGCGATGATCGGGAACCGTCAGGACAGAGTCGCTGTGCCACGAGCGGGGAAAATTTTTGCGGGCCGATCGGCGACGAAAACGCGGCGCTCGGCTGAAGTCATGGATTTGACGCGAGAAATCTCATGGATTGATGATGGAATTTTCGGCCAGATTTTGAATCCAACGCCGTTCATTCGCCAGAAAGACGCCGGACGAGATGATTTCGCACTTCTATCGACGATATAGCGTCACAATTCTCTGGCTCGTAGGCCTGTCGTTCCCCTGGCTTTGGTACCAGTCGGAACAGATGCGTTCCAATAACGACATCGAGACCTGGCTGCCACGTGATACGCCAGTACGACAGCTTTACGAGGAGTTCAAGCAGGACTTCGGCGCCGAAGAAGTCATTGTCATTGGACTGCCGCAAAAGCTTGCCACGGCAAAGCTGGTCGAAGCCTTCGCGGGCCGACTGGAGCGTCTGCCTGGCATTCGCCATTGCTGGACCCCCGACCGCATGATCGGGCGGATGAATGAATTCGGTGTCGAGAACGCTGCCGCGCGACAGCGCCTGAATGGCTTATTGACCTCGCAATCCGGCGATTTGATCGGCGTCGTCTGTATGCTCTCTGAGTTGGGAGTCAAAGACCGCGCTCAGGTCGTCGAAGATGTGAAACAGACCTTAACGTACTGTCAGTTCCCACTCGAATCGGTCGCCCTGACGGGGGCACCGGTCATCGTGACGGAGCTGGACCGATTGGGCAGCCAGAAATCCAGCCGACAGTTCTTTCTGTTGACCTGTGGAATCAGCCTGGGCCTGTTGTACTATTCATTCGGACATATGGGGCTGTCGCTGGCGACGCTGGGCACGGCGCTATGGGGAATTTTCCTCAACCAATCGATCATGCTGCTGTTCGGCGGCGAAATGAATTTCATCATGGGATCGCTGGCGATCATGGTGATGATTTTCACGCTCTCGATCTCGGTGCATGTGGTCAGTTACTATGACAGTGCACGGAAGGAAGGGCATCTGGAGCCACTAGCCGCCGCAGTGAAAGAGTCATTCAGTCCCTGCATGCTTTCGACGCTGACGACGCTGCTGGGGCTGGTTTCGCTGAATGTCAGCTCGATTCTTCCCGTCAGTCAGTTCGGATATGCCGCCGCGTGTGGTTCGATTGTGGCGCTGTTCGTGGGGCTGGGGGTGACCCCCGCTTTGCTGACGGTCTTGCCGAATTGCACCGTTCGGTCGACTCGCTTTCATCTCGACTTCCGCAAATGGGGGACCGCTGTCGCGGCGAACCGCTGGCGGATTCTTAGCAGCGCGGCCGTATTGTTGGCGGTGACGGCGATCGGCATCCTTCAGTTGAAGCCCAGTATCAACCCGACCGAATTCCTGCCCAGGAAAAGCAAAATCCTGGCGGACTTGAATCGCATCCAAGACGATTTGACGAACATCGATTCGATTGAAGCGGTGGTGGATCTCGGCGGGGACAAGCAGGCGTTTGTGGATCAGCTTCAGAAAGTACGTGCGATCGAAGCGAAGATTGCGGCGCACCCCGGCGTGCGTCATACGTTGTCGCTCGCGATGTTCTTCCCGGAAGAAATGCCAGATAACACACGCGCCGCGGCCCGTATCTTGAATCTGGCCAACTCGTACTCAGGTGATGAAGGGCTTGTCGCCGGTCGCCAGCGACTTTGGAGGATCTCGGCCCGAATCCGGCACGATATTCCGCAAAGCCCGGTGGAGGTGCTGAATGATTTGACGGAGCAACTTGCGGACGAACCTGTTCAGTTCACAGGACTGACCCCGCTGTTGAAAAATGCACAGCAGCAGATTTTCGATGGCTTCTGGCAAAGCTTCACGGCCGCTGTACTGACGATTTCACTGGTGATGGTCTTGTCGCTGCGGTCGATTACGGCTGCCGTGATTGCCATGATTCCCAACATCATTCCGATCTGGCTGGTGTTCGGCGGCGTCGGATTTCTAGGAATGCCGGTTGATATTGGCATGATGATGACCGGCAGCATCGCCCTGGGAATTTCTGTCGATTGTACCTTCCACTTCCTCGTGAAGTATCAGGCCGCCTATCGACAAGGAGCCTCATCGACCGAAGCGGTGTGTCAATCCCTTGAACACTCCGGCGAGCCGATGTTGGATTCCACCTTGATTTCGGCCTTGGGCATGTTGGCGTTGTGTTTGAGCAGTTTTGCTCCAACAGCCCGCTTCGGCTGTCTGATGGCTGCACAAATGATGGCATCATTGCTCGGTGAACTCGTGCTTCTGCCCGCGATGCTCAGTTGTCGGCCAACTCGGCGAGTGAAAACGGGGGCGGGAAAGCCGGGGACATTCGGACAATCCGGTTCGGCAAATGCCGACACCGAACTCGAGCCCGAAATTCATCCCTTCCCTGCTGAAGTCCCTTCGGTTCCCCGCCGGATTCGAACCGCTCAGTAATCCCGATCCGATGTCGGCCGTGAACGATCATGTCCACCGATCGTTCACGGCACTGTCATAATCGGAATCTCTCACCAACTTCTGCTGATGCTTTTGACGCCCGTTTGCGTCCTTTGGTACACTGCCCCTTCAGATGAAGAGATCAAGAATTCGTTCGCATGCAATTATCAAATGACGGCCGCGGAGAATCGGGTCACTTCGCGTCCTTCACTGGAGGTATCTTGCACGGACCGTCGGGAGGCGAGCGTTTCTGCGCGGGCGAAGTGACTGGAGGATCGCAATGACTGGCGAATCCGATGCGACGACGAGGAAGAACGACTCGAATCAGCCTCTTAAGTCGCTCGGCAAATATCAGATCGAACGGAAGCTGGGGCAAGGCGGGATGGGAACCGTCTATCTTGCGAAGCACACCGATCTGAAGAAGCTGATTGCGCTCAAGGTCTTGCCGCAAGATAAGGCAAAGAATCCGATCCTGGTTCGCCGGTTTAAAGCCGAGGCACAAGCGGCCGGGCAGCTGGAACACCCCAACATCGTTTCGGTCTACGATACCGGCGAAATTGACGGTCATCTTTTCATCGCGATGGAATTCGTCGACGGAATTGACCTGTTTGAGTATTTGCGCAAACACAAAGTCGTTCCCGTCAAACGTTCGATCGAGATCGTGAAAGAAGTCGCGTCGGCACTTCAGCACGCGTACGAACAAAACATCGTTCATCGTGACATCAAGCCGTCGAACTTGCTCGTGCGCCGTGACGGGACGGTCAAGATCACCGATTTGGGGCTGGCGAGGTCGATCGATGACACGCTCGAAACAAATATTACGCGGGCCGGCACAACGGTCGGCACGGTCGACTACATGGCGCCGGAACAGGCGCGAAACAGCAAGTCCGCCGATATTCGCAGCGATATCTACTCGCTGGGGTGTACCTGGTATCAGATGCTGACGGGGCTTCCCCCCTACCCCGATGGCAGCATGACCAACAAGCTGCATGCCCATTCGACAAAGCCTTTGCCAGATCCTCGGGCGCAGAACGAAAACATCCCCGAAGGGGTGTTCGCCATTTTGCAGCGGATGACGGCGAAGAAGCCAGAAGATCGATATCAGACTCCGGCCGAACTTCTGGAAGATATCAATCGATCCAAGCTCACCAGAGCGGCGTTTTCCAACGAAATTCTGAGCGATCTGACCGACGATGGTGAATCGGGAACGACAGTTCCTGTGTTCGACGATGCCGTCGAGGCTGACCCAAAGCGAGTGAAATCACGCATCGAGGACGAACTGGATGCGGTGCCTCCCGGATCGACGCGAATCGAGCGAACACGTCCCCCAGAGAGTCAACACGATTCGGCGGTTCCTACAAAAGGTCGCTCGAAGTTGCCCTCCAAGTCGCGTCCTGACGACAACGAGGGGCCGTCGCATCGCAAGCCCAATGCCGTCGAGACGTCCGACAAGCGTGTGGGCAAAAATGCGCCGAAACCACTGCCTCCCAAGCGTCAGCCGATTGTGACCGAGACGGCGCCACCGTCGGGCGTGAATCTCGAGATGATTAAGCAGATTCTCATCGCAACCGCGCTCTGTGCGGGGGCGATCGGTATCGGCTGGTTCGTGTTTCAGTGGAGCTCCCAGTTTGATTCCGGGAATCCGCCACAGGCGGTTCAGCCCGTGACCAATCCACCGGAAGCGGTACCGGTTCCACCCAAATTGCCAGAGAAGCCCGAAGTCGTTGCCGCCCCGCCGGTGGTGCAACCGACCGTGGCGTTCGATATCGTCAAGCAGACACCGCCTGACTGGTCCACAGCGACCCCAGACGATGGAAAAGACCTGCCCGTGTTCGTGGTGGGGCCGGGAGCGATGGACGGAATCCATCTGCCCAATTTGAACGAGGCTTTGCAAGCGGCAGAGAAAACCGGCGGTTCGATCAAGTTGCTGGGCAGCGGGCCATTCGTGGTGAACAGCATCGAGCTTGGGAATGCGAAGCGGATCGTGATCGCGCCGGGCCTTGAGGATGATCGACCGCTCATTATCGTTCGTCCTTCAGGGCCTGATTCGGCGGCCGGAATCTCCTTGAAGAACGGAGTGCTCGACCTGCGGGGGATCCACTTTCTGCTCGACCGCAGCGGCAACCCCTCCGAAACTCTCAAATCGATCCTGACAGTGACGGACGGACAACTTCTTGTTCGAAATTGCTCGTTCACGGCGACCGGTTCTGATGCGGTCCCTGCGTCCGCGGTCGTCTTCAGCAGCGTTCAGGACTCTCAAAATGCACCTTTGATCGAACCGCGGCTCCTGCTCGAGCATGTTGTCATCCGTGGAAATGGTTTGGCAGGCGTTAGTGTGCATCGCGCGAATGCGGACGTCCTGATTGCCGATTCTCTGATCGCAACCGGGACGGCCCCGGTATTCGACTTGAAGGGATACCTGGTTCCTGGGCTCGCGGATGGGGTTACGAGCAAACCCCGTCGAATCATTCGAGTTGTTCGCTCGATCCTGAGTGCTCGCAAGCATGTCCTGGATCTTGCCGTCGAGAATACCGAGAAGCCTCCTTCGACAGACTTCCTGTTTTTGGATTCGATTTGTTCCGCGGAAGGTGTCGGCAATGCGACCGTCCTGGTCTCCGCATTGCAATGGCCCAGTGTATCAACCCGGACCGGAAGCTGGCTTACCAATTTGAATTGGACGTCCGTGTCGTCGTTGTATCTGGGGTTCGAACAGTGGATGGAATCCAAGTCGAAATTCAAAGTCACGGGGATCGAGGACTGGGAACGAGTCTGGAATAAGAAGTTTGACGCGGCGCAGTTTCAGTCGATCCTGTGGCAGGAAGCTCCGTTCGCCGATCTCAGTTTGGTGATGCCCAGCGACTTTGATTTGGCGAAGCTGCCCTATCGAGATGTCAAGACGGCGCGCGGCGAGTTGCCGGGATGTCAGATCGATGGTTTACGGGTGCCCGCCGAGATTTCACAGTCTCGACTTTTTGCCACCAGCCAGCGACCAAGACTTCCCGAGATCGTCCGTGCCGGGACGGATGTGCCCTCGATTCGAATTGATCTGGCCAAAGACGACTTGGGATTGTTCCTCAATCGAAACGACTGGCCCTCTGGAAGTGTCATTGAGGTGACCGGATCAGGGTTCAAGAGCATTACGCCCATCAAGATTGTGAACAAATCGGTGCGCCTGATTTTCCGACAGGCCGAGGGCCATGGTCCACCGCTACGAATTCATCCCAAGGTCACGGATTCAAAATTGAAACATGACACCACCGCCATGTTTTTCATTGAGAATGGGGTTCTGGAACTTCAGTCTCTGTCGCTTGAGATCCCGACCTCTGCGAAAAATCTCGTATTTCCCTGGATGATCAATGCCAAGAATGCCAGCCTGGTGCTGAAGGGTTGTCAAATCAAGGGCCCGCAACAACATGACGTCGAGGGTTTCAATGGCCTGATTCAATGGGAGATAACGAATGCATCACCGCCCGCAACTCGCACTGAAACCCCATTTCTGGCGATTGTTGATAGCCTGCTGCTGAGTATGGGGCATGGCATTCAGGCAAACTGTGATTCAGGGAATCTGTTCCTGCGGAACAGCATCGTTGCCACGCGTGGCAACGCCCTGAATTTCATTGCGACAAATCCGCAAAGTCCAACATTGCCGCTCGTCGATCTGGAACACGTGACGTTTGCCGCGTTGGAATCTGCGATTCACGTCGAAATTCCAGACGACAAACCCGATGTCGTGTCGGCACCGGTTCGGCTGTTCGTCGACTTCTGTGCGGTGTTGCCGCCTCCGGAATTCAAAGAAGGATCGGCGTATGAGCCGGCGTTTGTCGAGTGTTCCAGTCCATTAGTGGAACGGAAGCGGATTGAATGGTGGGGCAACTCCAACGGTGTCGCAAAAGAGGTTCAAACTCTGATTCGGCGAACCGGGGGAGAGCCAATTAAGGCGGTCTCAGATTGGCACGGCGCTTGGGGTGAAACCAACGACGTGCGGTTATTGACGGGACCGAAGGGGGTTGTGTTGGCATCGTCGCCGCTTGGGAAATGGGCGACGATGAAGGCGATTTCGTTCATGCTTGATTCCGAGTCGACTGGTGCGACTTGGGCGGATGGAGCGCGCCCCGTCGGTGCGGACTGCCGCCGCTTGGATGAGTCACTCCAGGCGAAAAGAACGAACAAAGATTCAAAGTCGCCAAGCAATAAATCCAACCCGTCGAAATCGAATGCGAACCGCAACAATCCGGGGTTCTGAACCGACACTCTGTGTCCGTGCATCTGTTGCACAGCCAAACACATTTCTCTCTCGTTAGCAATCAGGAACTCGATGAGTTCCTTGAATTCCTGGATATATTCCTCGTTATCAGGCGGGAGCTTGGTAACGAGGAATATATCAAAATGCGACTCGTAACAACCTGGGATTCTGAACGGGCGCCCGTTCATGCCTGTGTCGGAGCCTTGCATGTGACCAGGGCCAAGACGGTTTGCCGCTACTTCACGTGTGCGATCCAATCGTTGACGAGTTGTTCGAGGATGTCGAGCGGCACGGCGCCGTTTCTGAGGACGACGTCGTGGAACTGGCGAAGGTCAAATTGATCTCCCAGTTTTGTCCGGGCGCGCTGACGCAGTTCTTTGATTTTCAATTCGCCGATTTTGTACGCCAAGGCTTGTCCGGGCCAGGCGATATAGCGGTCGATTTCGTTGACGATATCCAGTTCCGTCTTGGCGGCATTCTCTTTGAAATACTGAATCGCTTCCTCACGTGTCCATTTCATCGAGTGCATTCCGGTGTCGACAACCAACCGGACGGAACGCCACACTTCATACGTCAATTGCCCGAATTTCGCATAGGGATCGTCGTACAACCCCATCTCGTCACCCAGGCTTTCGCTGTAAAGTCCCCACCCTTCCACATACGAAGTGAAATGCGAGTGTTTGCGAAACTCGGGAACGTTCCCCATTTCTGTCGCCAGAGCGATTTGCAGATGATGTCCTGGTACGGCTTCATGCAATGACAACGCGGCGATCTCGTATTTGGGTCGCGTTTCTGGCTTATAGAGGTTCACGAAGAAAGTACCCGGACGTGATCCATCCGCCGATGGGGGGCGGTAGTACGCGGTCGTGGTGTCGGCGGCCATCTGCGCGGGAATCGCATCCAGTTGATACGGAATGCGCGGCAGCGTTTTGAAGATTCGAGGAAGCTGGGGATCGATCCGCTGGCAGAATGTCACATACGCCTTCATCAGGTCGTTGGGATCGGTGAAGTGAAACTGGGGTGCAGTTCGCAGGTGTTCGAAAAAATCCGTCAGTGAGCCGTTGAATCCCACCTCATTTTTGATTCGTTCCATCTCGATTCGAATCCGCTTCACCTCCGCCAATCCGATCTCGTGAATCTGCTGGGGTGACAAATTCGTCGTCGTATATTTCCTGGCCAAAAACGCGTAGAACTCGGTGCCCTGCGGCCATTGCGAGGCTCCGATGCCGCGCAGACACGAGGGATAATACTCACGCTCGAAGAAGCCGAAGAACTTTCGATAGGACGGAACAATTCGTTCGCGAATGACGGCCTGCGCTTCTCGCTGCAAGCGTTCGCGGTCTGCAATCGCAATTTCGGACGGGAAGGACTTGAAGGGCTTGTAATACAAACTGGCCGTGGGCTCTTCGACGATCTGACGCTTGATCTGTGCAGGAAGTCGTTTCATGACGACTTGAGGCTGGACCATGCCTGCAGCAATTCCCGCTCGCATCAACGCAATGGTCTGGTCCATGTATTCGGGAAACGAACGCAGTCGTGCGAGCCAATCTTCAAAATCCTTCACGGACTGAAACGACATGGCATCGGCGACGGAGCTTTCGTCTTGAATGCCTTCACGCTGATTGAGCGGCACCAGGTACCACTGAAATGGAATCTCGTCGAGTTCGATAGTCAACTGACGACGAAACAGATCGACATTCAATCGGTCGCTGTCCGACAGCTTCGACGAATCGATCGTCGCAAGATGGGAGAGAACAGTACGCTGGTGTTCGTGCCGTGCCTTGATCGCCCCCAGGCTGACATCGGGCCATTTGTCGTTGTACCGTTTGTCGCCCAGGTACGATGCTTCAATCGGTGATTCGCGGAGTTGGTACTGCCATTCGTCATCAAACAATGCCTGTAGTCGTTCGGTCGCGGATTGGGCGAATGTCACCGATGCCGCGGACCCAATGATCACCGACAGCAGCAGAGTTCGAACAACGAATCCTAACTCAACACTCATCAATGCGATTCCTGAATTCAGGGACGACTCACGGCAAAACAATGGTCCCGAGGCATGACGCAGGTGGTACGGACCCCTCTCGACATGCTGAGGATATCAGGATTCCGAGAAAAATTGAGGACGTTCTCGCGAGACGCGCGCACCAATCATCCCCAATGGTACCTGATCCGACGGAATCGCGTTTCAGCAGATATCGTTCCATCGACGTTTCCGATCGTCATTGTCGTGGTCTTGCTCGAATCGTTGCCGACGGATCGCCGCCAATGTTCCTCGTTGCCAAGCTCCCGCTTTTGAAGTTGCGCGGTTTGGCTCATCGCGCGAAAAATACGCTGCCCAGGTGGGAGCTTCGATCGGGCGTCAACTCGTCCCAGAGAGAGGTGTTTCTCAAGGAGCGCAACTTCAAAAGCTCTCGCTTGGCAACGCCCTCGAGCATGACGAGGCACCAATGAGACTGTCACTCTGTCCAGACCGTTGACGAAGCCACCAATGGTTCGCGTTCGTAACACGGGATCCCGTTCCGCAATTGAATCGGACTGATAGACTTGTGCTTGAAGCGATTGCTCAATACACCCTCAGCACCCCTTCCTTCATGATTCACGCTTGATGGTTCCCTGCTCCATCTGACAACCACGGAACGCGAAAATGTCAAAAACGATTCGACAACTTCATCGCGGTCGCTGGCAGTCCGCCATCGACTTGGCCACACGGTTGTGTGACTCGCAAACGCTTCCCTGCGTCGCGATCGCGACCGGCACCGAGTACGAAATCGAGGGGTTGACACATGTTGGACGCCAGCGGCTCAATCACGAAGCCCCGCTGCGCGACGACGCAATTTTCCTGGTCGCGTCGATCACCAAACCGATTGTGGCGATGGCAGCCCTGCTCTTGATCGAACGTGGTGAGTTGGCACTTGCAGACCGGGTCGTCGAAACCATTCCTGAATTTGGATGCCAGGGAAAATATGGAATCGAATTGCGGCATCTGCTGACCCATACCTCGGGCCTGGTCGACATGCTGCCCGACAATCTCGAACTGAGAAAAAATCACGCAACGCTTGAACAATTCGTTCAGCGAACCTGTGAAGAGTCACTCACCTTCTCGCCTGGTCGTGGCGTGCAGTATCAGAGCATGGGCTTCGCGATGCTGGGTGCGATTATCACGCGGATCACCGGGAAATCCTGCGCACGGTTTCTGCACGACGAGTTCTTTGTACCACTGGGCCTGAATGATGCCGCGCTCGGCGCGACCGACGATTGGTTCAATGGCCCGTCGAACAAGAACGAACGCATCCCGGACGCCCTCGTTCCCGAAGGACATACCGAAGGTGCCGACTGGAATTGGAATAGCCGGTATTGGCGGCAACTGGGGGCCCCGTGGGGCGGTTTGTTGATCTCGGCCAGAGATTTGGCGACCTACGCTCAGTTCATGTTGCGTCACGGCCGATCATCAGACGGCCAGCGATTGCTTTCTCCTGCCGCGATTGCAGCGGCAACCCGCAATCAACTGGAATGCATGCGTGACGTTCCCGAAATCGAACGACGTTGCCGACCCTGGGGACTTGGCTGGCGATTGGACTGGCCGGCACATAGCGCCAATTTCGGGGACCTCCTGAGCACTCACACGTATGGTCACTGGGGTGCAACCGGAACCGTGATGTGGATTGATCCCGAGGCCGGAACGTTTGGCATCGTACTCACCACGTTGCCTCAAGAACCGTCCGGAAAATATCTGTCACGACTTTCGAGTGCGATCGCGGCCGCCTGGGAATAGTGTTCCGACGACGCGAACCGGAACCGGACTTTATCACCGTTTAAGGGGCAGTCTCTGGCCCATGAACGGTTCACCTCACTTCGCCGTCGCCCACAGTTTTTGGAAGGCCGCCAGCGTCTTTTCGACCAGGATTTGTCCCCCTTCCGGGCCGACCTCGTTGCTTTCGGCAATCGCGCTATAGCCACCGCCTTCGACCGCACGTTGTGAGGGCAAGTAGGTGCCCGGACCGGCCAGTTGAATGACAAATGTCTGCAGCGCGGGGCTGCGTGCTTTCATCTGAATTCCGAAGTCGGTGTACAGTTCAAAGGGATTCGTGGCGATCGCGATGTCGCCCAGCCGAATCGTATGCAGTTCCATCGTGTAGGGTTTCGCGGTGCCCGCTTGCTGCTGTTCGTATCGTCGAACAACCCCGCCATGCCACCAGAGGAGTGTCTGCATGCCGGTCTGCTTCGACAGATCCGCCAATTTCGCCTTGGCCAGTTCCCACTCGCGCCCAGTCACTTCCCGTCGCGGAAGTTCTACGATGTCCCGCTGATGGATCAGCGGGACATCAGACAGCTTTTCGAGCTTGGCTCCGTCATAGGCTTCCTTCCAGGCAGCGACCAACCGACGCGATAGTTCCTTCAACCGATCGAGTCCGCGGAGTTTCATCATCCGTTCTTCGGCCGCCTTGCGAAACATCAGGTGGGGCGACTGATCCCCTGCCGCTCCCGTCCAGGCGAGGACATGCAGGTCGCTGCCATGTTCCGCACGCAGTTTCTCGCGCACGTCATGCCAGAGGTCGGCATTGACGAAGGAACGTCCCTCAACTTCCTGTGCGGGACAGGCCAGATTGATCGCCGTGGCGATCAACTTATCGTCGGCATCCCAGCAGCAAAGCACTTCGACACCGTGATCTTCGTACCCCTCAAACATGCGGAACTTGTTCTCGGTGGTCCTGCCATACATGGCTGCGGTGCCGTCATCGAACACCGCACGGCGGTTCTGAGCGACGACGGCATGCCCCAATCCCCATCCCACTTTACCCGGCTTCCGCTTCGTCCAGGCGGACACGATCGCCGCGGCCACCCGCTCTGCAAAAAAATGGACATACTCGGTCGGCTGCATGACTCCCGTCGGGGGAATGGCATAAATCCCCTCGTTCATGACGGGGCCCGTGTGGGTGTGCGTGGCGCTGAGGAAGATTTTTGCGACCGGAAACTCGGGAACGAGTTCCGTCACCCGCTGGCGTGTTTTCAGCAATACCTCGTCAGGGATCGCGACCAGATCGCAGGCGACCATGATCGACTGTTCGGTACTTTGGCCATCGCGTCGCGATTCAAGTGCCAACACTGTGGCCGTCACGGGGCTTTCAACGCCCGCCGAAATTCGTGTGCTCATTTGACCCCAGAGCGCGACTGGTTGGTCTGGGGTCACACTGACCGTCGCGCCGCCTATCAAAATTTCGTCTGCCAGGCACGAACTGATGGTTCCCATCGACAGTGCGATCAGGGCGATGACCGTCTGAAGGGTATCACCGATCCGGGAATGGCTGATCGTCAAGTGCATGCTGACTTCCTCAAGACGTGATGGTGTGCCACACGGGCGCATTGTGAGTTCGATTTTATCCATCGGAACGAGCCGATTTCGTGGTTTCGGGGTCACGGCGTAATCCGAGGACTCGGCGCACTTCCACGGGACTAGTCGTTCCCGCTGTGATGGCGGCCACGGCTCGCAGGCCAACGGTCTGATAACCCTGTTGCATCGCCAGCCGTTGAATTTCATCGGCTTCGCGATGATCCAGAATGGCGCGCCCCACGATCGAGCTATCAGGACGCAGCAGTTCAGCGATCACAAATCGGCCGCGATAGCCCGTTCCGGCACACTGATCGCAGCCCTGTGGGATTCGCACACGCGCGACGTTGAATCCCAGTTTGGCCGTTTCCTCAGTAGTCCACGCGGCACAGTCGCACAACCGACGCAGCAGTCGTTGACAGAGAATGGCGCGCAGCCCCGTTCGCAGCAGATAAGGTTCAATTCCCATGTCGCCCAGGCGACTGACTGCCTCGACCGCGTTTCCCGCGTGGTAGGTCGAGAGCACCAGATGCCCCGTCAGGCAGGCCTGAAAAACCGTTTCCGCCGTTTCGCGATCACGAATTTCGCCGACCAGAATCACGTCGGGGTCTTGCCGCATCAGGGACCGCAATCCTGTCGCATAGTCGAAGCCTGCCGTGCGATTGACGGGTGACTGAGACACTCCGCCAAGAACGGTTTCAATCGGATCTTCGAGCGTGACCAGACTCTTTCCCACGCCGAATTCACGCTGCAGTTCGCGCAAGCAGGCGTACGCCGTGGTCGTTTTTCCACTGCCCGCGGGACCCGTGATTAAGATCGCACCACGGGTTTCGTGCAGCAACCCCAGCAGTTCTTCGAGCAGCTCCTCGGGCAGTCCCAACTCCTGCGGAAGCTGAAATCGGCCGGAACTGGCGAACAGCCTGACAACCGCTTTCTCACCGTAGAGCGTCGGAAACGTACTGAGTCTCATTTCGACGTCAGACGTGGATTCTCTAAGGCGTCCTTCCTGCGGAATGTCGGTCCGGTACGTCAGCAATTCGGCCATGACCTTCAGGCGCGCCACAATGTTCGGTGTGAGTGATCGTGAGTACGCGGCGATGGGCTGCAGCACGCCATCAATTCGCCAAAGGACCTGGAGTTCCGATTCTCCAACGCTGAAATGGATGTCGCTGGCCCCAGCCTGACTGGCGGATCGCAAGAGGCTCGCGACCAGTTCCGTGACATACTTCGCGCTCGAGGGATCAGACTGAGGCGCATCGCGTGCGAATTGGTCGGCGAGTGACCTCGGTGTCGATTCGTCGAGGCTTTGTGGACGCGCGGCAGGCGAGTTCTGCGACATCTGCAATCAACCTTCATCACGGTGAACGCGGATCAGGGGTGCAGAAGATGATGTCAAAAACCGCGGCCCAAGGCACTGATGGTGAGCAAGATAATTCGCGCCGCCGACGCCAAACCCGTAAAGCACAACAAGCCGGAACAATGTTCCGGCTTGTTGGGATTGTTGTAGCAAATCAGCCAGGAAGTTTACTTCTTGGCAGCGGGCTTGGCCTTTGGAGACTTGGCGGCTGGCTTGGCCTTGGCCGACTTGGCTGGCTTAGCGGTCTTCGCGGCGGCGGTCTTTGGGGCAGCTTTCTTCGTGGCCATATCCGTGGCTCCTTTAGAGAAGAACGTCGGGCGCCAGTTCGGGAAACTTGTTGTCGCTCTTTGGCACCCAAGTCAGAGAGACAACTCGAAATCGCGACACTCTACGAGTAGAGCGTTAATTCGTCCTTGAATACTTCTACTGACCGAACGCCGCGGATCGTAGGCGTCTTGGTCAAATGCGTCAAGCGGAATCTGTTGAAGCACAATGCTTTGTCCAAACTGTGCTCTCCGCAACTCGACCATCGCTCAACCTGAATCGACACGCTCATTTTTCGCGACACTCACTGTTGGTAGGACGTGAATCCTGACGGTCACATGATTCGCTCAAGAAACCCATCGGCTTCAGCAAGTTCAGGTTTGCGTTCGGCACAGATTTCATCGGCATGAGAAGCCTTAACGATTTGGCAAATTTCAACGGTTATTCGTCAGAAATGTAAAAAAAGTGTCTTTTCGTGCAGGTAGGACCTCGGAATCGCCCTTCCGAGTGATTCGCAGCCTTGACGCCCCTGCGCCAGCCCAGAACAATCGGGCGCGGTTTTCGTCGCTCGTTCGATTCAGTCCGTCTGCGGAAGTCTGATTTATGTCTTCGATTCGTTTGTCACCTGCTCTTCAGAAGTTGAAGCCCTCCGCGACACTGGCCGCGGCTGCGAAAGCGAAGGAGCTGAAAGCAAAAGGGATCAATGTTCTCGACTTCACCTTGGGTGAGCCTGACTTCATTACTCCCGAGAACGTTCGTCTCGCGGCAACGGCTGCGATGAACGCGGGACATACGCATTACACGGCATCGGGCGGAATCGTCGAACTGAAGCAAGCGGTCTGCGCCGCGTATCAACGTGATTACGGCCTGCAGTTCAAGCCGGCTCAGGTGCTGATTTCCTGCGGCGCAAAGCACTCAATTCACAACGTCCTGTCATCGCTGTGCGGGCCAGGTGATGAGGTCATCATCCCCGCACCGTATTGGGTCAGCTATAGCGCACTCGTCGAACTCGCTGGCGCGACTCCCGTGATCATCGATACCACCGAAGCCAGCGGATTCTGCATGTCAGCCGAGCAGTTCAAGGCTGCGATCACTCCGAAGACACGGCTGCTGATGCTCAACAATCCGTCGAATCCAACCGGCTGCGCCTATCCCGTCGCTCTGCTGGAAGCTCTGGCCAGAATTGCGGTTGAGAAAGACATCCTCGTCTTGTCGGACGAGATCTACGAGAAGCTGATTTATCCCGGCGCCGAGTTTCGCAGCTTTGCGAGTTTCGGGCCTGATGTTGCCGAGCGAACAATCATTGTCAGCGGCGTCAGCAAAGCGTATGCAATGACCGGTTGGCGAATCGGTTGGACGATTGGTCCCGTCGATGTCATCAAGGCGATGGACAATCTACAGAGCCAAGAGACCTCCAACCCCTGCAGCATCAGCCAGTATGCCGCGGTTGAAGCCTTGAATGGACCCCAGGACAGCGTCGAGGCGATGCGCGTCGAATTTGAGAAGCGCCGTGACTATGTCATGGAACGGATGCGGCCCTGGAAGTCACGGTTTGGGATCACTTTCGCCGAACCTGGTGGTGCGTTCTACGCATTTTTCAACGTTAGCTCTTGCTTCGGTCGTCCGTTGGCCGGCGGAACAAAGGTCGCCGACGCCAGCGAATTCTGTACGGCGCTGCTCGAAAAGGCACACGTCGCACTGGTGACGGGCGACGCCTTCGGTGCCCCGGGCTATGTCCGCCTGTCGTTTGCAACTGGCCTCGAACAACTGAAAGCCGGCTTGGACGCGATCGAAGCCTTCATCGCAGGCTGAGCATTTGTCCCTCCGTCTTTCCCCTGATTCTCTCGTGCTTTCGTTTCTCTCGTTGATCCTCTCGTTACCAAGCTCTGCTTGGTAACGCTTCTCAGATTTCCTCGTTGCCAAGCTCCCGCTTGGCAACGCCCCACATCAGGGACGCGGACTCTTCAGATCGACGTACCGGTGTGTTCCTCGGTTCTGACGAGCGAGCTTTTTTAGAAACGAATCTCGAGACAAATCCGGGCCGAGTCCAAATTCCACGGCATGGATCTCGGCCTGTCGTTTGTTGCTGCGCCGAATCTTCGACAGGTCTTGAGCATTCAGTTCCGGCGCATCTACGTCCGTCAGCACGAACAGGATCTCGGGATCAAACCCGAGTGCATGCGTGATGGCCAGCAGGCGATCGGTCCCCGAATCGGGACGAATGCCGACCATGAACTGTTTGGCCAGCCGTAAATGCGGCGACGTCGCAGTCACCAGTCGATTCTGATTTCCGGCGATCGAGAAGGTGTGGCATTTCAAATCGAAGAACACGATTTGAAACTGGGACGTCGATTTCAGCTCGCTCAGACTGCGCCACAGTTCCTCGCGTGCGAGATCGATGGCGCGATGCTGACGCATGCTGTCCGAGGCATCAATCAGATAGACGACACGTTTCCCTCGCGCTTGAATCCCGAAAAACTCGACTCGATTTCCGCCAGACCCGGGCGAATCGTTCCCGCCGACGACCCCTTCTCCATCGACGTCCTCGCCCTTCCCCGAGCCCTTTCCACGAACATGGGCCGCTGGTGGGGGCGATGTCGCAGATCCGTGATTGTCTTGGTCCGAAGACTCGAGCTCCTGATTGGCCTCTTGAGGCGAATCGGCAGAGCTCTGCTCAGGACGTCTTGTCCCGCTCCCATCCACCAGCAACGGCAGTGAAGTCTCTTCCTGGCCGTTAAAGACCGTCTGAGGTTCATTCTCGACGACGAGCTTGGTGGTCGACTGAACCGTCGAAGCCGATGACGTCGTCGCCATCGCAGGCTCGATGGCTCCCAGGTCCTCGTCACCAGGAATCACCGTATCGATGGACCCCTGACGCCCCGACGAATTCCCCGGAATCCAGGTAAGGGACAATCCCTCGTCGCCGCTTGAGCCAAAGACGTGCGTTCCATATGGCGTCCCGCTATTCATCAACAGCAGCACAGGGATAATCAGCGCGTGAACGAACAGAGACGCAATCAGCCAGGGGCTGAACACGGCATTTCGTCGTTTTCGCGAGATTCGATTCACAACCGACAACATGAGCACGTTCAATTCGACATCAACACGTCCGCTATTCAACTACGGCGGGGGCTTTGCCGAGACACATCCCGACCCATCCGCTTGAGGGCATGTCATATGTCCCAAATCTCTGCTGTCCAGGGAAGATCAGATCGATTGAGGATTTCCACAGAATTTCGATCCAATGTTCGTTCGATTCGTGGAGGTTGCTCCAAATCGCGCCGCGTTACGCAATAACCTCAATCTGCTCGCCGGGCATTAAAAAAGGATGGGGCAGGCCTGTCTCCCTTTCCACTTTCCGAGTGAAAAGCAGACATGCCGAGAGCAGCGTAATTGGAATGACGATTAACGAGTAAGGGGCGATGAAATAGAAGCATCGGCGATGGTACGGGTCCATTGAACTGGATTTGCCGATGCCCAATCCGCATCCAATCAGATACCAATCAACAATGTCCCCCTCGCCCGTTGGGAGTGGGCGCTCAAAGAGATCTTCTGAAGTGCGCTCTTCATCGTTGAGTCTTGCTGTGTCCCAAGCCGACCATTCGCATTCCTCCCAAGGGTTGTCACCGCTCCATCCAAACCGGCATGCGATTGAACGAATTCCTGATGCGACGGTGACGGCGTTGTTGTTGCCGAGCGGAATATTAAACACGTCGCGGGTTCGCATGGCTTTGACCCATCCTGCCGCAAACACGCACGCCAGCGCCAGCGTCGCGATTCCGACCTTTCGACGCCACGGATTGAGGTATTCCCGCACGATTCCATTCTCGCTCAGCTAGCCGTCTGTTGAAGTCACGGGGACTGGCTCCGGCCAGCTTAAAAAACGCCATGACATCGTCAACGCCAAGATGCCTGCCCGCCTTACTTCAACAGGCTGTTAGCCAATGCGGCCTCAACTCCAACTCGATCATTTTTAGTCACATCACCCGCCGATGAGCAGTTTCGTTTTCACCCCTTCCCTCGCAAGTTGTTCCTCGAGGTCTATTCGTTGAGCGGATACGTGCGGAAGTCGAGAAATACTACTGGATTCTCCGCACCGACCTCGCTCATGGCCGCGATGAATGCGTCAGGCACTGAATTTTCTCGAAGACGTGTTTCACACGTTTCAACCTCCTCGACGTCCACCAGCCGCAGACCTGTCGCTGCAAGCGCGGTTTCGACAACTGATCGGAACATGAGTTCGCTAGCGCACCAAGCAATCGTGGTAACGAAAGCCGCGCGACCGATTCCCAGAATTTCGATTCCATCGTCTTGTTCGACCTGAACGAGACCAACCCATTTCGTGCGGGTACTTTTCATTGATGTCTCACCATCCCGTAGAGCAATACCGTCTCACCCTTGTCTCAGAGACATCAACGTTCGCGACGCCTTCATCAATACGTGGCGATGGCGAAGGCACTGGCGCGTCCGATGCCAATTCCAGCACACATAGGAGTCTCTTTGCAACAGAGATGCCCTACCCTGCTGGAGTGCCGTTTTGACGCATAATTTGCTGCGTGAAGTTAATACAAGTTGTTCATCTGTTTGGGTTTCGGTAAATACTTACGAAATTGACTTGATTGAGTTGGACTCACTGCTAAAATCTCTGACTCCAGACGGAGTGAGACTGAGTCTCAGTAGGCTGGCCACCGCTTTCTTTGCGGAGCCAACAGCCTTCCGATTCTGAAATTGTCGCTCCATCTCCTGTGCTCTATCGCAAGGAGGTGTTGTGAGCGCGCGGTCAATCTGCATGGTTTGACGCACGCCCCTCTGTTTGCATTGAGGATTCGTAATATGCAGCGCGTCACCAAGCGCTCCTCGGCCCGAGTTCGGGCGGGGTTTACCCTGATCGAACTACTCGTTGTCATCGCCATTATTGCGGTTCTCATCGCCCTGCTCTTGCCGGCCGTACAGCAGGCTCGAGAGGCGGCACGGCGCATGCAATGCAAGAACAATTTGAAACAACTTGGCCTGGCGATGCACAACCATCATGAACAGTATGGAGCATTCCCGAGTACGATTTCGACGACCTTTCATTCCTGGAGTGCGCAATTACTTCCATTCGTCGATCAGAACCCTTTGGCCAACATCTACGACTACAAATCCAACTCGACGGATGCGGCGAATAAGGACGCCGTCCAGTTTCAGCTTCCCTTCCATATCTGCCCGTCCGTGCCGGGAGGTCCGCGGCTTGACGTTCGGTTTACAACGGGCTGGCCTGCGGCAATGTCAGATTACGCGGGCAGCTATGGTCCGGAAACGACTCGCATGTGGACCGCGCCGGTCGTGACGACCGTTCCCAAACCCGACACCACGGCATCGGCTCAGACAGGCTTCTTTTCCGGAACAGCAGCGCTCGGGAGCCGCGGACGCCAGTCGCGCGATATCACCGACGGGCTCTCCAATACGATCATGTTTTTTGAGCAGGCGGGAGCTCCCTATGTCTATCGCAGAGGGGTCAAAGAACCGGGGTCTGGTGAGGCCACCGGAAGCCTTTACATCAGCTTACGCTCCTGGGCTCGTACGAATTGTTCCCTGGTTCGTGCCTACAAGGCGACTGCGACGGCCTATGCCGCTGCCGACTACACCGGCGGCACACGCACCATCAACCATACGAATAATATTTCGATCTACAGCTTTCATACAGGGCTGGCAAATGTTGGTATGGGGGACGGATCAGTCCGTAGCGTGAACGAAAACATCAGTCTGGATGTCATCATCGGCTTGCTGACCGCTCAAAACAGCGAAGTTGTCGGCGAGTTCTGATCTCATCCGAAACAATGAGTAACACAGGGATTTCTTCATGGTTCGAGGGATTGTCTGGGGATGCCTTCTCGGCATTTTTTGCTTTGCGGCACAAGGGATCGCCGTCGACGCACCGGTCGCGGTGCGATTTCCCGTCGGGCACCAGGATGCTGGACTTCCTACTTCCGACCTCCCGTTGGCAGCTTACCATGAAAGCCCGGAACACCCCCTGAACCGGCTCCATCAGCTCCTGTTCATGGCGGATCTGGTTCCAGAAGAAATCAATGGTGCGCTTCCCCGTGAAGTCGAAGCGAAAACGGATGCGACCAAGCCGTGGTACTTCCGCAAGCGGGCGGGCACCGCGGCGGATCGTAAACTGTTCGGAGGGGATGTTCGTGTTTCGCCGGTGTTAACGTGGCCGACGGATCGAACCGCGTCATTGCTGGCCGTGGCGAATGAACTGCTCGCGATGCCGTGGGCGCCGTCGGAATCCGGTTTGTCTCCTCTCAATCGTCTGATGCTGCAGTGGGATCTGCTGAGTGTCTGGTGGCGTCTGGAACAGCAGGCCGACACGCCGCCAGAAGTGCTCCATGCGCTCGCCAAGCTGATCCAAAAAACCGCGCAGCCTGCGAGCGTTCTTCGGGCGCTCCCGACGGGATGGAATGAGGGCCACGCTCAATTCGCGACAGCCAATGAATCCACTTCGGCTGCAACCCCCTATTTTTCCGCCGCAGACATTCTCGCGGGAAAGGATGGCTGGGTCGAGTTGTCCCGCCGTTCCACCAAGCTGTTTGTCTCGCCGCAATCGATGCGAAGTTCGCGAGTGTTCCTCAGGCTGCCCCCAGGCACCGACCTGCCTGCCTGGATGGAGACTCAGTCTGTCGCGTCCAAACATCCGGAAAAGCGACCGCCCCAGCGGATCGAAACCGCTATGGTTCTTTCCCTGATCGGAATGACTGCGGAACTGGAACCCGTTGCAACCCCCTTCATCGACGAAATCCGCTTCCGTACGGTCTTTGGCGCAGATGAAGCGGTGGATGTGTCACAGACGACGACCCGGGATGGATCCAATCTCTGGTTGTACTTAGTCGATCGGCAGCAAACCTTTTCAACTGGAACGCCGAGCTATCGATTCATCGCTGACGAAAACCAAGCGATTTTTCCCGAATACGGCTCCGCCAAACACGCCACATACGCGGCTCAATGCACGTTGTGTCATCGTCTGACGAACTCTGGCAACCAAACATTGGCGGGCGTGCGCACATTGTCGACGATCGCCAAAGCTCAGGTGTCCGATCAACCCCAACATCGCCATCGCCTGGCGGAATCGCAAATGCAAGTCGTGACCGAACGCCTGAAGCTGCGACTGGAGCAAGGCTCCGCTTCTCTGCCCGCAGCGACGTTCGACTTTCGTTCATTGCCAGCCGAATAGTCCCCGTTGGCCCACCTCTTACGGTCCAAGTCGAGCTTAAGCTTTCATGACGGCGTGATGAAAATCCTGTTGAAAAAACGGGAACCGGCTCTGCACAAGGGACAACATTCACAATTGAGTGGATGAGACCCAGACCGCAAATTGTCGATAGGAAAATTGTCCACTCACATCATCACACTGTCAGAGTTCCGTCGCCGCAATCTTTCCAATCAAGTCCAAGTCAATCGATAGATTTCCCCGTGGTCTTCCTTTGCGTCCTGGCGCCTTCGCGCCTTAGCGTTAAATTCCCCTCCTGGGCTTTCTACACCAGGCACAAACGGGATTTCGCTCACCACCACCACAGGCCCTCAATTCGAAAAGTCGAAATCAGCGAGTCCTGGCATTTTTGATCTTGTTGATCGCAACTCGTCTCGCGAAGAAAATTGCAACGACACTCACCAAGACCACGAGATTTCCGACGAGAAGCCACGGAAACCCACCGCGGACGTTCGCCTCGTTGACCTTGATGCCGCCGGCCGTGCTCGGTGGATTCGGGGCTTCCGTATGAGTCACTTCCGGAAGCCCGAACGCGGTGAGTAACAGTTCGCTCTGCGGAATGTCACGAACTTTGAGATTGTCGATTTCGCACTCAGACACCGTGCCGTCTTTTCCATCCAGCGAAGCACGTCGATATGTCACGTGTTTGATGACGGGTAGGTCTTCGGCCCCGAGACTGCCGTACTGAAATGTTCCGGCCGATTGAAATTCGAACGCCGAAGTCTTGCCGAGCTCAACATTCGCCACCAGATCATATTCTTCGATCCTCCAACACGACGCAGGATTGAGGAGCGCGCGACCGCCTTTGACTGTAACACTCGGCGAGCGATTGCCAGCACCTGGAGGTTGATTCTCAAGCGGGAATGCCATGTCGAACGCGATCGTAACACGCCCTCCCTCGGTTTCTTGAGCACGGCGTAACTGGCATTTGCCGCTGGCCAGTGCCGCGGACAAATCCTGGCCGACAATGGTCCATGGTGCCTCGAGATACCGCAAAAAGCCCACTTCCCGAGCGAGAGCATAAGGGTTGCTCGGTTCTTCTGTGCCAACTTGCAAGAGATTCCACTTTTCGTTCTCGGCTTTGCGCGACAGTGAAAACGAGTACTTCAAATTGCGGCCACCGGCGCTCGAGGGACTTGTTTGCTCGATTGGTGTTTTTGTCGTGTCGATAAACACGAAGGACGACTGGTTCATCTTGAAGTCAATCTGTCGGATGCGAGCCTCGCCCTTTCCATCAATAGAGGTCTCTTTGATTGTCGCCCGTCCTTCGACGGCGGAGACGGCCTCTTTCAGCTTTGCCCAACCGAGCGGAGCTTCGTCGAGAACACGCGGGACGAGCGCCGTCGTCGTGTCATCATCCGCGAGAATTTCTAGCTGTGGGACGAATGCGATCTGCAACAAACCGACCGCAAGGCAACTGCCGATCATCGTTGATAGTGTGTGTCGTCTCGCTCGCATCGAACTCATACGATCGCGTCTCCAATACGAGAGTGACTGGCCGCGGCTCGCAAGCATCACGTTCCTTTGGCATTGAATCCATCGCTGGTTGGCACCTGTTGAGTGTGCTCACTTGACCGGTCTCACATCGTCAAGACGTTGCTGATCCGTCGAACAAGACTCACAATTCGATTCTCGAAAATCAAGCTGACATTGCCGACAAGAATCGAGCTCCACGAAACGTAACCGTTCACAGCCCGGGGACAGACTCATTTTCCCGCGGTCAAGGGAAGGCTGAGCTTAGCAGCCTGTTGAAATTACGGGGACTGGCTCCGGCCCGCTTAAAAACGCCATGACCTCGTCAACGCCAAGGTGCCTGTCCCCCTTCCTTCGACAGGCTGCTAGGACAATCCGCCAGCTGATCCGCTTGTGGCGGCCGTTTCCGGTGCGAGAAATTCGGACGTGCCGTTTGTCGTGTTCGCTTCGCCAAAAAACGGATGCGCGGGGAAGAGCTGATCAAAAAAGTTCGTGATCACCCATTTGGCGATCGGTTTGACGGCCATGACGTACATCGAACGTCGCGCCTGAACGGCGCCCAGCTTCACGTGTTTGACGTAGTCCGAATTCTGGCCAAGATCAATTGTCGATGCTTGATGTTGCGTTCCGTTTGCGACGGCCTGGAACAATAAATTGAAATAGACGTGCGATTTCTCGTTGATCGATTCGTCGTACCCGATGTAAAGCGATCGATATTCCCTTCCGAACCAGAGCGACATGACAAATCCACGAACGCGATCCCCTTCCATCGCAAAGGTGAATTCGCACGAGTCCCCTAGCTGACGGGCCATCTCCAGAAAGAACTCTCTGGTCAGATGCTCAAATTTCGTTGCCGATCGCTGGAAGACGAACTCGTACATCTGATGTGTTTCTGGCGTGTACAATCGCTCGATCGTCGAATAGTCAGACGTGGTCACCAACCGCAGCCCGTTCGCCGTGAACTTCTTCCGCGAGACGTTGATCTTGCCTCGCCGTTTCCAGCCGAGCTCATGCAGGAAACCTTCGAACGAGCCGCTGTTCGGATGAATCAGATTCGTGGGCAAACTGTCTGCACGGCGATAGCCCAATGCTTCCAGTAGCTTGAGCTGTGTGAGCTCTGCGTCGGTGAACTCCTTCAGAACAATGATTTTCACGCGATCTTCTCGTGCCACCCGTCGCATCGTTTGATCGAGCCGTTTTAAGACGGCCGTGGTATCCGCCCCCTCCGCAAAGCGCAAGGCACTTTCGCATCCCGAGAGTGGCAGTCCACAGAAGTGAATCCGGAACGTCACGAGCTTGCGTGAAATGTGACGAAGGCGATCCAGAATCCAGCGAGCCCACGGATCATCGGTCAGGACGCCGATATCCACCTCAAATGTGCAAAGAACGGCAATTGCTGCCGGTTCGCCAACCGAATCGCGATAAAGGACATACCGAAACTGGCAGGTCGGTCCCAGGCTGGTTTCGGTCGCCTGCAGCAGTCGTCGATCAAGCGACGAGTCAGACGGCAAACGGACCTGTTCCCAGGCCTCTGCGTCGATTTCGTTTGCCGAAAGCCAAACCTGTTCGCTCAAATGCTGTGCACTGAATCCTAGAGCGGATGTACGTACCGCTAATGCCGAAACACCATTTTCGTCGTACATCTGCACTTCCTTGTCGCTGGGATGGCGCTGCCTCGTGCGTTGTCACCGCTCACTTTTCGAATTCACGGTCGTGCTTGCCGGATTGTGTCATGCCGGCTTTGCGAGTGACGTTCTGATGCAACTTGTGTTCAACAGCCTGTTGAAGTAACGGGGGCTGGCTCCGACCGGAACCGTTCACAGACCGGGGACTGGCTCATTTTCCCACGGTAAAGGGAAAGCTCACCCTAGTTGATGCACTATGAATTCCAATTGAACCGGGAAAATGTGCCTGTCCCCCTCTCTTCGGGCTGTGAACGGTTGCGCTCCGACCAGATTAAAAAACGCCATGACATCGAGAATGCCAAGGTGCCTGTCCCCTGTCTTCAATCATCGCGCAGGGCTCTCTTCTGTTACGGAATTCTCCCCTCGCGATCTTGAGGGCTTTCTCCGGATTCACTGCGAAAACAGAGATCACGTACAAAAGTCTGTACGCGGCTTTCGTCCTATTTTATCAGTTATTCCGATCGGTCAGACGGCTGCACGCGCGTTGGTGAAATCGACAGAAGCAGCGTCTGCATGCATCACAATTCGACGAACTGGAACCGAAACGTATGAGGATTACGCCACCTTCATCTCGTTCGTGAATAAAATGCAGACACAAACTCATCGGCCACACCTCCACGGTTCCGGCCACCACCGAGTTCGTACATTTCAAAGGCCCATCAACGAACGCGAACTTGCCGAAAAATTCGCGTTCGAGCATGGGCAAACGTACGATTCGTATCTCGCCTGCGAAGCCGACCGGAAGTTCTTTTTTTCTTCCGATCGCAGGGGCGCCGTCTCGTACACGGTCGTTTTGGGGCACGTGAAAGTCGGTGGAGGCCTGTTGGCTGCCCCTGATGATCGGCCGCGACTGTTGGGCGAATTCTTGCGCATGGTCAAAAGGAACTACAACTCGGCCGCGTTCTTCAATATCACGGATGAGGATCTTGACCTGTTCCGGCGATTTGGAATGCACGTCACCAAATGGGGCGAAGATGCCATCCTCAACTTGTCGACGTGGGCTCCGACTGGCGGTGCGTTCGAGTGGCTACGGCGACAAAAAAACTTCTGTCAGCGAGCCGGTCTCGTGACGGAAGAATGGTTTCCGACACCGACCAATGTTCTCGATCAACTCCGCACGCAAAACGAACTTCGCATCGTGGAATTGGAGTCGATTCAGGACAAGCCGCAAGCCTGCACGATGCGCTTCTTCGAAGGACAGCTCGACTTCGCTCACCTGGACCGAAAGCGAATTTTTATCACTCGATCTGAACAGGGACGAATCGAGGCCTTCGTCGTGGCAAATCCGTATGACGACGGACGCGGCTGGGCGTTCGAAATGTATCGCCATCGCGCGGACTCGGTCCGAGGAGCCGTTCCTTTCACGATGTTACAGGCGATCGACACACTACGCGCAGAGGGAGTCGACCAGGTCTCACTCTGCTTGCTTCCAGGCCACAATTGTGGCACCCACGACCGTCAATCAAGCCGCCTGATACAGGGGCTATTAAAGTTCGGCATCGCACGACTTCAATGTTTGTTCGACGTCGCCGGCCTCTGGCAATTCAAGACACGGTTCCGACCCAACCTCGACAGCCGCTACATCTGCACGTATCCACGAGCCAACGTCTTGACGATCGCCACCAGCGTCCACCTCCTCGGAGTCCTCTACGTCTCCCCGATGAAAGTCGTGAAACGCTGGCTGCAAATGCGATCAAGACCAAAGGCCGCCTAACAGCCGTTGAAGTAACGGGGGCGTGAGCCGGATAGCGCATGGCGTGGGTCGGTGTCATGCGGCGCATGAACGACTCAGCTCTCCATCGAGGCTGGGTCGCAGGACAAGGTGCCATTGATGGAGCATCCGTTGAACGCAAATGAGCGTGGCATCATGCGACTCGAGCCCTTCTGCAAGAATTGTCCCATACGTGGCATCGTCCTCAGGCTTGTAGAAATCTCCTGACATCCGTTGCCTCGATTCAAAACACGGGGCAATCCGCCTGGTGCCTTTGATTTCTCTGGGGGGTGCCGACAAGACATCGCGATCAACCTCGCGGTGGACCAGACTGATACCGTCATGGGCGTGGCAATCGCCAACATTGAATGGCCCACATGGCTCAATGTCGAGCGAATCCCGCGGACCACCAGTGCTTTGAGAAAAAAGCAATTGCCGCACAGGCCAACACAAGATCAAAAGCGACAATTCCCATCGTCCAGTAGTCAACCGGCGGCCTGGACCGGGCCGGCTTCTCGAGTTTCACTTTGACACTTGCCAACAGCGTGCTGATCTTATCGTCCGTTTCCGCGGATTTCCCCGCGCGGTCCCGAATCGCAACTGGAATATAATCCCGCGCAAGCCACAATAAAGACATCGACACGGGGTCGTCGATCTTTGCGTTCCTTTGCAACATTGGCAACAGCTCTGTGACCTGAAAGTTTGACCTCTGCTCAAACCTATCCCAGTCATGGGCCGTGGGGTTCTTCAGTCGAAATTCTTCTAATTCCGCCACAATTTGTGCCAACGTGGAATAGACGTGCTTTTGAGTCGTCCAGGTAATCGGCAGCTTGGGGATGGCGAAGATCACGATGAGCGTCGCAACCGACGACCAGACGATCCATGAACGGAGGGCACGAGCGGCAAATGGCCAGGCATTCTCCGCGACTCCGGTCGCAACGTCCATCGGGTACGAGATGATCGATTGCAAAAGAGGGACGAGCGAATCGCCAATAAGGCTGCGACGCCGGATAGGTTGCGGTCGAACGGCTCCTTTTGCGGGCTTGGGCGTCTTCGATTGTTGGCGATCGACGCATTCTGCGAATAATTTCAACATTTCGTTATTCGCGGGCGCAAGAGAATTCTTTTTTGCCGAACGATCCAACGTTGTCGAAGAGTTCTTGTCCGTCGATGGACGGCTTGTGAATTCGAGTCCTTCAATTTCGGACGCCTTCATCCACGCCATAGAATTCTTCAATCGAACGAGGGTACTTGGCGAGACAACTCCCGCCTGAACGGCCTCCATGAATTGCTCAGTTGTGATCGGGCCGACGTTCCCGGTTGAGGTTTGATAAATCCAACACGCATCCGGGACTTCTGCCGCATTCGAATCGATAACACCTTTTGACATCGTAAGCTCGCTTGTTGCGAAATTCTTTCTTTCGAACCTGCTGTCAAACTAGGGGAACTCTCCGCGAGTCAGCAGCCTTCGGACGACGACAAAGCCTTCTTCTTGGCGAGCGTTCTTGCAATGAACACGAGCCGAAAGAGAAGCGTCAAAGTTGCAGCAGCACCGACGTAAAAACGCCACGAATATTGACTGAACAACGAAACGCGTTGATGGAGTTGCTTGCCGAGCACAAGCACTTTCACTTCATAAGGGGTTAACGGTTTTTGTTGGTCAGCGGCAGTTTGCCGCGCCCATTCGTTTGTCGCCTGATCAAACACGATTGCACCAACAGGAATCTTGCTTGGTAGAGGGGAGTCTTGCTGCAATCCGTCGACAATGCATTCCACATTCTTTGCGGAACCGATTTCAAACACCAATTCGTCGCCCGGAAACCGTTCTTGCACAGCGGGAGCGGGGTCGTCAGGTCTGGCAATCAATTTCCACGACTTGGGGATCCAGTGCTGATGTTTGTCTTGAAGGTATTCGATATCAACTTGCGAGCGGAACTCGCCAACAACCGTCGTGGTCGCCCTCAGAATCACAAACTCGCGAAGCGGGTCTAACCAGAATCGCCGATTGAATGAGCTTGCGTTTGAACGCGTTGTTTCCTCAATCACGATCGTTTGACAACCCGCCACCTGAGCACTCGTGGAAATCAGCTGACATTGATCCAACTGGCAATGGATGCCGCGCGCCGAGAGGGGATGCAAGGCCAAGGCGGGAGCATGCCAAGAAACTTCGTCCAAGTCACCCGGCCGGTCATTCCAAATGTCGATACCACTGAATTGGACTGCACCCAGTCCTCGATCATTGTCGGTCAGTACGACATCCGTGCGCTGGTCGATGGTGCAGTGGACATTCCATCGCAAAGTGCCGAATGGATGCTCGTCGGGAATTTCAAACTTTGTCGCCAAAGCTTGCTTAAACTCGTCTGAGCTGGATAGGCATTCGACGCGACATTTGCGCCAAAGATTCATGAGTCCATATGGCCAAACTGTCGAGTAACGCAATGCCTCTGGTGACAAGCTTAGTCGGCTTACCGTTTGGCTTGGATTTTGTGGTTGGTCGGTGAGGCCGGGGCGAAATAACTCCGATGCAAAACGGCACTCATCGCCTTCGTCCCAAGTCACTTCGATATTTGCGAATGCGGCCTCGCGTTTTTTCCAGGCGGTGCCGATCGATGCCATGTCAACGGTTTCGAATTGATTCACGGCTGTCGAGGTGGGTTCGGCAGCCGTGGCCTCACGATTCGTGGTGCTTTCCGCCGCAGGGTCTCGCCGAATGCGGACATTTCGGATCTGCACACTCGTGCCCGGATCCCCAACAGCCACAAATCCGATGTTCGCGTCAGGGGTCGACAACGGAACGTGACGAACCAGATTCCAACCGTTCAGATCAACCGAAATATGCTCTGAATCAAATGAAATTCGAAGATCGTTCCACGCGCCGACACAAATTGCCCGCTCAGCAAACGGCGATGCGGACTGAAGACAGCGGGAACTGGGCCAGGAATACGCACCACTCGAACTCAAATCGTCGATTGCCAGGTCAATAACGTCTCCCGCTTCTGGGGCGTCTCCCGTTCGTCGGCCCAATAATCCGATGCCAAATCGCTTTGTTCCCGCTTGAGGCAAGAATTCCAGATGGACCTCTTTGACACCTCGAATCGATACTTCGCTAAGAGTTGTTGGATTTCGAATGACCGAGTCAGACGGTGCATCGACCTTTTGTTCTGCCGATTTGAACGACAAGCCTTGATCTTGCGATGAACTGACTCTCGATGGGAATGCGGAGGGTTCAAGAAGTTCAAACGGTAAGCTTCTCACCGCTCGACGGCTACGAGTCTGGTTGGCCAGCCAACGATACAGGCCTCCATTCCGATAGGCAAAATCCCAGCCATTGTGGACCCATTTCGAAAACACTTCTTTGATGCCCAGCTCTGTGTAGAACGGACTTTGGCCATGTTTTAGAAAACCGAAGTGAGCCGTCGAATTGGATTCGGCAATTTGATTCCCGTCGAGATCAACGGCATAGCTCCAAATTGGCAGTTCTGATTCGGAGATTCTCAAAACGTCCGCATCGCTGACGTGTGCTGAAATCGGAATTGCCGCCGCGATGCGATCTGGATGAGCGGCTGCGATTGTCCATGCCCCACGACCGCCAGTCGATATGCCACTCAGAAATACTCGATCGGGATCGGTACGAAACTCGTTTTCGACTTCAGTGGCAATCAACATGGCAAGTTTGGTTGATTGCGACTCGCTACTCCAAACATCGCCCTTCTTGCATTGCGGCCAAATCACCACAAACGGAAAACGATGTCGTGATTCCCAAATGATTGGCGCCACTCCGTCCTTAAGCGGCAAGATTCCATCACTGCCATTCGCACCGAATCCATTCAAGTAGATGAGCAGTGGCAGTCGTTCGTTGGGAAGTCGGCGATAAGGGACGAACATCATGTAACGATGCGCCACTCCTTCGGAATCGATGTAGGTCCTGTTCTGAAACCCCTTAGTCCATTCGGCGTGTTCGGAAGATTCACGTGAGCTGCTTGTTGACTTGGGCTTGGCAATTGCAAACTGGCTGTAACTTACCGCGCACAGGATCGTGCTAAAAATTCCAACGAAGATGGCGACTCGATCGGGGATGCAAAGCCGGAACATGTTTTGGGAGACCGCATCTTGGTGTTAGACAGTCGTTTCGCTGCGCGGATCAGGAATCACTCGTCGAGCAAACACGCAACCGTTCACAGGCCGGGGACTGGCTCATTTTCCCGCGATCAAGGGAAGGCTTAACCTAGCAGTCTGTTGAAGTAACGGGGGCTGGCTCCGGCCAGCTTAAAAAACGCCATGACATCGTCAGCGCCAATGTGCCTGTCCCCCTCTCTTCGGGCTGTGAAATTCTTACCACACACTCTTCAGAATCCGGCACTAAACCCCTTGGCGGGTTCACGATTGTGCATATAGAACCAAACATCCGGGTTGACTGTATCCGCAACAAAATGGACTGATCCGTCCGCCGCGAGAACATTCACACCCGCTGGATGCATGCTGCGTGAGGTGGCCTGACCATTCATCTCGGGATCACCCGGTTGGCCCTGGAGTCGGCAGGGCATTCGCAGCTTTTCGAGTTTGTCCGCACCGAGAGCTGCGATTGTTTTTCTGCATCCGACGATTTGCTCGACCTCGGGGTTTTGGTTGTTCGGTCCGTTGTCTCCTTCGCTCAACAAGCCGTGGCGAGCTGTGAGGCTCGACCCAATGAAGCCGAGCGCCCATGAACCGCGAGAGTCCGTTGGCGCCACTCCAGCGCGAATCTCGTCCACGAGGACGAAGTTCGAGGCCCCGCCCGTACAATCCTTAAGGCTGAATGATTTGTTGACCCCCCCTGCCCCACTGCCCCACAGCACTGAGTTTTTGTTTGCCAAATCAGGATCATCCACGTGAAATCCATCAACACATTTCGGATCCATTTCGTGGATGCAGTACCGCCCCGGTCCCATATTCATCGCATAGTTGCCCCGAGCATAAGTTTTCTCCGCCCCCATGAACTGACCGCGAGAATACGGCGTCGAATTGAAAGGATCGTCAGGACACTTAAGGATCGCAATGGGAGTCGAGCAAACGGCTGCGTTTGCCGTGTCTGCAACGAGCAGATTTGAGTTGAATGAGTTCCACACCGCTGATTCCCCCAATGAAGGCAGCAGCATGATCAACCAATTCGCATGAAGACGATCAGCATCCCTGGATGTCAGTCCAAGCGCGATTCGATCGATGACTCCAATGGGAATTCGATTGCGCGCCAATGGCTCACCCGGCGGCCCCGCCCAAACCGCCGCCGGCGGAAAGACGCTGAACTGATCGTGATAGTTCTGAAGAGCGAGCCCAATCTGCCGCAGGTTGTTGCTGCAGCTAACCTTTCTTGCGGCCGACCTTGATGATTGAACCGCAGGCAGGATCAGCGCGACCAGAAGTGCGATGATCCCAATCACGACCAACACTTCGACGATCGTGACTCCCCGACGTCTTGGTGTGTGTTTTTGATGCATGGCTGTCTTCTTAATCTTGCGTGGTTGTAAATGATTCAGTCGCCTTGAGGGTAGCGTATTATTGTGCATTTTCAACTCGAGGGTATCAGAAACACGAATCCACTGCCTAACAGTCTGTTGAAGTGATGGGTCTGGCCCTGGCGAGCTTAAAACGCCATGACATTGTCAACGCCAAGGTGCCTGCCCCCTGATTTCAACAGGCTGCTATGAGGGCTGGCGAGCGACAAGGCTCGCTTGCTAAGCACAAATGGCGTCAATGGCTTATAAGGCTATCGCGTGTGATTCGTCGAGTTGCTTTCTCGGTCTCAAGTGATTCGTATTGCTGCAGAATTGCCGCCGGCTCCTTTCCTGATGTCTGGCTTAAAAAATCACCCAGAACACTGCTGGAAAGTCGACGATGTTCGAAAAAAGGAACGAGAGCGCTCCCCAAAGCGAGGAAACTCACCTCACACCGAGCGTGATTGAGGGCTGCGGTTCACCCTACGCTTTCGCTTGGCGCGTGGTCGGGAGCCCGGTGGCGCAGGATGTGGGGCGCGGTAACAGCCATGGCAAACGTGACGAACGCGTCCAGCGGCACACCCGGCGGAGTCAAAGACCACAAGCACGATCGGAAACATTCCTTACGGAAGCTGGAAGATCCCGGCGGCATCCATGATCTTGAGGGTGGATTGGTCGAAGAAGGCGAGATGCGACAACGTCGGCATGCACGTCACCGAATAACAAAGGTTCCTGACATCTTGTTCATTCCCCGTTCTCAGAGGCTCGGGCGTGCTCGTGGTGATGTGTATCAAGCGAGTTGTGGATTTATGGAACATGCGTGCAGTGTTGAGTTGTTTTTGATGCGGTTTGAGGGTATGTTTTTAACACGATGTGTATGTTTGTTCATTTTCTTGCGCGACGTGTTTGCGGCACAGTTGCGAGATTCGTTTCGTCGCATCTGTTTTCATGCATGTGACTTACACTTATTGATGGCTAGCAACTCATGCGCATCGACGACGAAGACTTCTTTAATGTCATTAAGATCGCCTGGAGGAATGGACGCCCCATTGTTCCAATTATTGGAGCGGGCGCGTCAGCTGACTCTGGATTTCCACCGCTTGCTTCGATTGTTCGCTACATTGCAAAGTTAAGTTGCTATCTGACGCACAAGCTCTATCTTCCGCCGTCCGCGTCCGAGTCTTTGTTTCGGACACAAGTGAAGCTATTTGCTGAACGCCCAGATGAATTCATTTCCATTTTTGGGTGGCCGGATCGATTTCAGCTCAATGCAGATCTGCGAGCACGCATTGGCGAAATGGATGCAAAGGCATCGCCAAGAAAGGAATGGGAAATCGATCCTCGGCGTGGCTCACGCGGTTTGATGGATGCGGCGCTGAGTCACGCACTTGACGCGCTGGCGCAAAAGATCAACCCCGGTGGTTACTGGCATCTTGATCGGTATCTGAGCAACTCCATTCGAAACACGGCGACAGCGATCGAGTCCGCATTCAAGGCAAATCGCATTTCATCGTCGCTTCGGGCAAAGCTCCTGGAGTCGTTACAGGAACCCTCGGACATACAAAGCTTCCGCTATCAGGTCGTTGGCGACTGGAAGCCGCTGCTTCGCCATGTTACGTGGTATCATCCGGAGCTTGTTGATGCGCTGTTCTCTCGTCTCGCTCGCAACCGGGCACCGGGCTCGACACATACAATGTTGGCTCATCTATCACACTTGCTTCGCATACGCGCTCTCTTCACGTTCAATTTCGATCCCTTCATTGAAACCGCACTCGCTCGCGAGAACGTGTCTCATCGTGTTTTTGCAATGGAGCACGGTACCGAATTGCCTTCGCGGCATCATCTTGACGATTCTGTATCTGTGATCAAGATGCATGGAAGCACTCATAATATCCTTGTCGATGAACGAGTCGACTATCGCGTTTCTGATCGGTACAAACAGCAGTTTCTGCAACTCATCGGCGAGAATCCGCTTTTACTGGTGATCGGATGCAGTGGAAGTGACAGGCGCCTCGTTGACCTAGTCAGTGATGTGATGAATGACGTCTCTGATGCGACGGCCGTTTGGATGCATCACTCGAAGCGTGACGATGTGCCGGCAAGTCTACGTGACCGCAGAAGACTTTCCCACTATGCAACTTATGACCTTGGGCGCTCCTTTCAACGGCTCTTCGAAGAACTAACAGAAAGATTGCCGAATTCAACCGCTCCTTACGTCGCTCACATCGATCGGCCCACAATCCCGCAGAGCGGTCAGAATGGCAAGTCGCAGTACGAAGTTCATAAACGCCCGATAACAATCTTTTCTGCCATTCCCCGCGCTGTCGCTAAGGACTTTCCGTCGACCAGCAGGGACTTCCTATACGCACTTGCCGAAGTGCCACAAGGTTATACGATCGTTCATGTCGACTTGGAGGAGCATCATACGTTAGAACAAGTGGCTGCCGAGATTGTGGATCAGATCAGGAGGGGCGACACGGCTCTGCCGCCATTTGTCACTTCCGGCGGCATTTCTGAACAAGATAGTGGAAATGATTCCTGTTCGTATGCAATCAGCGCTGCCGATCGAGTTGTAAACGCGCTTCGTCGAAGTCGATATGCACTTTGCATTTCCGGCATTGATGCATTTCCCTTTAGGCCGACGACTCATCACGGAGTCACGCGCGAGTTCTCGCCGAAAGACAGAGCAAGGTTTCGCCTGCTGATCGAGTTTCTCTTGCACATTACTCGCAAAGTATCCGGTGATTGGACTCTGGGCGATTCTTTTGTCGTACTTGCCCACGAAATGGCATATGGGCGACATTGCCGCGAGGACTTAGAGCGTGCTTCTCAAAAAGGTCTTCAACACTCCCTCAATGACTGGCTGAATCGGTCGAGACGCATCCCTAAGGTGCTCCTCCATGTGCCGAAGCTTGATTCGGACCGTAGTCTCTGTGAAGCGACCGAAAAGGAACAAGTCGTGACCATGGAAGAGCTCAAGGCACCATTCTACTCACCAGCTGCTCTCCGCGATTTTAGTCTCGTTGGCCGGTCTGAGAATGACGCTGTTGCATCAGAGATCGAGTCCGCAAAGAGCGGCATATCACCAACCCAGGGGCTTACCGTCGCGGTCATGGTAACGGCGGTACTCGCCTTTCATCGACGTACGCGTACGAAATTGGGCATCAAACATTTAGTGAGTGACATATTCCGACAAGCGAGTTATGCATCGGCCGATGTGTCCAAGCCCAACGGCCACGTCACTCAGATCACTTTACGTCTTAAAGATGCTTCGAAATGTCCTCATTGGATGTCGTGGACGAAAGAAGATGGTCTATGGTTAGACAGGCCCGCACGCGATTGGATTTACGACTTCAACACCCGATTCACGACAGAAGGGCAGCTGTCAAAACGAGATGAGCACCCCCGTGCCTTCCTCCAAATCGTAATGGCGGCGATCATCCATGATCGAATTGCTCGCAATTATTACTTAAACCAGTTTCTTCCATCTCGAGATCCCTTTTTTTTCATGGAATACGTTTATCATCGAATGTCAACATTGCGCTACCTGGCACAATTACAGGCGATGTCATTTGATCCTCAATTCGCTTCCACTGTGACCGCCGCTCATACGATCCATCCGCTATTCGCAGATTGCAACGTCGACGATCATGCTGCAGGATGTAAATCCGAACCTACTGGAATACTTGCCTTTTACGCTGATGGATCAGACTGGAAAGAATTCTTCGCCTCCATCGCGGATGTTGCACGGAGTGTGCAATATGGCCCGAAGCTACAGTCGACTGTTCAACGCTCGGTGCGGGCGATTCGCGGAAGATGCGTTCAGGGACTGACGGAAACTTGGGTACGAAGTGAATCCTATATCAGGCAAGCGCTACCACCCGAGCAGGTCGTGACATGGTGCGAAAATCTACTCGATTACAATTTGGGTGAGTCTTCCATTCCCCTAGAGAAACGCAATGCGAATGATAGGACCAGTGCATTGCACGCGGGCCTGGTTAAAGGTTTATTTACAGCGCGCGACAAGCGCAGCGTTATTGCAAAAAAGAATCTTCAAATTGCTGAATCAAAGAATGAAGTGACTCAGATTCGCCGAGGCCTTGTCGATGCCATCAAAAACACGCTATTCCGTGGCATGTATGCTCATGCAAGTTACCTGAAGATTGTCGATCACGAATGGCTGTTTTCTGGGTTAGACCAAAGTAAAAGTGATGCACGCCACTGGGAACTAAATCGATCGGTTGCGCGGCTATGGGCCTGTAACTGTCGAGGAGACACGATTCCGGGAACTCGAGGTGAGCATAAGTTTAAGCAGTTGAGCACGACGATCACGGCACAGGCCATGAAGTTGCGTCGGAATAAGCGGCTTTGGGGGCAGGGATCCGAAGCGAGATTGCGTGCATTCTACTTGGAAGCGGAAGCAGCGCTCGCGCCTTTTTTTGTGACTGATGGATCATTTTCATCTTTTGGACTGCCTGTGCTTCAATTAAACATCGATCAAAGCCGTTTGTTGGAAGTGAGGAATAGAGATCAAGATGAAGTGCGCGCGAACGAAAAACGCATCGCCAGCTTGAATGAAGTAATCATGCATCTCGTTTCAGCGATCGAAGAAGCGAGAGAGGAGAACAGAACAATAGGAGATAATATGCGAAATCCGCTGCTCGAGCCGACGGCGGATCGTGGGCTGTTTATTCCTTATCGATCTCTTTTTCAGATTCAACTAGGCCGAACGAATTTGTTCATCGCAAAACTATTGTCAAGTAGTGCGAGAATCGAAGTTGAGCTCGCGAGGATTGACAATGCATTGAACGGGACTGAAATCGCGACATCATTCGAAAAGGCTGCCAGTCTGATGAGAAGGTCCCGCGAGCATCTCACGGCCGCCTATCGAGATCTTGCGTACGCAAAGCATGGAATCGGAATCGAAAATTCTGCACTACTGGCAATTTCGGATTTGTGTTGTGCTGAAGTCGGCCTTGCTGGTAGCGACCATGAAGTCGCGTGGCTCTACCGCAAAGGGTGGGATTATGGTGAAAAGATGGTCAGAAGGTCCCAGGCAAAGCTGCAGACAGCTTCTGGCTACCTCACCAGGTCTTTATCCCGGTTGGTTCAGGGGCCGCGTATGATCCTGCTGTGGCGACTGTTTCATATGACTCAGGTGCACTACCATATGCGAAGAATCGCTACGATTGCTGATGAAGTTACATACAAAGCAAAGATGGCGAAGGAACGAATGGAAACGTCTCCTGACGAGGATGGTGACGCTTGGACAGCAAGAAAAGTGGGCGAACTTGTGCGACGTGTGCGTCTCGCGGTATTGGGTATCCGCTTCGGAATTGATTACTCAGTTGGTGAGGACGCTTCCCAGTTTCGGAAGCGGTTTATAAGGCTATGGGCACAGGTGGCGGCAACAGCACTCTATTGTGCTGCTGTTTTGGCACATGCTCGCCAATTTGTTGATAATTCATTGCTGGATACGCTTTTATCTGGATGGTTTGATATCAATCAATCAGAAGGAATGTTTGCATTTCCGGACACGTCGATAGCAAATCGTGTACCTGACAATGTTCGATCTATGTTGGCAAGTCGGCTCGCTGCATTTCGGGAAATCGTAAAGAAGCCACTGGATCGGATGCTGATTATCTGGGATGACATTCACGATCTTGGAGGGATCGTCTTTATGCGAGACCAGATGTGGAATGAGTTCACAGCCCCGATCCACGAATTTGTAATCACGGGGGAAGGCAAAGATTGGATTCGGTAGAGGTGTACCATGGAGCACAGCAGCTTCATCGTATCGATTGAAATTCGATTCAAGAAGTGTTTTCTTTTGCTCAGTGTGATTGAAATGATTCTGCTGATAAAGGAACGCTTGTCATGATTCGCCTGTCGCGGGGTGGGGCAGCCACAAGACGCTGCACATTTGAACCAGGCGAGATGTCAGCTAGTTGTGTGGCGCAGCTCACGCCAGCGGTCAAGACAGGTTCGTGAATCCATAGGCGACATCTCGCTCGCGCAGCGGTACGCGTGGGTGTGCGAGATACTAAAAGTCGTTGAATGGCATTATATGCGACGTGGGTCACCCCGCCAGCATCAGTCAGTGCCTGGACGACATCGGACAGGAACTCGGCAAGCATCATTGATGGAAAAACGCGGCGTGGCTGCTTCGACAAAGCCGCGGGGAAGAATCCTCGGCATCTGGTGTCGGCGACGCCATGCGACACCCGATTAACATTTGGGCAGGTGGCGACGGACGCCAAATCCAACGATGTCACGGCTATTGCCCCTTCTCGTGGCGTCTGCCAAACTCAAGACGCGTTGTCTAATAGTCTGTTGAAGTACGGGGGGCAGGCATCTTGGCATTTACGATGTCATGGCGGTTTTTCATCGGATCGGAGGCAGTTCTCGTTACGTCAACGGGCTGCTAAGTGACCTTTAGGGCTGGAGATCGCTGTGTGGGAATTCTTGAGGGGGTGGAAGCGCAAAGTCGGCATGGTGACGCTGTTTCTTGCGTGCTTGTCAATTGGCGCTTGAAACAGTACCACTCGTTTGCACTTCAAACGGTACCATTTATCGGTTGATGTCTTTAATGGTACTGTTTGCCCTTCTATTCTTCGGCTTTGGACCCGGTGGGCGCTTTGGTATCGTTTGAACTTTTTTTCGATTTCTCTAAACGATAACTCTTGCCGGTGATTTGCACGACTTCCGCTCGATGCAGGAAGCGATCCAAGATGGCAGTTGCGCTGGGAACGTCGCCGATCAATTGGCCCCAATCGTCCAAGGGTCTGTTGCTGGTCATCATCGTGGAGCGAAGCTCGTGTCGCCGCATGATGATCTCGAACAGGTACTCACCTGATCGCTTGGGTAACTGCTTCATCCCCATGTCGTCGACGATCAGCAGATCCG
>NZ_JH636435.1:2545541-2571670 GCF_000255655.1 Schlesneria paludicola DSM 18645 | reverse complement strand
AACTGCGGGAAACTCGAACCACCGCACTGTTCTCAGGCTCAGCCGACCCGGTGGGCGCTTTGGTACTGTTTGGAGCCTCCGACCCGGTGGGCGCTTTGCCGGTGGGCGCTTTGGTATCGTTTGACGAATTTTCGGCCAAATGACGCCGAACTGCGCCTCGAGATACACCCAGCGACTCACAGATTGCACGCTCGGAGAGTCCGTTGTCGTGCAAAGCCTTAATCGAAAAGGACTTGTCCATACTCAGTTGATAAGCCATCGTCTTTCCAGTGGTGGGTTTCTACGAAAAGAAACCACTACTGCAAAACAAAAGCCCCTTTGTCTCAACTGGTACCGTTTCAAGCGCCCTTCACTGGTACTGTTTCAGCGCCCACTGACACGTGCTTGGGTATGGCCGGGTGGGTGCGCAGTCTTCGCATGGTGGATGGAGTTTTTTATCAGCAGCCGGAGCGAAATGCGGAAATTGGGGTCTCGTCCTACGAATCCGCAATCTACTTCTCGAAGCTCACTCGCCACTATCAGGTTGCGGGCATCCCGTCATTTTTGTGGAGCAGTCATCCTGGATCTCAGCCCGGACTGATCTTCGCCTCACCCGACTTACAATGGGGCTGGCACTTGTTCGGAATGGGAAGTTGCCAATGGAAACGAGTTGACGCCGAAATGAACGGCTTCGCGATTCCCTATTGGTTGTTCGTTGTCCCTCTTACACTGCTCTCGGCTTGGTTGCTACTCAGCAAGCCAAAACTGCCTGTTCGCAGCCTGTTGAAGTAAGGGGGCAGACGCCTTGGCATCCACGATGTCATGGCGATTTCTAATTTGGTCGAGGCGAGTCCTCGTTACTTCAATAGGCGGTAGATCCGCACGTGACTCGCAAGCCACGCCGAAACTCGGGTGATTGTTGTCGCCGCCGTCTTGACCGATGACGGCTCAAACACGCTCATCGCTCCGCCCCAGTGTTGCTTCTTACAGAGTGTGATCTGCGTCAGGTGGCCTTGTACAAAGAGGCCAATTCGCTCACCGTCTTCAGGCCACGAATCGCATCTAGCGCCACCTTCGCCTTAAAAGCCCCATTGAATATTCGTCGCTGTCGAGGCATCGTTTTCTTGCCGAGTTTTGCTCGCCACGATGCCTCTTATTTTCACCGTTCCAAACCCCTTTTTCCATCTAAACCGGTGGTCCGAAAAACGGGGGCCACCTAATCACTGTTTCAAGAAAATTCGCTTGTGCGTTAGGCGAGAGGCAGCATGAAAAGGACTTCAAGCCCCGGATATGCATTCCGAGCAGCGATGGTGCCGTGATGGAGATGTACTGCCCGTCGCGCGATCGACAGCCCTAGTCCCACTCCGCCACTATCACGGTTTCGGTCGCAATCGACACGCCGGAATGGCATAAAATCTCGGTGATCATCTCTTCGGGCACGCCGCTGCCATGATCACGAATCGAAACAGCGGCATTTCTTCCATCACGCAATAAGTTAACCGTGATTTTCGAACCGAAAGGGGCGTGGCGAAGAGCATTGCTGAGGACGTTTTCGAAGGCCCGACGAATTAATTCTGACTCACCGCGGATGAGCATCTGGGGTTCAAGGGAGATCAGTGCAATGCTGCATTTTTTCGATGCTGCTTCTAGCTGAAAATCGTCAATGGATTCCAAAATGAGATCGGCGAGTGAAATATCGATGGTCGTCCGCGAAGCGATGTCGCCCTCAGCTCGCGTCAATTGGAGGAGTTGATCAACAAGTTCCGCTAAGCGAAAGACTTCTCTGTCCACGCGCTGAAACGCTGGTTCGGCAGCTTCGTTATTCCGGGCAAGATCCAGTGCAAATCGAAGTCTGGTCAATGGTGAGCGAAGCTCGTGGGAAATATCCTGCAGCAAGAGCCGTTCAGCCGTAAGCAGCGATTCTATGCGTTGAGCCATGTGATCAAAGGCGCGGCCGAGTTCGCCGAATTCATCTCGCCGGTTGAAGTCGACGCGAATGTCTAATTTCCCGCTGCCTAGTTGCACCACTGCGTTCTGCAATCGTTTCAGAGGTCGCACGATATTGACTGCAAACCCGTAACCCATCGCGACAATCAACACTAAAATCCACGCAAAGTAGGGTAATATCTCCCATCTGCTGAAAGGAGGGGGGATTTCGATCAGCAGACGATATTGTTCATCGTTCGATCGTCTCTCAACGACGAAATCTCCTCTCAGAACATTCGGATTCGATTCGAACAATTGAGCTCGTTTGGATAATGCGGAAAGGTCTCGATCACCGGGCAAGTCTCGATCTTCCCCATTGACAAGGTAGTGCTTCCCTCGAAATAACACGTCAAGCCGTGCCAAATACTCCCGCAAGGCCTCTTGGCCTTCGTGGTGAAGTATGCGACACGCTGTTTCCAACTGCAATTGCTGGCTTCGGGCGACTGAAGTCTGAATCAGGCCTTCTGTGCCTTGATCGTTTGCCAATGCGATGGGCTCTTGATGCGTCCATCTCGCGTCTGCGATTTTTCGGAGCGCACTGATACTCAAATGATGTCGCATTGATGCCTAGGATGACGGTGACTACTTACGATGGGTGATTTGAAGGTGCTGTTCTTGTCGACGCGAGCATCGCGACCCAGCTATCGGTACCGAGTCGAGCAGATGCTGCCGCGTTTCGCACGCGCGGGACACGAATGCGAAACCCCTTGCTTATTCAATCACCGCTGAATGCCCTCAACTTGCCGATTGATGTCCTGCACATCATCGCTGACACGGACATAGTAGGCCCCAATTCCCTTGTCCAAATCAAATCCCGACATGATTATGCTGCTTCCCTGCCGACATAGCGAAAGACTGTCCGCTCACTGATCCCCAGTGCGGTGGCAATCTCAGCCGCAGACGATCCCTTATCACGAAGTTCAATGGCTCTCTTTGGCTTGGCTTTCGTGGTCCCGAATTGTCGGCCTTTGTAAACACCTCGTTTCTTGGCGACTTCAATTCCTGCCAATTGACGTTCTTTTCTGTATTCCCATTCGATTTCTGCCAAACCCATTAAGAGGGCGGCAAGGGTGCGACCAACAGCCCCATTGAATTCAAGCTGTTGAGTGACAACGACGATTTTCAAACCTCTTTCGGCCCAATCCGCCAATGTCGTGATGCCATCTCTCAGACGACGTGAAAGCCGGTCCAGTTTCCACAGGATTACGGACTTAACCTTGCCGTGAAAGATGTCGGCCTGCAATTTCTCGAAGGCAGGCCGTTTCATCGTCGTGCCTGATTCCTTGTCGGCATACCATTCGACTTGTTTCGGGTCGATCCCGTTAGCGTCCATCCATTTTTGGATTTCGGCCCTCTGGCTGTCATCCTTCTGGTGGCGACTGGAGACTCTTACGTAGGCAGCGATGGACATGATTTTGGAATTCTTTTCTTGTTCCGCATCATGATATCGGCTTGAATTGCGAATGACAACTAGGGTAAGGTCTTGTTGTCATGCCTACGTCATTCTCAAAGTCCCGTTGTTCAATCGTTTTCTTGAGCCAAAGCTGGCTAGACTCTATTTGTCAGTAAGCGAAGCATGCGGATGAAGACATCCCGCTAAATTGGGCCGGGTAACTTTCGAGGACAGATCAGTGTCAACATTTTCTGAACTTGGGATTCCGTTTCCGCTCTACGAAGGGCCAACGAATGAGGCACAGGGATACACCGAGAATTCGACTTGCATAGCCTGTAGAAAGACTTGTCACCATTGTTTTCAGTTAGGTATCGGTTGTGCGGTAATGCTTCGATGTTCAGCTTGTGGAGTTGAAAACGGGCTTGATGCCGATGATCGAGTTGACGTTGCATGCCGATCATGTAAGGCGATCATTTCATTCCCTGAATCAACAGCCGACGACATTTTCATTTGCTATTCGTGCCTCCGTGCTGGCAAGGGAGCACTCACTCAAGACACGGAATTCGGAATGGTGTCATGGGATGAGGCATTTGAGGGTGTAACTCACGGCGTTCCGGGCCTAAAAACGCTTGAGTTTGAACTTGTCCCGAGCAACTCTACCGATGAATGGTATGGAGTGCGAATTCCGAGTAAATATCTGTTCGAACTGCTTCGCACGCCGTCGTTCGTCACATGGCAAGGAGAGCAATGGCTTTTCTGCTGCAAGCAACCAATGACTTATGTTGGCGAATGGGCGAGCCTGATGAAATCGCCGAATCGACCTCATGATCCCAAGTCATTCTTGGATCAGGTTCTGGACGAGGACGAACGGACAAAATCTTCAGTTCAGGCCGCTGTCCTCGCAGGGTCTGGAAGCGTTTGTGTTTACGTATTTCAATGCAAGTCTTGCAACAGATTTAGATCATCTTGGGATATGGACTGAGAACTTCGAAATTTGCGGTTGAAGCACACTTTTAGCTGCTTTGTGGCCAGTCATGGAAAATGGTTTCGGTGGCTTGAACGGCTTGGCGTGCAACTTCTTCCGCTGTTCGTCAGTGCATGGCAAAGAGTTGATGCGAGGCATCCCCTTCAATGGTGGTCGGTCAGGCAAGAACAGCCCTTCGTCTCGACGAGCCAGCCATTCTGAAAATTTCATGAAACCCATACACGTATGTAGCTGCCGGACCTTCAAAACAAGAAAGGACACCACATACCTTTGTATGAAGGCAGGGGGTGATGGAACCGGAATTATCAGATTCTCGTTTGAGATCGGCTATTAAAAATTTTGCAACATGACTGCGGATTCTGCCACAAGTTGTAAAACGAGCCGACTTGGCCGTCCCAGTGTGGGAGCTACAGCAACACTCCAACAATCATCGCAAAACATCGGCGGGCCAAGGGTTAGGCGTATGAACAGTATTTGGGCCGAAATCGGGTTCAATTGACGTTAATAGCCATTCGGAGTCGCATGTTCTTCGGCCCATTGGTCAGTTAATAGCGTATCAATCCAGTTTTGCACTCCCTGCGAATTCGCCGAATATCCGTAGGATCGTTCGATCTTTTTCAATGGAATACAGCCGCCAAGAAAATCATAAACGTACTCCGACACCCTCGGTTCGGATATTGTCAGATCGAATCCAATGGAGCGTCCGCGATGTACTCCGCGATGAACACCAACGGCAGTGCCATTCGCGTCAGGACTCATTGCTTAGATCTCGATTGTTGATTTCCGAAAAGCGGCCCTGTGGGCAACCTCGATTTCTCAAGGTCGATCGCAAGTCGAGGCGCATGGAGGGATTGTTTGATTCACTCTACGGACCCGTGACGGTGTCCTTTCTTGAGCATGTGAATCCCCACGGGTTGACCGCCCTCTCCGTTTGGCTACTGCTCCGCAAGCCGCGACCGCCTGTCAGGTCCGCACATGACTCGCAAGCTGTCCCAACAGGTTTTGCCAAAACCCAGATGATTGTTGTCGTTGGGGGGCTGGAGAATGGGAGTGTGAGTTTTTGCGTCTTCGAGCGGCATCTTCAGGACCAGTCTTCTAAACGTTTGGAAGATTGCGTCGACTTGGTCCTGACATCTTTGGCGGCGAGCGTATCATCAGACTGCTTTTGTATGCAGGAGTCTTTTTTACGCAGGAATGCGGTCACGGTCCGCGATGCTCGGACGGCCGCAGGATCAAACGAGATCAAATCTGATCTCATGCCAACAGTGTTAGGGTGTTGTCATGTCGTGTTTCCCCCGCGATTTTCGTGATGTGCCTGGGGACAGAAGTGCTCTCCCCTGCACTGCATATCCACTGGAAGGCGTCTCGATTCAGGCGAAATTGCGGGCAGAGAAGGCAAAAACAGGCGGGATGATGGTCAAGACGCTCAAGATGTCCAAATTGAGCTGGATGTTGAGAATGCATAACATGCTTGCTGGTAATGGGATATGGAATAAGATGATCAAGGCGATCACGTTGATCACGAAATCCGGGGCCGGAGCTCGATTCGAAAATGGCAATCTGAGCAAAAAAGCAGCGGGAACTGGTGTCCGGTGATTCTGCCGCCGTGGAACTCCCCTTCTGTAAACCTCGAAAAGTCCTAAAATCCTGGCTCAAGCCTGAAATTGCCAGAATCGCTGTGTTCTTGGCGGCTGGGCTCGGGCATCGCGACGGATCGCGGTCGTTGTTGGAATTTACCTATCGGAGGCGGTCATGCAGGGATGCGTTCCGCGATGTCGCGCTGTCTGGATTGTCCTCTGTTTGTCCTTCTCGCAGTGCGTGGCCAGTGCGGCCGACACTCCGCTAGGTTGGATCGACGATGCCCAACTGCATGACGTGCAGTTCGTTGGATCGAAGCTCGTGTTTGCGGTCGGCGAACATGGGGCCTGCTGGAAGTCGGACGATGGCGGGCGGCGCTGGACGCGACTGGATTGTGGATTCGACGGCTCCTTGCGAAGCGTCTGTTTTCTGAGTGATCAGATTGGCTGGATTGCCGGTCGTGAGGTCGCCCCCTTTCCAGAACTCAACAGCGGCGTGTTGCTGATGACACGCGACGGCGGGAAAACCTGGGAACGTCAGAACCGGACGGGATTGCCCCTGCTCTCCTATGTCAAATTCTTCGATCTGGAATCGGGCGTCATTGTCGGGCAACCCACGGCAGCGGCACCGGCCGGGATGATGACATCCGAAGACGGGGGAAAATCCTGGCATGCCGTTCAGGGGCAGGCCTCGCGCGAATGGCTCGCAGCATCCTTCCCGCAAGCCGAGCAAGGCGCGGTCGCGGGGGCGAATGCGCAAGTCTCGTTGTTTGGCAATGACCAGTTGTTCGAATCACAACTTTCAGCACGCGGCTATCGCTCGATTCGCGCGTTGAACATCCTGCCGAATAAGAGTGGCTGGCTGGCGGGTGACGGGGCTCTGGTGATGCAGACGACCAACGGTGGTCTGGTCTGGGACGCTCCCCCAGGTGATCTGCCGGACGAATTGCGTGAGAACATGGATTTTCGCGCGGTCGAGGTGAAGGAGGAAAATGTCTGGCTGGCGGGGTCTCCGGGCAGTGTGATCTGGCACAGTCCGGACGGTGGTCAGCATTGGGAAAAGCAGTTGACGGGACAATCCACACCGATCGCGGCCGTTCGCTTCTCGAATCCTCAACAGGGAGTTGCCGTCGGAACCTTCGGCCTGATCCTGCGAACGGAAAATGGCGGAAAGTCGTGGCAAGCGGTCCGAGGCGACGGACGACGTGTGGCGCTGCTTGCCTTGCACGCACGCGCGGGGCGGACGAGTGCGCCGCTGCTCGCGAAAGTCTCGGGCGAACTCGGGTATCGCAGCGCGGTCTGGATCGCGCAGCGGGAGGATGTCGGGCCATTGGCTGCGGGAACGGACGGTCCGCTCCGTCTCAACTCGGCGGTGCAGAAGTGCGGCGGCAATGCTGCGGAAGTGCACTGGCAGTTGCCTTTGACCCTTCCGGGCGTGGAGTATTCTGCGACTCAACTGACGGAAGAATGGCAGAAGCAGACCGAAGGCCGATTGCCGCAAACGTTGCTAGGGGGGCTCGTTCGCCAAATTCGCACGTGGCGACCAAGTGTCATCGTCATTGATCAACCTTCACCCGACGATGCCGCCTGCCAGTTGCTGTATGACGCCGTCGTACAGGCCGTGGCCCAGGCGGCGGATGCCACACGGTATGTGGAGCAGTCGGACGTCACGGGCTTGACGACATGGAGTGTTGATCGCGTGTACATGCGGCTGGCTCCGGGAGCCACTGGCGATGCTCATGTCGATCTCGACGAATTCTTACCGCATTTGAAGTCATCCACCCGAATGGCCGCCGGTCCGGCCGTGGCGTTGCTCCAGGCGCGGCGCGTGCCGCGTAGCGAAGAAGTGGACTCATCCCTCATCGCCTATCGTCGGCTGGGGATCGAGGGACAAAAAGGTGACGCCGGCTCGGTAGGCGGTGGGCGGGGCGGAACGGTGCAACGTTCGCGCGATTTCTTCGCGGGTCTGTCGCTGGCGCCGGGTTCCGCCGCCTGTCGTGAGGCCTCGCCCTTTGATGAACGCGATCTGGAACGGATGCAGAAGATCGTGCGGAAGCAACGTGACTTCAGCGCGTACACGAAGAAATCGCTGGATGATCCCCGGATCGCCGGGCAGATGGTCGGGCAGATCAAGTCTGTTGTCGAGGGGATGGATTCTGCGCAAGGAACCGCCCTGCTCCGTGATCTCGCCGATGAGTATCGCAAGCGTTCTCAGTTTGAACTGGTGGAAGCGACGTATGTGGAATTGATTCGACGATATCCGAAAGAGCCGGGGGCTCTCGATGCGATGCGCTGGCTGGTCCAATTCTGGTGCAGCAGCGAGACCGCCTGGCAACGGTTGCGACTAATGACGTCCAATTCGACAACCAGCCTGTCGAAGTTGGACCAGCGAACTGAGTACGTTCAACAAACGGCGGGCGAGACCATGCTGGGAGACAACGGGCTTCGGCCCGCTGTGGTTTCCGGTGATGCGTCGGTCCTGCAAAGTCGAACCACTTCGGGCAGTCCTGTCCGACTGAATGCGGCGTTCGATCTGGGCGGCGATGAACGTCCCAAAAACAAAAAGGACAGCAAATCGGCGCGATTGAAGATTGCTCCTGAAGCCGATTGGAGGACGGGCGCGGTCGGGGAATGGCATGACCGCGCGGGCGAATTGGCGAAACAGCTTGAATCAGTTTCTCCCAATCTCTTCCGCTCGCCAGAAATTCAATTCCCGCTGGCCGCGATGCGCCGCACGCGGGGATCGGCACGAGCTGCCGATGCGATTATGCGCAACTTCATGTCGAGCCACATGAGTCCAGAAACGCGGGAACTGGCAGAACGCGAGCTATGGACCTCGTTTGAAACACCCGAAACGCCAAGTGCTCTCGTGACGTGTCGCTCGACTGCCGTGCGTCCTCATCTGGATGGACTCCTTTCGGACCCCTGCTGGGAGGAGGCGACCGAGATTCCATTGAGTGATAAACCGATTCCAAGGCGTTTGGTCGACGAGACTGCCGCGGCCGCCTACGGAATGTCATTATTTGCGTATGACAGTGAGTTCCTTTACGTGGCCTGTAGTTTCCCAAGACCGCCAAATGCGAAACGTGAGAAAACGCAGCTCCGTGGTCGCGAGCATGATGCGGATCTCACGCGTCAGGATCGAGTTACCATTCGACTCGACATCGATCGGGATTACTCAACATGGTACGAATTCCACATCGACGAGCGTGGCAAGACGGCGGAAAGCTGCTGGGAAGATCGACGCTGGAATCCAAAGTGGTACGTGGCTGCGGAAAACGACCAGACGCACTGGCGTACCGAGGTGGCGATCCCCTGGAGCGAGCTGACGCCCGTAACTCCCCGCCCAGGAACGATCTACGCTGTCTCGATCCTGCGCACGATTCCCAATGTCGGTTTGCAAAGCTGGACGCATCCCGCCATGCTGCAGCCACAGCCAGGTTCCTTCGGACTTCTGAAGTTCGAATAACGAAGGATTTCGAGGCCGAGTGGGAAAACGTCGAGATTTTACGAGGCTTTTTCGAATTACCGTTCGTTTTGCGTCGACGAATCATCCTTGCCGTTTGAAACGGGTCGGCCGCAACTTGGGTATGGATTAAGGAAAGGTGATTGGCGGTGGACGACCGAGATCTCGTCGAACGGTGTCTGTCCGGTGACCAATCGGCCATTCGTGCGTTCGTCGAGCAATTCCAACGGCTCGTTTTTACCGTTTGCCTTCACCGTTTAAGGAATCGCGAAGACGCCGAAGATGTGGCGCAGCAAACTTTTGTCCGGGCCATTCGTCATCTTCGGCATTGGGATTCTCGTCGACCTCTCAAACCGTGGATTTTGACGATTGCGATTAATCGATGTCGAACTCATTTGTCACAGCGTAGTCATCAGACGCGGACGTTTGATCCGAGCATCGATCGTCCCGCAAAGGATGCTCGACTTCAGAATTTAGACCTTGGCGAAGAACTGGAACTGGCACTCTCCAAACTTCGTGAAGAATATCGAACATGTTTTGTCCTTTTTCACCAGCAGGAACTGAGCATCACTCAAGTGGCCGAGATTATGAAAGCTCCAGAAGGAACGATTAAGACCTGGTTACACCGGGCTCGTCGTGAGCTGTCAGAACTGCTGGTGGATCGAGGTGTTGTCACAAAGGAAGGTTATGAACTGCGTCGAATTTGAGTCCGCGGTCGAGTCCGCGGTAGAAGAACGACAACCGCTCGCGGAACATGTTTTCGAACATGCGTCTGCGTGCGCGCAGTGCCGAACGCGATTGAGTCTTGAATATCAATTGGATCTGGCGATCGAGTCGTGGCGATCGAACGAACAACCGTCCGAGGGGTTCGTCGATCGAATTTTGGCCGAGCTATCTCAGCCGGTGTGGAATGACGACTCCGACTTGGATGACATTCTCGCCACGCATGATGCGTCGCAATTAGAACTGGCGTCTCCGACGTTGCCATCGAATCCGAAAATGGAAACTGCCGTCGCGCCGGAGGCAATAGAAAAGGCCGTTCGTCGGTCGCATCAGATGGCGTTGTCATCCGTGGTGGCCTGCTTGCTGTTGGTCGCCGTGACGATGTCGTTCCTCTCGAACGTGCAGCACGGCACGTTTAACGGCCTGTTGACATTTCATCGTATGCAGCCGCTGACGCATGATGAACTGGCGATGCTGGATGTCTCTGACACGATTGCAGAAGTGTTCTCTGATCTGAAGTCGGGTTATCGTGAAATGGCAAGTGAAACCTCCGTGGCCGCGCGGGAAATTGTCGAGGCGATTCCTGATATGGCTGCTCCACCATTGCCCGCGGCGGATGATCTTGATCTATTGCCCGATTCCAGCGATATGAAGCGACTCTGGCGTCCGATCGGAAGTCGGGTTTCGACCGCGTTGGGGTTCCTTTGGCAAACAGTTCCGAGCGAAATTCCCGCAGGTTAACGAGGAATGAAGGTGTGCGATGTCGGCGGCGTCAGTCAGGATCGTGATGAAAGGGAATTGGATGCGAACCCGAATACTCACATTTCTGCTCGTCGTATTGTGTCGAGTGACCACGTCGTCGTCGGCCGAAACGCTGTCGGTTCTCGATCTGGTCTCTGACGAGGTCGCGTTTTGTCTGGAGATCCCCGATCTCGATACGAAATGGACGGAACTGGACAAGAGCCCGCTGATGGCGCGTTTACGCGCCTTTCCAGCCATTCAGAAGGTCCTGGACGGAAATGGTTTTCAGCGCTGGATGACGCTGAACGACCTGACGGAAAAAAAGTCTGGTCAACCTCTGTCCATGTATCTGCGTGCACTGTTCGCACGATCGGTGGTCGTCGCCATTTATGTCCCGCCCCAAGGTGCTCCCCAGGGGATTCTGGTGGGTGAAGCGCGCGATGCGGCCGCTATTCAGGAATTCTTCCAGACATGGAATATGCTCGAGCCCAAGCATGTGACCACAACTCGTCTTCATCGGGGTTTGCGCTACAAGCATCGGAAACGCCACGCCGACACGGACGAAGAACTTTACTTTGCTTCTTCGGATCGTTGGTTCGCCATCACCGATCAAGAGGGGTTGATCCAGGGGGTGATTGATCGATTTATCGTCGCGACCGCGACGACGCCCGAGCCGTACGCCGCTAACACGCTTCGGTTCTCTCCTGCGTTCATCCGGAATCGTGCGCGATTGAAACCCGGATGTGCCGCGTACGTGCATATCAATGCGCGTCCTTGGGATCGTAGTCTGCAAGAGTTTTCTCAGGCCGAGAATGATCCGTTGGGACCTGCTGCGATCTGGAAAAACGTCAGTTGTGTTTCGGCCAGCGTGAGTCTCAAAGACGGGATCGTCTGTGATTCGATTGTGGATCTTGATTCGAAGTCATTGCCGAAATCATGGCCTCAGTTTGTTGCGACCGCGAAGGCGGAACCCTCATGGAAGGGACGATTGCCCGCCGACGCGATTCTCGCGGTCAGTGGTCATCTCGAATTGGCGCCACTCGTTCAATTGGTGATTAATCAGATCCCTGCGGAAAGCCGGGCGGAAATTGCGAAGATTCGACGTGTGGCTCAAAGCTTCCTGCGGGGACGTGACCTGATCGACACGGTCCTTCCCGCCATGTCGCGAGATTTCAGCGCGTTTCTGGTCACGCGTGCTGATGCTCAAGGCAAAAAGGTCGTCGTTGATGGCGCATTTCGCTCCCATCTGAATGCGCCCGCTGATCCACAAATGGTTTCGGATATCTCGCGCGGTATGGAAACGACGATGACGCTTTTGGCCGCTTATTTCAGCGCCGATACGCAGAACATCGTAGTTGCCTTTCAAGATCGGAATGAGAGCGAATTCATTGGCTGGCTCTCGGAATCGGCGCCGATTCCTCTCGCCTGCGGGGTGAAGCAGAATGATCTGTTCGTCGCTGGTTCGCGCGATCGCGCCGTTCAATCGATGGACTTGAAAGAACCCAGCTCGGACAACCCCCGGTTAACGGAACATGCGCGCCGCTACTTCCCTCATGCCAATCAGTTGATCTGGCTTGATTCGGTTCAGGCGCGGACGGCGATCGAACGCAATGGCGGCGACCTGGCACAGTTTTTCTCGTTCGGTGCGGCCGATGCCATGCCGCGTTGGTTGTCGCGATTCGAACAGTTAAGGCCGACGTTGGAATTGGTCGACTCGTTGTTCGTCGCAGCCAAGATCGAGATTGATCATCTGCATATTACATTTGGCGGCGGCCTGGATACGAAGTGATCCAATCCGTCGCACTGTTTGATGGCATCACGCATAGTGAGTGCCTTGCTTGAGTGCTCGATGTCCGACGCCGTGAATTGCCGCCATCAGGCGTGCATTGGTATTTGACAAATCGCCCACTGACCAAAGTTTTCTTCGATTTCGATGGTCAGCGTTTCCAGGTTCGCGGCACCCGCGTGAGTCGCCAGCGTTTGCTTTAATTGAAACGCCATCCAACGCGCGATCAATTCGGCGGTCGTATTGGCGACGGGAAGCAAGACACAATCTTCGCGTGGAAAGACCCAGCGGCGAGATTCAAATGTTGCGGTGACCTCTCGATCGTCGGATGTCACGTGAATGGCCGGATGCTGTGTCGGAAGCAGCACATGGTGGTCAAGTTCATTCACCAGGCGCTGGGTCGCGTCACGAAGTGCGATAAAGTCAAACACATAGCTGTTTTCGTCCAGGGGTCCAGCCACCTCCACCGCGGCTCGCCAGTTGTGTCCGTGCAGACGCTCGCAAATCGTTCCATTGAATGTGATGAAGTGTGCGGCGCTAAAGACGAGGTGATCTTTGGTGACGCGGACACGGTATTTTTCAGAGGTCATAACAAATCTCGGCAGGGTTCGCTTGAAGGACGATTGATATCTGGAGTTGTTGATTCTATCCGAATCATGGCGGCTCGTTGCTGAATTTCTTCCCGCGTGGGAGGGTTCAGTTGCGCGTCGCGGAACGCGGAGAAGAGCGTTGCGGCAATCAAGTCGGCCGTTGTGCCTGGGTTCCGCCGGTGTCCGTCGGCGCGTAGCCATCGATCAAACTCTTGCAACTTGAGATGGTCGAGCCGTCCACCGATTTCTGTTCCCTTGAGCAATGCATCAGCCCGCGCCGAGGCTTCGGTTGCCATAACTGATCCGCACTTGCGGGCGATGAGCGTGTCCGGTTGACGCGACATGAGCCACACGTGCAGATAGATTGTTGCCGCTTCCCAGTCCGCCAACTGTTGCCAGATCTCAAGGAGCTTCGATCTGGCCGCAAAGACAAGTTCAAAGTCGCTGACGTATTGATGTGCAATCGCGTCACGGTCTGCGGCCAACATCATCGCCTCGCGCAGGGTGACGGTGGGCTTGGCATGGATGTCCTGATCCGAGACTTTCCCCATGCCGCCTGGTTGAGCCAACTGGATTGCGGCATAGACCCATTCGGCGTCTTCAACGGTGGTCGATCGCAGGACGTCACCGATACCGTCCGCCAAGGGACGCTCGCGTGGCACGTGGGCGAGCGGCGCCAGCAAGAAAATGATTCCAAGATTGACGTTTGTCCCCGTGGCCTGACGTGTGGCCTGGACGGCGTCGTAAATCGCACGTCCCAACCCTCGCGACCGAGTGAGCGCCAGTGGTTCGCCGATCACCTGCGCGGCAGCGGTGAAATCTTCGTATCCCAAATCGGAAAAGTGCGCCGCGGGGTGGACGTTCCCCGGCTTGCGGGCAGTCGCTTCCAGCAGGCAGGCCAACTCAATTTGTTCAGCAACGGTCACTGTGGAGTCCTGACGGGACAAAACATCGAAGCGAGTCTATCATCTCGACCTGGACGGTGGCTCGCCATTCATCATGCATCGAATGCTTGCACAACCCCGCTAATTGTCATGAGCTGACATGGATCATACAGGATTTCATTGTGACACCATTTTCGCAAACTCGCTTCGATCTGACAGGCCGTGCGGCGCTCGTGACGGGAGCCGGTGGCGGAATTGGCCAAGCGGCCGCCGTCTCGCTTGCTGCGGCCGGAGCTGTGGTGGGGATCCATTTTCGGTCGAATGATGCAGGTGCCCAAGCCACATTGGCCGCGATCGAGGCGGCCGGAGGACGCGGCGTCCTGTTGCAAGGTGATTTGACCCGAGAAGACGATGCCAATCGAGTTGTGGATCAGTTTGTTCAGCAGATCGGGCGGCTGGACGTGCTGTTCAATAACGCGGGAGATCCCCTGACCCGTTCCTCGCTGGAGCAATGTCCGACTGACCTGTGGATGCATGCGTTCCAAGTGAATGTTCATTCGGCGTTCCTGATCACCCGTCGAGCCATACCGCATCTAAAGGCATCGGGACGCGGAAGCATCATCAACAATCTGTCGTTGTCGGTTCAAACCGGCGGATCAGGTGGAGCTGGTCCTTACGCGGCTGCGAAAGGAGCACTTCAGGTCTTTACGCGAACCTTATCGCGCGAACTGGCGCCGCTGGTGCGTGCCAATTGCATCATGCCCGGAGTTGTCGAAACCCGGCATCATGAGCTCTTCAGCACGCCCGAAAAAATGGAAGACTATCGTCGTCAGACACCGCTGGCGAGAAACTCGACCTCCGACGAGATCGCCCAGTCGGTGTTGTTTCTCGCTTCGGATGCTTCAAGCTTCATGACGGGTGGAGTGATCGACTTGAATGGAGGCCGCTTCCTCCGGTGATCATCGTCCTGGTTGCCGCACGCTCATGCATGTTTCGACTCACGCATGAATGAGTAGCTGCGTTCGATCAGGCAGGTGCATGGCAATCCCCTGAATGACGTCACCCTTCATGGTTCGCCACAACGTGCCTCGTTTCGTCGTCCCGACAATGACCTGGCTGACACCATACGTGACCGCGAAATCGACAATCGTTTCGGCAATATTGTCCGCCACCGTATACAAGAAACGAATCGGAACTCCGGCCGCTTCGGCTTGCTCCTGAATCTGCTTTGCTGCCTTTTGGGCATCATGATCATTCGCGATGTCAGCACGATGTGCGGGGCCGATCATGGGGACCGCAATATGTCGAACATAGAGGAATAGAACCTCGGCATGAAACGATTTGGCTTGTTCGAGTGCGAACGCGATCAGCTTCGGGCTACCCTGGGTTGCGACAAGGAAACGAACTTGATGAGTCGGATTCTCGATGGCCGCTGGCGTCTTTAGGTCGATGAATTGCCCGACGAGAGATGTGACCGTTCCGCCGATTGCTTCGCGATGATGTGTTAACCAGCGTGCGGTCATCCCGATGGCCACAATGACCCCCGCGAAGATCAGCGCGTGCGGTTTCTCGTAGGCGATGGAAATCCAGACCGCGATCATCAGGACAGCCAGCATCCCCATGATGATGCGTTCCCACTTTTTCAGTGGCAAATTCATGGAGGTGACGCAACTGCCCAGGTTGACCGCGACGGCTCCGACAACACCAATTGCGTATAAGTCGGCCAAATGACCAACGTCAGGCACGATCAGCACGGTGATCAGCGGTACGCCGACCGCGATCGCCAGCGGAATCAGCGGCATCCCCCATCGATTCAATCCCGAAAAGGAATGCGGAAGTTCGCGATCGCGGGCCATCATGTATTGAATACTGACCAAATCGGTCACGGCCGTATTGACTGCTGAGAGCAGCAGTAACGCGAAAACGATCGAAGCCACTGCGGCGAACGTCGGGCCGACGTAATACGTCGCCAGCAAACGCAACATATCATCTCGATGTGCTGTGTATGCGTTGGCGGGGTTGCCATCGCCCAGAATATCCAGAGGGATCGCCGAGACCGCCAAGGTCAGGAACAGGTTCAGAATGACGATCTCAATCAAAACGGGCCAAATCGCGCGTCGCGCCGTTTTCTCAACCGGTTCGACCATGATTCCCGTCATATTGGCGACCGCTTCGACCCCGGAAATGGCGAGGATGATGCCCGTAAACTGTGTCCACCAGCTGATTGGTGAACCCGTTGGAAGTGTCACATGCGCGTGAGGAAGCCAGGGGATCGACGCCACCCCGATTATGAGACTGAAGATGATCGTTAACACGGCCGCGACAAGTGCGGCGGTACCGCCCTTCGTCGGGCCAAAGACATTGACGATTCCCAGCACGGCAATACTGGCTGCCGCGCAAAGGGCGGGATATGGGACATCCAGATAGTGAAACGCGTCAAGAGCGGAAAGCGCGGCTGTGACGACATAGTCGGCACCCAGGAGTAGGGCTCCAAAGACCGCGAGCGATTGTGATTTGTGCTTGGCGGAGGAATAGACACCGCCCCCATCGGGGTAAAGTCGGCAGATGACCGAATAGGCCCAGCCCACGGCGACCAGCAGACAGGACATTGCCAGCATGAACCAAAGAGAGGCATGCCCAGCGTGCATGAAACAGAGACCCAGGACATACAGCCGACTGGTTCCCCAGTCGCCGAAAAGCATCGGCCCCGCATGATACCAGTGCAACTGGCGCGGCCGATTCCCCTGTACCAACATTAAAGATCTCCTGGAACCGCGACGCAGAATGAATCGCCGAGGCCGGCCCGACCAAGGGAACGGAAATCACGAGGGATCGATGTCACGATTGTCATCAGTGCGTTCGTCCATCATCCTCGACTTGCCTGCAGGGCCAGCACCGGAAGCGGGATGCCCCATCCTCGCGCCGACGACCGTCGAATCCATCACCAAGGTGACTTCCCCGCTCCGCCGCAGTCAGGCGGACTCAGCAGCGTCGCAATTTGAAATGTGGTGACTGCGCTTCTCGCCCGAAGACTCTATCAGGAATGATTTCGATTGCGAAGCAGTCGGATCGACATCCCCTGGCAATCCTGTTTCCTTCCTCAAACATGTTGCGGACGGTCGAGTCGACTGCTGGCCCGACGATTGCGGCTTTTCCAGCGCCGCATGCAGGGCATAGATTCGCCTGTCGTCGAGCGTCTGCGAGACGTCATCAGTGATGTGACCGTTGCTGCCGGCAAATGGTGCACGAGCGGCTCAGAGAAAAATCAACTCATTTTGATTGTCTCAGGTATCTTGCGAGGAACCCGTCCCGACGCAACAATCGGAGCGCCCTTCTGGCCGAGTGGCGAAACTGGCAGACGCACAGGACTTAAAATCCTGTGTCCCGATAGGGACGTGCGGGTTCGAGCCCCGCCTCGGCTAATGACCGACTTTAGAGCGGCGGAATGAAGCCGTTGGGAGTGTGCTATGACCAAAGTCGAATTTCAATTTCAGGTCAAGATTCCCAGTGGACCTGACGTCGCTCGCAGAAGCGTCGAACTATCGGAAGTTCCGGTAGTTGGTGACTGCGTTGAAATTCTGAAAAACGAACTCGCCCATGTGGTCGAACGCACATTTCTTCTGAATGGCGTTGTCAGAGTGAAGCTGGATGAGCGGGAGGATTGCAACGCATCGCAGACTGCGATGCTGCGGGAGGCGGGCTGGAAGTTCATCGCAGACAACTGATGTAGAGCACGTCTTGCAATTCAACGTTCTCGAATCAATACTCGGAGGCATGGAAGTGGCACTGTTAGACAAATTGTTCACCGTCAAGGAAGTGGCTGAGCTGCTCGGGAAGAGCACGAATCAGATCAGCAAGCTTTGCCGCGATATGCGAATCGGAACGATGGCCGCAGGAGTGCGATTCCTCGGTGCCAGCGACGTCGAAGCGCTAAGGGATTATCGCGACCAATTTGGACGCAACCGGCGATCGAAGATTGATGGCCTGGAGTAACAACCGATTGCACTATAACATTCCGCCGAACCCTTGACCCAAGGAGGCGGAATGGATCTCTCTCAAGCGATTTTGCAAACCTGCGACGAACCTCTTCCCGATCTGAGCGGCAGATATTGCCATGCGGGACTCGACTACGAATTGAACGAGTCGCTTCGAAGCCTCTACCTGTGCTTCCCTTTCGGCTATGGCCAATTTGCGTTTGTCGGCCACAATTTCGCAAACAAGCAGGCTCGCGATCTTAAGGCGGAGCCGTATTTCAATTGGCTCGCCGATGGGCGACTTTGGCCCAATTCGGGTTGGTGTGAGACGAACAACTTTCTGGTCCAAAGCCATGATTTCACGATCAAGTCGATCTCTGTCGATGCGTATTTGAGTGGAGAGCCCCCCTACACTCTCGGTGCACCAGGGCCGCGAGTGAAGCACATTGAGATGCGGCAGATCTGGGAAGCGCATTCCCACTTCATCCGATTGCTCAAAGATGGCCGAATCGTACATGGGGGCGATCCGATCTTGGAATGGTCTCTCGCGAACGTCAACTTTGACAAGACGAGTACTGGCGCACTGAGGCAAATCAAGAAGCCCGGCGCTGATTCTGCGGCACCGTTCGCGGCCGCGATGAGGGCTTTCGCTGGTTGCATCTACGCAGAATAATTGTGGACCCGCTTGCTTATAGAGTGATGACACTATAAGGTTTCGCCCATCGGACGGGCGGTTGGTTAGCACTTGACGCCCGCCCTTCGACAGGTCGGGCGTTTTCGTTTTGGTGACATTTGTTTCCGTTGCGGAAAGTCAACGCTTCGTCGCGACCGAGTAAACGCGAATGATCGTGGCGGCTGTCAAAACTCTGATGTCGAAATGCCTCAGACGTGAAATCCGAAACCGCCAATTTCGAACATTGAGGCAAGTTACAGAATCTTAAGGACGCGTCGCCCGAAGGGCGGCGAAGTGGAGTGCGAGCAGGATGGCTCATCTTCAGACAATGGTGCGAATCCCCCCGCACAACGAAGGGATGACATTCTATGAGTGCGTTGCTCGACACCCCATTGAGCAGGCCGATCCTAAGACTCTGGACCGAAGACGAAGTCGAGCAGTTCAAGCCGCCCGACGAAAAAGCACACAGGACATCAGATCCTGTGATGATTTGGACTTTGCGAAATGTTCTCAATCGTTTGCAGGCCGCATGGCCGCATTCCTGCAAAGACGGGACTTGGCGACAGTATTCCGCCCTGGTGAATCACTGGGAGCGTTTTTGGAACGGTGCCGGACCCGAGGTTTCGAAGGTGAGTCCAGCCGAGTTGCTGGCGTTCTTCGAATCGGTCGAAGAATGGGGCACGCGGCGGAGTTGGGAAAAGAATCTCGTGCTGCTGACGAAGCTGTTCAAGTCGGCTTGTCGAGCAAGTCATCGCAACAAGGAAGGCGTGCCTCGGGAGATTCAAGCGCCGATCTCGTTCGACGATGTGCCGTTCATCACCATTCCCGAAGAGGATTGGTTTCGCGCGAATCGTCAGCCTGGCAAACACCGGACTGGCGGACACACGCCCAAGCGTCGATCAACGCTCACATTGGAAGACTTCCAAAAGGTGATCGATGCGTGCTGGACGTGCCCAGGGATCAAAGATCCCGTCTATTGGGAAACCGTTCACGCTTGGATCTGGTTCTCTGGCATGCGGATCGATCAAGTTCGGTCGCAGTTGCGATGGTGTACCGATGGAAAGTCCGAAGGGATCGACCTGCAGTCGCAATCAATCTACACGCACGAGCCCAAATGCGGCGGCGAAATTGTGTTTCCGCTCGCCCCATCGCTCATGCCGGGACTGCTCACGCTCTTCCAACGGAAGAAACGTTCCCAGTTTCAGCCGTACGTTTTTTATCAATGGGGGCTGACAACTCCGCATCCCTTCTATGCGATTTGGAAACGAATTTGGGAACACGCCCTGCCCTGCTCCAACGCCGCCGAGCGCGAACACCGTCACTTTCTCCCGCACGAGCTGCGGTCCGTCTCAACGACGAACTGGGATATGAGACCAGATCCGGACAACAAAGCCGGATGGATGATCACGGGGCACAAGCCTGCCGACGTTCGCACTGCCGCCTACTTCGTGCCTGGCGACGAACGACTCAAGCAAATTGTCCAGCGGTTCCCAATGCCGAAATTGTGGACTCCGCGGCTCTCGACATAGCGAAGGATCACTTATCCCCCGGCTCGTTGCCGGTGGGGGTTCGTCCGGCGACCACAAGCGCCGGACGAGTTTGAATCACTTCCCGTTGACTCGTTGTCGACGGAACGCGGCCGGGCTTCGAGCACGGTCCGGCCGCGTCTGCTCACTCTTGATCAAGGATGGCCGAGCGATGTTCGAAGGATGGGCGAGCGAGTCACAGTACTGCGTCGAAATTCTAACCGAAGTCGGCATCGGGCTCGTTTGCCTGGCGGTGAGTCTGATCGGTTGCGCCGTGATTGATCGTTTGCTGTTCGGTCGACGTGCTCGCCGCATGTCGCGAGCGGATCAGATCGAAGAGTGTCTTCGCTTCATTTCAGAATCTGAATCTTCCCCCGTTGACGGCGAAGCCAACGGGACGTCTGGCTGCGGAGACGCAATCGAGCGCAGCCAGGCCGCCTATTGACACGGTTGGCGGTGCGTTGCCGCTGATCGCCTGGCCGCGTGTCTGACAAGCGCGGCCAGTTTTCTCTGATCTCTCATTCAAGGATGGATGCAATGCTGGTTTTGACCCGCAAGAAGAACGAACGGATTCGGGTCGGTCCCGATATTTGGGTGACCGTTGTCGAGCAACGCGGTGACAAGGTCCGTCTTGGAATCGAGGCACCGACCGAAATTCCCATCCTGCGGGAAGAGGTTATCCCGCAGGAACTCTCACACGTTTCGCAGGAGGATGATTCCGATGCAGGAATTTCTGGCCAGTGATGCCGTTGCTTACTTCGTTTCGATCGGATTCATGACGCTTGGGGTTTGCTTGTTCGTCATGGGTTTGGTGGGGCTGAAATCAGTCTTGTGATTCGCGGGGGTGTGTGGCCCTTGCCCGCTCCGCCGACGTCCAATCCTTGATGACGTGTCACGGATGATGTTGGAGGATCCTTCTTGAACTCAATGGAGTGAGTCATGACCGCGCTTTTGTGCGAACTCACATTTGTCGAATCGGACAATAGCCATGTGGTCTATCCGGTCGGCACTCCATTGCACGAGCCACGGTCCGGAACGATCGTCGGACCGATGGCCGATCTCATGAAAGACTGTCAATCGGCCGCGCATCGTGTGAATAACGAAATACCAGACCAGTGCGTCGTCATGTTCCTTGGTGGTCGACCTCGTGCTGTCTATCGATCTTCATTCGATTCCACATGGAAGGCTCAACCAAATGGAAAGTCCTCAGTTCATGATTTACATGCTCGAACAAAGGGCGTGGAAACATATTCACGGCCTCAAAGCATTAGAGGATCTGAAACGCGTGGCGGCGCTTCGAGGCAGACAACCAGTCCCGCCCCAAGAATGGCGAGTGATCTCACAAAGTCGAGTAGGTCCGAGGACGTACGAGTACCGGTGCAGTTCTCTGATGGACCTGCATTATGCGATGGCGTTTGCGGAACAAGCCAAGTCGGAAGCGCCCAAGAATGCGACGATCACCGTCGCGATCGACATCAAGCAGGCAGTGCTGATGTCCGGGTTCTACGCCGCCTTGAAGCCTGCGGAATCATCTGCGTTGTTGACCTGAGCAATCTGATTCACACGGCCTGGCACGCGGGAGCCCCATCGCAGATCCACGCCGTGCGTTCGATGTTCGGGACGATCGCGAACATCATTGAGCGACTCTCGCCGGAATACCTTCTGTTCGCGGCCGATGATGGCCACGTCGAGCGAACGAAGCAGTATCCCGAGTACAAGGCCCATCGTCCACCAAAGCCCGAAGGACTTCAGGAACAAATTGACCTTGCTGAGCGTGCGCTTGAGGCGATTGGCTGGCCGGTCATCAGGGCCATCGGCTGGGAAGCCGACGACGTTGTGGCGTCTCTTGCGACGCAGTGCGGCCATGCGGCTGCCGGTGTGGTGATTGCATCTCGCGACAAGGATCTGCTGCAACTCGTCGGCTCCCAGGGGGTCAAGGTCTATCACCCGTGGAACGCGGGTACATTTTTTGGTCGGGCTCAGGTTTTGGAAAAATACGAAGTGAAGCCCGAGCAGTTCGGGGACTATCTGGCACTCGTCAGTGACAAGACGGACGGCGTGCCAGGTGTCAAAGGGATCGGACCTAAGAAGGCCGTCGAGCTGCTCGGCAAGTATGGCAATCTTTCGACGATTCTTGAGGAGGCCAGACTGTTACGGATCATCGGGGCGACGGGCAAACAACTGCGCGAGCAAGCCGACGCAGCAAGGCTGTCGCGTCAGCTCGTCGAGCTGCGTCGCGATATCCCCCTGCCGTTGGATTGGCAGGACTGGCCCGCGATCGAGCCCCGGGCCGGCTGGGTCGAGGCGCTGCGATCGATGGGGCTGGGCGCAGTGGTGCAGCGGCTCATGGAAGTGATCCCGTCCGCTGGTCGAGTGCGATCGGGGCAAGCGGCGATCAAGCTCGAATGGTGTCAGATCGAAACCTGGTACGTGGAAGCAAAGCTTGAGCCAGTTACTTTGCCTGACGACCGCCTAGGCGATCCCGAATCTTCCCTGCGTCAATCTGTGACCGATTCCGGTTTCGTCGATGTCTGCGATATCTTTCCGCGAATTGCCGGAATGGCATCGGATTATGCCACGTGTGTGAACCACTACGGCGGGGCCTGGAACGTCGACAAGGTCACTGGCCGACCGACCGTGTGGGCATTTGAAGTCAATCGATTTGTGATCCCGCCGCGGGCGATCGAAGAAATGGGCGAGGCGTTGAAACGCGGCGATGAAAACCTAGCCCCAATATTGGCGAAGCATGCGGCGAAGGCGAAGCGTCCGAACATCGCCACGATCTCAGTTGCGGCAGTCATCACTGAGTCCGAGGAATCAGTTCCTCAGGGGAGTTTGTTCTGATCATGCGAAACATCTCGTTTGCGCTCACGACGCCACAGTTCCGAGCTCGTGAGAAATCGGTGACACGTCGGCTGGGTTGGGCATCGCTCGCCGTAGGTCAGTTGCTCTGTGGCGTTGTGAAAGGCATGGGCATGAAGCCCGGTGAGAAGGTCGAACGGCTTGGCGTGATTCGAGTCATCTCGGTTCGACGCGAGGCGCTCAGTGACATCACACACGAGGACGTCGAGCTTGAAGGCTTTCCGACGATGAGCCGCGACGAGTTCATCACGATGTTCTGCAATTCTCACACGCGATGCACGCCGGAAACGGTCGTGACGCGGATTGAATACGAGTACGTCGACTGACCGACGTTCAATGACACGAATGGAGTCACTGTCAAATGAAGCAATTACCATTTCCCGACTATCCACATTCAGAGCGTTACAGCAACTTCGATCGGGACTTCATCGACCTGCTGCTGAAGCTTGGCGTGCCTGAGACGCTTGGCGCTGCTGCGTTTGCCTTGCTGGTCTATGTGGTCCGGACCGAGGACGCTCGACGCTATGGCGACGCTCCGTCGTTCTGGATTGGGTCGATGGCCGATCGCTGTGGCCTGCATCGCAACAACTTCAAGAAGTATCTGCAGCGGTGTGTGTCCGCAGGATGGTTGCATTGGGAAAAGACGAGCGATCGGAAGATTGGAATCGCGTGGGTGACGGTGCCGATGCGGTTTGAATCCGAGCTCAAGAGCTCGCGCAGTTATGGTGCTGATCGTGAACTCGTGCAACGAATCGTTGCACAAACCAGTGCAGAACATGTTGCACAACCTATTGCACGATCTGTTGCACCAACCGTTGCACCTTCTACCCTAAGTACTAATCCCTTCTCCTCCTCCTCAGACGAGTGGGTGATGGTGGAGAATGAACTTTCGAATTCAGGAATCAATTGCATCGATCAAGTCCTGATCGATTGCCGGAAGCATGGCCTGACGCCGTCAGACGTGCTCGCTCTCGTAGCCTGGTGGCGAGAGCACAGAGAGGGATTCGCCTCGCCCGAGGGAGTTCTTTTCTGTTCCCTGTCCAAGGCGCGTCTGCATCTTGAAACGGGGAAACTCAGGACGGACCTTGGGAGTTACTTCCCGAAGGTCTCCGCGGACTTTCTGCAGCGTGCTCAGTCCAGACGTCGGGCTGAGCACGACGCGGAAGCCGCCCGCAAGCGTGATCTCGAAGCCAAGGCCGTGGCTGCGTCAGCGGACACGATGCGCCAGCTCGAGCTCGACTTCGGCGATCAGCTCGACAGTCTTCCGATGGACGAAGTTCTGAAGCTTTGTCGAGATGACTTCACTCGTGAAATGGTACGTCGGAACGGCCGTCAGGCCCCGTCCGTCCGGGTCACTCTTTTGAAAGCCCTGGCCAGCCAAGCCAGTTGAAAGGAGGCCCTGATTTGCGAGTTTGAATCAAGCGACGTCGTACTTGTGCGACGCCCGCCCAAGACGCGTGTTGCATCTACCGATCAGATCAACAGATACTTGAGATCCTCTCAGGATCGAGCTCGGTCGCGAACGTGACTACTAAAGATCATCGGATATTGGATATCATTTGCTATCCAGCTAGTGATTAAACAACAAATGGAGCCCAATGATGTCCGAAGACACGCCTGAGCGTATTCCTGAAGGACCACGGAAGATCAGAATTGTCGGCCGTCCGTTCCTGAAGGCCGTTTTCAAGACTGACGAACAAGCAAAGAGCTTTTTTTGCCGACAGAAGATTGGGCATTTTAAACGCCACATAGATGAGATGCATGCCAGGGAAAGAGAACTTGAATCAATCATCATACCAGGCAATGGTGAAGCAAGTACATTTATCTATAATTTGTTGAAAGAAGCGCGCGACCTCTATGTCGACGGGTACTTTTACGGCTGCATTGCGATTTGTTGTGTTATTTCCGAGCGTGTCATGAAAGATTTGGCAAGAGACAGCATTCGGATTGCGGATAGTCAAGGGATTCGTAGTCCTAGTGACGAAGCACTTGAGAAGCTGGAAAGGGTTGATTTTAGGACTCTTTGGGAATTCCTACTCAAATGCGGAATAATTTCGAAAGAGATTTCGAAGGTAACGCAGAAGCTGGCAGAAATGCGCAATGATTACCTGCACGGTAATGGTGCCAACACACAGATTGACGCCAAAGAGGCAATTACGAATCTTACAAAGATTCTTAGAGGAACTGTGGCCAATTTTAACAATTACGATTTCCGTGAGGGTCACTTTAGATCGTACCAAGGGCCGAAAAAGTAATCGCTTCGAAAATCGAATTCGTTGGCGTAGTCAGTGAGATCCTGAAAGTCGATAAGCATGGGCGGCATGCAGTCAATTCGCGCCGAACTAGGTTGGGAGTTTGGATCAGCCGATGCGGGCCGTCACCGTGACGCGGCCGTTGACTGTGGTTGTGTGTGTCTTGCCTGATTTGGTGAATCGCAGGACGCACGTGCCGTCGACGCCTGTCGGCAACGATGAGGATTGAGCGGCGGTCATGTCGAAGTAGATCGGCAGTGACCAGTCGGTGATCGCGGTGGCGGTGACCACCACGACTCTGCCAGCGACGTCGATTGCCAGTTCTGGCGTCCAGCCGACCAGGCTCGCATTGGGGCACGGGATGGGAATGCCAGTACCCGTGGCGGCCTCGTAGGTGTCGCCCTGGACGAGTGGCACACTCAAACTTCCGGAATCGTCCACCAGGCGAACCGATGTCACGTCGACACCAGTCAGGGCGTTTCGCAAGGCGATCACGCCGCCGGTGGAAATTCCGGTCAGGGTGCCTTCGCCAGCGCTCGTGGAGTCAATTGCGTCAATGATTGCGGCCTGAGCGTCTGCGACATCGGCCGGCGTGGCTGGTGTGACGTAGGACGCCATGAACGACAGCCACGCCACCAGGACGGAACCGGCCTGGGTTGATCCGGTGATGACCGTCGACCAAACCGCTGTGGCAATCGCACTGGCCGCTGGGATCGACAAGCTACCGATCGC
>NZ_JH636435.1:2545015-2545301 GCF_000255655.1 Schlesneria paludicola DSM 18645 | reverse complement strand
CAAGTAGGACGCGCGATTCAAGTAGGCGCTATAGATCGTCCACGCTCCATTAGTCGCTGGCACCGTCGTTGCCGTCGAGATGAAATTCGAGGCTCCAAGCAACAATCGCCCCTCAACATTGAATTGCTGAGCAGACATGACGCCTGTTGCCATTGATGCGGTGTAGGTATCGAGGTAACCCGCGTTCGTGGTCGTGACGTTGTTGCCGTTCGCTTGACGAACGTCAGACCTGACGATGCCACCTGAGAAGTTGAGTTGCCCCGTACCTGTACCTGACGACAGCAGA
>NZ_JH636435.1:2544661-2544899 GCF_000255655.1 Schlesneria paludicola DSM 18645 | reverse complement strand
TCCGGCAACGTTAATCGCCGCCGTGGGAAGGTCGAGCCGGTAAACACCGTTGCCGCGTTCCTTGAACCCTCCGGGTGTCCACGCCGACGTCTCCAATGACACATCGACTAAGGTGATCGCCACTTTCGCGTTTGACCCGCCTATCGAATAAGACGTCGTCGGCATCGTTGCAGCGACGAGGCCCGTCACGGGGATGCCCGAGTCATCATAGACCTCGATATCGATCGAGGGGGTGGTG
>NZ_JH636435.1:2542652-2544528 GCF_000255655.1 Schlesneria paludicola DSM 18645 | reverse complement strand
CGTGAGCATTAGTCGGGCACCATCCCACGCGGATTTCGTGGTTGCGCCTGTCACGTTCGGCGTGAATGTGAAGGTCGTGGTTGTCGTCGTGTCCGTGACCGCTGCCGAAGCGGTTAGCGCTGTCGCTTCATCCGACTGAACGAGTTGGCACGCAATCCACGCACACGAATTGGACTTGCTGTTGTCGCGGCGAACACGAATCGAGATCGAAACGCTGGTAGCGGCGACGAAGTCCCCAGGCATGTCACCCAACAAAAAGAACAGCGATTTCCCACCGGAATCTGTGTTCGTGATGTAGTTCGAATCATTGGGACTGCCGGTTCCTTCTGAAACCGCCGCGTAGAGATTCGTCGTCCCGCCCGCCTGGTCGCTGAAGCCGATCTTCGTGCCGTCCCCGTTTGGGTAAACAGTCGCCGCGCTCATGGCTTCACCTCCAAGCCCAGCCAGTTGAGGACGACAGAGGTTGGACCGAGCACGACACAAAACATGCGTTTGACCTCTTCGCGATCGCTGAGTAGCGAGTACGCACGAGTTCCGCCCCAGGGAAGCGATTCTTGCTGGAACGCTTCGACCACCATGCCCACCTGATGGGTGTATGCGTTTCGCGAACAGAACACGTGAGTGATTTCGTCAGCTCCGATCGGACCAAGGTTGATGTCGAGCATGCGCCCGAGCGTGTCACCGCTGGCCTGCTCGACGGTGGTCATGTGTCGCAGAGCAAGCTGCCTTGCCGGTTCCGCATACGCGACCGGGCAAATCGTGTTGATTACGACCGGAAACACTTCGCGGCCAAACTCGTCAAACGCCTGCATGATGTTCCTCACTTCGTCGCGTCGGTAATGACGGCCAGCAACCCCGACAACGTGGCATCGGGACGAGCGACATACGGTGTGATGAACTCATTGAGCAAAGCAGCAATCTTCATCGCTTCGGTCGGGGCCTGGCGTGCGGCCGTGACTTGCTCAAGGGTTGGGGGCTCGATACCCCATTGCTGCCAGCGGCAGCCGTGCGTGATGCCGATTTCCTTAAGCGCCGTGCAGACAGATGAAAGGGCGGGGAACATGCCGCCGATCGCACTGAGTTTGTCCTGGACGCTTGGCAGTGACAGTTGCATGCCTCGTGTTAGATAGACCTGGGCGGCTCCGGGCAGTCCCACGTCTTGAATCGCGATCAGCAAACCTTCAGCGGCCACGTCGCCGAACATGACAGCCACGCCGCTGTAGGACCACAATTCAGCTGTCCCGCCGATGACGATCGTGTCATCGCCGTAGGCCAGGGCCTGCTCGTCGGTCATGCCGTCGAACTCAGGCTGTGCGAAGATTTGTTCAAGGGTCATGGCTGCCTCGTTAGGGGTTGGCGACTTGGATCGGTCGAGAGTTTGCCAGGGCTGCGTTGGTCTTTTTGGTTTCGGCGAGCTGTTGCTTCTGAACGTTCAACTGCTGCTTATCGATATCGCCGCCGAAGACACCGCGGAGCAGAGTGGCGGCCGCGTCGGAGCTGCCGATCAGGGCTGCCTTGGAGTCCGACTTGTCGGCCTTCTCCTTTTTCTCTTTCTTCTTTTTGCCGTTGCCCTCTTCCTCGTCAGTCGCATCCGGAGAGGGTTCGAAATTTGGCTTGGCGATGTTTGTGAGCTGGAACTCACGTTCGCCGATTCCGTTGAGCAGTGCATCACGGCGGGACTTCAGACCGGCGGACAAACCGCCCTGATCGTTCAGCCCTTCAATCGAGTCCTTGTAGGTCTGGCTGAAGGCATCCGCGAACGCTTGGTAATGGTTCTTGCCAGCTCCCTTTTCGTCCTGCTGACCGGCCAGGGTGCTGATGAATGCATCGTTCGCCGCCGTCAGCGGATTCTTTCCGGAGCCGATGGCCGCGATAC
>NZ_JH636435.1:2532922-2541785 GCF_000255655.1 Schlesneria paludicola DSM 18645 | reverse complement strand
GGTTGAATTGGCGGTTGTCCATCTGCAGACCGATAACGATGTCGCCCAGGCTGGCCATGCGGTGAATCCCTTCACCACATGGCCGTTTGCTGCGCTCGAGAGAAACAAAACACCGTTCAGGACTGTGCTGAGCCAGTTCCGAACGGCGCTAGTTACCCTTGTTCGGCTTCCGAATCAATTTTTGGATTGAAGTTGGTTGTGACTACAGATTGCTGCTTTGAGAACCAACAAGGCGACGATTACTGCAGGTGGAATGAATGCCATCCACGGAGGATTTTTTCAGGGTCCGAATCGCGTGTAAACGTTGAATGCAGAAAGAAGTTTAATTGTGACGATGAGAACAATTGGACAGAGAAGGAAGAGCCCGATGAGCAGCCGCTTGCGATTCCGTAATCGACTGAACGCCGTTGGCGTGAGAGAAGCTTCGTCACCTTCATCAGTGAGTTCGGTACGTCCGCTGCCATCATCAGCAGGAATCGCGTTCGATAGTTCAGATTGATGTTGAACCGAGGCGTGCGTCTCTGAATTCATTCGCAGAATCTTTCGAGCACGATCTACATCAAGATCCTTAACGAGTAGTTTCACGCCGCCAATGGCATTGGCATTTATCCAAGCCACGCTCGCCACCGTCTCGCCTTCAAGGTCCGCTTCAATTCCTTCACTTTTTAAATGCAGCTTCGCGAGGTTTGCTTCATCGACGGACCAATATGAATTCAGTTTGACAAAGCGTGTTTCCATGGTTGTTTCGATCACCAATTCGAGAAGTTGTTGGACGATCTATTTGGCGTGCTCACACATCCTTAACACAATGATTCTTGCACAAATCATCTTGGCCTTCGAGGGCAAGGTTGTCTTCCCAGGGATGTCAGCGTCATTTGTGCTTGTGCCCTATTCGCTTCTACCCGCCGAATCCGGCGAGGATGGCCGCCGCGTTCGCATCGGGATCGAAAGGCGGCTCGGGGATGTGATGTCCCCAGGTTCGGAGCGCGGTGTCGATATCCAAATCCTTACCGCAGGCCCCGGCGATCGCCGCCAGGATCGTGGCCAACGGGCGATCGCGATCAATGGCCCGATTCGGTTCAAGGGCGAAGTACTCACGCCATTCCGCGAACTGATCGGGCGTTAGTTCGTCGAGGAGCTGGTCGACGTCGGGCCGTCCGCAGATGACCGCGAGTCGATAGGCGTCTGCTCTCCGCTCGCGGATGGCAAGTTTTTTGAACGCATCCGCAATGACGTGTGAGCTGCAGCCTGCTCGTACAGGATGCCAGCCAGCACGCTATCGAGTTCCGCTGCCTGTTCTTCGTTCAGCAACCGATTGCCTTCCTCATCGCTGACGGTCATCGCGATCAGCTTTCGGCGGGCACTCTTTAGCCGATGCGGATCGATGTCGATCGTGCCAGGCTTCCAGGATGCGGCTTCCTGGTTCGCCGATTCCTGCTCTGTGATCGAACAGCAGTACAGCGTCAGGCCGAATTCTTCGAGGCCGGTGAACGGGACGACACGCCGTTTTCCGGCGGCTTTCATTTCTGCAAAACTGGACGCGGTCATGATCCGACTTTCGATGAGTGATGAAACGACAGCTCGCGTGTCGAGAGCGTTACTGTGCGGCCGCGAGTTTCTTTTCGCGGTCGGCCCTTAGCGCCTCGATCTGACCAGGGCTGGCATCGAACTGGGGATTGCCGGTCATCTGGGCGAGCTCCAACTGATCACTGGCTTCAGCGGCGGCGACGATCTTGACGTCGAGGCTTGCACTGCCAGGCATGACGCGATTCGCGCGTTCGGCGCAAGCCTGGTCAACGGGCTCGGCTCGGCCCATCGCGACCAGCAACCAAGCGTCTTTGTGCTCGATCACGGTGCCCGCCGGTGCCGTCACCTGGCGTTTGGCGTCGAACTCAGCGGCAGTGATCTCACCGGCATGGAATTGATCTACCAGGGCTCTCAGATCTTCCCATCCCTTCAATTCGGGGTTGGTGATCAATTCGTCACGAAGCAAGCGGCACTTCATATTTCGATCCATCGAAAAAAGTGTGGAAGAACAATCGGCGATCGCCGGGCGATTACGTCACGGTGGGCAGGCCGTCGATGTCGCCTTTGACGTCGAGGCTGACACCCTTGTCCATGTCGATTTTCGGAGTCAGCTCGATTCCGGCAGACGTGAACGAGATTGTCTTGGAGGGGGCCGGTGTCACGCTGCCGAAGATCGGCGTCGACGGCAGCACAATCGCCATGGCGTTTTTGATTGGCGTCGTGACGATGCCAAGTAAGGCGATGTGTGACGCGAGCGCCGGGTCCCACCACAACGTCGCTCCGAAGTCAGATCCATCGACCCAGCCGTTCATTTCCTTCGATTTGCCCGCTCCGGCCTGGTCGAAGAAACTGGAATCATACGACTGCGATTTCCAGCCTGGTGGCGTGATCGCAGTCGCCTGGGCAATCGTGGTGAGAACTGTGGCGATCGTCATTTGCCACAGCGTGCCCTTCGATCGGTATTGTGCCATTGCCTGCCTCTCCACGAACTGAACTTAGATCGTCGACGTGTCTTCGAGCCAGCCGATTTGGATCTTGACCACACGCGGTTTCACAGCCAGGCTGTGCCCGTGATCCTCTTCCTTGTCGTTCCAGCTCCCAAGAATGTCGACCTGTACTATTTGCACCGCGAGCGATGCGCCGGGCAGATCCCACAAGAGGGGCGTCTGCGACACGGCAAGAGCTGGTGAGACGGTCAGGGTTGTTGCCGAAGTCCTGGCAGTGACTGTGCCGGAATAGACCAGAACCCCGTTGCCATCCCGCAAATGGATTTCCTGGCCAACCAGGTCATTGGTCCAACCGGTTCCGTGTCCGACGATCGTCGGATCTCCCGCTTGAATCAGAACGGTTCCGGGCGCTGTGAAGATCGTGGCGCCGAACGGAATTGCCCGAAACGCGGACGCGACCAGGTTTCCGATCTGGATCGACTTCGCAAACTCCAGCGCTTTAATCACGATGTCGAACCGCTGAAACTGCAGCGGCGATTCTTGACCATCGATCTGCCGTTCGCGGTCTTGGGGATCGGCTTCAATCCCGATCGCGGGCAAGTCCTTGTCTGTAAGCGGCACGAAGTCGCCCACGTGGACGCGGCCACCGACCGAGTTGAACACGGGTTGCTTCATCAACAGAAACGTTCTGAGGGCTCGTTCAAGCATGATCGTCCTTTGCTCTATGTCCAGGGGTTAGCAACGAAGCTCACGTCGAGAGAGATCTTGCATGGGCCGATGTTTCCGCTGTCGTCAAGACAGCCGGATACGATTACTCCGTCCCCCTCTGGGTCTAGATTGATGTTTGGTCTGGTCGTGAAAGGGCTGATACCAAGGTGCTTATGTCCCCACAGCCAATTCCCATCAACGTCCCAGACGGACATCGAGCACGGGGAGCCGTTGCGATATCCAGCCGAGTAGACATTTCCCGATTCGTCAATGACTCCGTCAACCCCCTTCAGTCCCCTTCTCCACAGCTTGACGCCATCTGGTCTGCACAGGTGCGTCACACCAGCCTGATGCAACACCATGTTGCCAGATGCGTCGGCGTTGATCGAATTGAACGGGTATATGGCATCTGACCTCGTCGAATACCAAAGGTCGCTTCCCTGACAGATGAAGTACTCTCGGCGATAGTAAAACCTCCCAGCATTGACCACTCCTGTATCCAGCTTTCCTCCGACAGGCGGGTAAATGAATTGCGTGACAAGGCCGCCCGACGTCGCACCGGCCCACATGCTGACGCGATCACCAACGGCAGCGCCAGCAGGCAACCTATACCCCACGTTCGATGGACCGGACGGAATGCAATCAGTGTTGACGGTCAAGGCTGCTGCGGTGGTCTGTGTTGATCCAGTACCAGTAATCCACTCTGACGGAAGTGACGTCAGTAAGTCGGGCGCTGAAAATTGCAATGTAAAATCAGATATCGCCGTCGAGCCACCGATCTTAACTTTGCCGCGAATCCCGTATGGGTAGCTTTCATCAAGGGCTTGTCCGCAAAAGTAGTCGGCACCGTTTGCACGACTCATCCTCATGATCTGACTGAAGCTCGGTCCAGGTCGAGAAATTGTGCTCAACGTTGGTGGAGCTGAAAATGGAGACCGCCAATCATACAGCTCCATCAAGTACCTGGTGGCCGTGACCACGACGTGATAGTCGCCGACATCATTGATCGTGAAATCGTATGAACTCGCAGTGACGCCTAGAGTTGGCATGGTTCTTATGGCAATAAGAGATCCCGTCGTGTCAAGGACAGTGAATTTGTTGTATTTCATGCACACAACGTGTCCGGTAGACGGGTCTACGACAATCTTCTGGACGCTATCGCCTGTGTCGTAGTCCCACAAAAGTTCGCCGGTTTCGATATCGAAGCAGACGATCGACCAGAATCTGCTGCCGTCTGTAACCCGATCACCGCCTGTGTACACTCGGGCGGAGTCCACCTCTTGGCAAATCACAGATCGATTTGCGAAGAACGAGCTCCTCTGAAAAAAATCGCCACGCCAGACGGTGTTTCCGCTGAGATCATACTTGCGCGTGGTGTAGTCGCAGATGCAACCTGTGCGAGCTCCTGGCATGTCAACCTTTCACGCGTCGAAAGCATCGAACAAAAGAACGCCACGGGCCGTATTCGCTGCAGCGGGAACGGTCGCGTTGGCCATTTCGTCATTTTTCAGCATGCGGCCCAAGTGATCATCCAATCGCCGTCGATCCGTTTGATGCGAACATAGGTTCCGACAGGGACCCTGAGTGATCTGTCACGATTGACGATCGTGAACGGTCCGTCTGTCGTGCTCGGAATCATTGCCTTTGGCGTCGTCACACTGGTTGGATCGACGCGGTAAGGTTGAAATGTGCAAGTCGTCGGATTCGTCCAACCCAATGCCGTTGTTGTCGGTGGGTTGAGAATGGAAGTTGTCAGGCCCTGCCATTCGGCACCTGGTTCATAAACACGCCGTTTGACGGCATCGGTATTTGACATTTCTGCCAAGACGCGGCGGATAACCGTTTTTAAGACTTCCAGAAACCGCTTCGACATCAGGTACGCTTCATCAGCCATTGGTCAATCCTCACAACGGCAACGAAAGACTGGAGAAGGCGATCGCAGAGGCGTGATCAACCTTGATGAAATTGCAGGCCGCGGGACGTGCCGAAAGAGGAATTACTTTGCCAGGTGTCCCGGACGACGCAGCGTACAGCGGCTGCGGATCTTGGACCGGCTCGCCGTCCATGGTGATTCGCACCAGGTTCGTGCCGTCGCGTTGCCACAGGCCGGCATTGACGGGTTGTGGTTGCCAGCCGAGTTCGTTGTAAATGATGGTGTAGGTCGACGCCCAGTAGTGGTAGTTGCTCTCAAACGTTTCATCGCTCGTCGCGACGAGCAGCAGCGTCTCGGGATCACAACCCGCGAATGGGTCAGAATTGATGCAACCGCTGAGTGCCAGAAACTGCGCAAGATTGAATGTGTCGTTGGATTCGTTCCGTTGCCACACGATCGTCGGTTGATGATGATTGACTTGCACACCACCATCGAATGGGCAGCCCGCTGCATCCAGGATCAATTTTCCGTTTCGATCTTGGAAGATGCTCCTCTGGGTCTCTGTTGTGAAGACTCGTCGCTTGACCGGACGTTCAGTCGGATCTTCGGCGAACTTGGGCGTTTCGGTCGAGTATTCGACGCCCACTTCCCAGTCGTAGTACGGGTCCTGATGGAACATCCTCTCATTGGAGATCTTGCGAACCAAGGCATTCGGAAATTCAGGATGTGCATTCCCCGGAAGGATGTTGAGTTCGACGATCACCTCATCTAGGTTCAGGTATCCGCCGGGATTGCTGCACCGATATTTTCGCTTGTATGTCTTCACCAAGCGGCCTTCACTGGTGACATCGTAACCGCTTGTGTCTTCGATCAGATTGGCAAAGAATGACATCGGACATCAACCGGGGGACGAACGGAAACAGATCACACGCCAAGCGCGAATTCGATGCGCGGTCACTTGCCCATGGCTCGAATGACCTCTTCCATCCTCTGGCGAGCTTTCCGCTCGATCGCGGTGCGGATGTTCGCGGCCGAGGCCCCGGCGCGGCGGACGGCCCTGACGGGAGAAATGCCACCGACGTAGCGACGCGGGGATTTCGTGTACCTCTGGGCGGTGCCCAGGGCGAACCAGTGGACGTTGTTGGCCGAGATCCCGACGCCTTTGCGAGCCCCGCGTCCTGCTTTGCGTTTTGCCGCCCTGGCGGCCCTCGCCCTGGTGTTTTTTCCGACACCGAAACCGGCCTTCGCCATGGCCCCAAATTGGGACTTGGTTTTCGTTTCAAGACGCTTTCCGACGGTGGCCTTCAATGCCTTTTTCAGAGCGGGGCTGATCGGTTCGGAATCGATCTCGCGACGAATGGATTTTGCCAGGTCGGCCAGGCCCGCATTGACGGCGGAGCGGGCGACCTTGTTTGATTCGCGGGTTGCCAGGCTGGCCAGCTTGCGATCAATCGACGCGATACCCGTGAGAATGCGTGTGGCCATGTCCGTCAGTGCCTGCAGAGCATTTCGACTTCGCGGTTTGATGCATCGCGACGGTAGGCGGCTTCAATGTGGAGCAGCTCGCCGGTCACTTCCAGGAGCAGCCGCATTTCGCTGGTGATCGCCAGGGCCTCGGAGCTGAATGGCAGACGGACCAGGTGGGACACGTCCGCGTCGACGATGCCAGCTCGAGTAAATTCCCGCTGGCCTTTGAAAATGACTTCCGCGAATCCAACCAGGTAGGTTTCCCAGTTGTCGGGGGACTCGACCGCCATCTCGCCCAGGACGTTTGGCGTGGCATCCTGTTTGAGACGTTGAACGACGATCGGATCGCGGCGCTTTGAAGCGGGCATTATCGCACTCCCAATGGAGCGCCGGACCACAGGCCAAATCCACCAGGGAACTTGGGATGGATCGGCTTCGCGGTCCAGATCGATTCGAGCATGGCCGCGTTTCGCACGCGGTACGGTCGGCAGAGTCGATCGAGCGTCGTGTCGCCTTTGATCTCGACCGGTTCCGAGTTCTCGTAAAGCTGAGCGGCGATCAACAAGATTGCATGCTTCAGCGAAGCGGGCACAGACGCGGCGTCGGCATAGCCGCAGTCATAAACGATCGTGACGCTGGCCGGACCGTCTTGTGAGACGGGCCAGACCATCGGGTAGTTCGGCTCGATCGAGCCTGGTTCGTGCGAGACGTCGACCCGAAACGTGGTGAAGGTCTGCGTCGTGCCCGTCGAGTCGACATAGCTGACGGACGTGATTGCTCGCAGTGGCGGCTTGGGCAGATACAGGGCCTCGTCCCCCATCGGGAAACCCCGGCGGGTGATCGAGCGACCGCTGATCGGAATCAGCGATCGCCAGGTGTCGGCTTCGACCTGTTCGCGTGCGACGGAAATCAGCGAGTTGAGCAGCGCGTCTTGATGGCTGTGATTCAACCGCAAGTGCTGTTTGAGCGTCGCTAGTGCTACAGGTTCTGTCGTCGACATCGATCAATCCTTGAGGCCTGCATCGTCAGATCCGGCGAGGTTACCGACGGTTCGATCCCCCGCCCTTCGTTGCCTTTTCTGCTCCCCCCTGCCCGCCGTCCGGACTCTTGGGAGGTTCATCGACAGCGGCTTCGGACGGCTCAGGAAACACGGTCAATTCGTCATCGGTTTCGACGGCGGACTTCTCGGTTTTGACCAGGCGTTTGAATTGATCTTCGTCGACTTCCACGACATCTCCGATCGAATGGACGCGATCGTTGAGAATGACCGACGCCACAGTAAATTTAATTCGCAACATGTAGGACGCTCCGAATGTTGAGGGGTAAAAGTAAACACGGAAGAGAGGCGAAACATTGCGAGGGAGCTGGTCCGGCGAACCGAAACCAGCTCCCTCTTCTCGGGGGGGTGTGCAATTACAGGCGGATCATATCCACGATCTTGCTGAACGATTCAGGGTGCTGAACGGCGATGTCCGTGTCCTGCAACATCGTCACTTTCAGATCGCCTGCGGTGCTGTTCGAGTACGGGTCGACGATGATGTCGATTCCGCCCCACAAGCCGATCAGCATGCTCGCCCAGTTGCCGAACAGCATGGCCGTCAGGTTGGTGCCGCTGCCTTTCGTCAACGTCTTGCTGATCAAGGTGGACGACTTCGCCTGGTAGCCGTTGATCGTGTTGTCCGCTTCCCAGAGGAATCCTGAGTACTGCGAGCTGGCGATCTTGGTCACCGTCTTCATCTTGCCCTTACCGACCTGGCTGGTCAGGTAGCCCATGTTCTGGCCCATGGCATTCGCGTCGTTGATGGCGGATTCCATCGCGACAACCGAGACCCAGGTTGGATCGGTTCCGTTCGTCCCCAGCGGGACCGTGGCAATCGAGCTGTTCGCGAACAGGCCGGTGGGCTGATTGCTCGAACCAGTCCCGTTGAGACCGCCGTTATCGATCCCCAGGGCCATGAACCACAGCATGTTTCGGCGGATCATGTTCTCGACGTCGAGGCTGGTCTGGTGTCGCATGCGACGAGTGATCAGCGTGTAAGCGCCGAGCGTCTTCGCGGCAAGCGTCACCTGGTCCAACGTGGGATTGGACTGCGTCGGGGCGGTCGATTCACCGACCCAGTAGGTTTGGATGTTCGAAGCCAGGCGTGGGATTGCGAGTCCCCCCACCAGGTCACCGAGGAACGTTGCCCCGAGCTGAGCCAGGATTGGCAAGGCCTTCAGCGAGTCGATGAAGCGGCCCGTATCGAGGATTGTGGGGATACCACCCACCCCGGCGGTCGTATCGAAGACACGGCTTTCCGATCCGCCCATTTTGGAGCGTGGATCACCTTTGTCGAAGGCT
>NZ_JH636435.1:2522603-2532428 GCF_000255655.1 Schlesneria paludicola DSM 18645 | reverse complement strand
ACGGCGGCTACGCACGCTGTGCGGGATCGGGCGAGAGGATCGGAATCGATCGAGTGAGCTGCGGGCGCTGGCCATATCGCAGTCCGTGGCACCGTACGCGGGAAACGTCACGGGACCGACGTCGTACAGCCGCACGTCGGTGATGATCCGGTACCAGATCGATTCACCTTCGACGATTTCCTCTTGCCAGGTGGCAGCGATGACGTCGAAAGAGAATGAACACCCTGTGACGTCCTTGCGATTGATGGCCTCGGCAACCGTGAGTCCGGCAGGACTGTTCGGAAGATCCGCTTCGAACCAAAGCCCCTTCGCGTCGACGCGGATGGTGCAAGTACCGGACGTGGTCCGGCCAAGGATCAGATCCGGATTGTGGTTGAACAAACAACGCACGTCGTCGCCGCGGCTGATCGCGGAATCGAAGGCACCGGGTTGGATGCGTTCGAAACAATCCTCCCAGAGCTTGTACTGCGTGTTCGGGTCGCTGGGATCAAAATAGCGAGCTGAATAACCGCTGATCTTGCCCGGCGTCTTATCACCATCGGAGCGGATTTCGACGGGCAGGTTAAAGCGACGTCGTTCAAGTTGCTGAGGCATCGTCGGAGCCATGTTGCGTTCCAGAAAGAGGGATTAAGCCAAGAGGGCCTTGGCAATCGATTCGGTTTCGGTCGACCACGTCGCCGTGAGCGATGCGACGTCGGCAGCCAATGCCGGTGAACCCGCCAGGGCGAGCAGCTCGTCGCGATGGGCTTTCGCCGATCGCAGTGCGGGCTGTGTGTCCTTGACGCATGACAGCTTTTCGGAAAGCAGCTCCACGTGTTTCGCATAGAGAGAGTTCACCGCTTCGCGGAACTGTTCTGGCTTGCTGGCCGCGCGCTCGGCATGCGTGGCTTCGCGAGCGATCAGGCCCGCGACGGTCTGACACATCAACGCTTTCAAGCGAGGATCGGTTTTGCGGCGTGTTCGTGCGGACTTCTGATCGTCGCCGGAGTTCTGCTTACCCTTGCTCTTGCCGAAGATAGCTTCTGGCAACAGCAGTTCGTCACAACCTGGCATTGAGGGCAAGTGCTCAGTCGCACGCACTTCGTTCCTGGTTTTGAACCCGCCGAGAATTGCCGTCTTGTACGCGTCGTACCGCGTCTTGATGTCGGCCCGAAGTAAATCGTCGACGTTGTGACGAATGTGAAAACGGCCGCGTTCCTTTCGCAGGAACAGTTTTCGATTCATCTCTTGCTCGTCCCTGATCAGCCAGGGCCGCATCGTATGCTTTTCGTAGCTCAGGTCCTGAGCTTCGATGTTGCTGAACGTCGCCCGTCGTAAGAGGCCGATCATGTGAGGCGGCAAGCGGAAGATTCGGCAAATGACCTCTTCCTGGAACTCGCGGGATTCGAGGAGCTGGGCCTCGTTCGCGGGGATCAAAAGCGGCTTGGCTTCCACGCCTTCGAGCAACATGGCCTTATGGGCGTTGTCGCCGGAATATTGCGTGTCGATTTCGGCCTTCAGCCTGCCGAACACTTCATCACTTAACGCTCCAGGGGACTGCAGGACGAGCGAAGGTTTCGCGGAATTGCCGAAGTAGGCGGCCGCAAACTTGTCTTGTGCCAGGCCGATACCGATGGACTCGGCGAGCAATCGAATCGGGGACCAACCCAAGATCCCGTTGCCGAAGCCGGGCACGTGGAGCATCTGCGATCGATCGAGCGTGCGGATACTGGAGCTTCCAGCGGACTGGCGGACGTCGTAAACCAAACGCCCATTGGCATCACGTCGTGGCGTCACGAGCGACCAGTGCCGAGGGATCAAGCCGATCGGCATGCCGTCGTTGTCGAAGACAATTTCGCAATAGCCGTTCCCGCCGGTCAGAACGTCGGCCTGGCGAGTCTCGGACCAGACCATCGGCGTCATGTCTTCGTACGGTTCGTACTGCAAGAGCTGCGCGACGGGATGCAGCTTCGTGACGGTTTCCTTGCCGGATTTCGAAGTCTCGATGACTTCCATCGGCAACGAGCCTTTGGTCTCGCTGATGCAGCGAATGCAGGCGTAGACGGCCGCGTACCGAAGGGCGGTCTGTTCATTGACCGCCACTCGGGACTGCGTGTTCGGCACGCCAGGCACCCGGGCGGCCATGATGGATTCGGTGTAACCCATACCTCGGGCGAATGACGCAAAACTATTGGCGGCGAACGAGCGCAAGCGATTGAGCATTGGTGAATCCCTTCACCAGATGCAGTCCAGCTGCGCAAGAACCGAATTTATACAATTCCGTCTCGACTTTCTGCGTATTCGATGGTAAAATTCCGCTGTGGCCTCTCCGCAGTCATTTCTCTTACAAAAGTGACTGCGGAGGTGTCAGAGTGGTTTATCGTGCCGGCCTGATAAGCTGGCGTACACCTCGGTGTACCGCGGGTTCGAATCCCGCCCTCGCCGTTAAACGGGGCGGCTATCTTCGGATAGCCGCCTTTCGGTTTTTGTTCCTCTCGCTGATTATCGATCATTTTCAACCTCGCGTCGCCAGCTCCAGACTGTGTAACAGATCGAGAACAAGCAGCTGACGATCGTCAGCCAGGTGATCACACCACAGCCCAGCCGGATTTCGCTGCTGACATGTGAGCTGCACGCCTTGTGATGGCGTTCAGCAGCCTTGGCACAGCCCATCGGCATTGGGTGGGATTCGTACCAGGCATCAGCGATCGACGCGGCCCGCTCGATCACCGCGGCACGTTCCGAATTCTGGTCGATGCCAACGGCAGCACAACAACGCGCTTTTAGACTAGGACTCACCGGCTCGAATCCTGTACTTTGCATTCTCGATACATCCTGATCATAGTTCAATAACGAATATTAGACCGATCCAGTCTGACGAGGTTAGGAGCGTCGTCACACTATTGAGAATTGATGCGCACTGCGGAATCGGCTATGCCTAATGTTCAGAACAGCAGGCCCTGCCACATAAAGCGATCGAGAAATTGAGAAAAAGCAGAAATGCGAGATCCAGAAAGAATTGACCGAATGTTGGATCAACTTGTCGTCTTTTTGATCCGAGGAGCGTGTTCTAGCGTTCTGAATGTAGTGCCGCAATTGCAGGAGTGAAACAGATGCATCGAAGAATGGCTACCATCCAGTTGATTATGCTAACGTTATCGTGCGGCTGCTCGAAAGGAACGAGCAAGCCGGATAGTGGAGATTTAAATGCACAAATAAAAGTGTTGCAAGACGATCTCGAAAAGGCTCGGAATGAAGCTGCTGAAGCAAAAGCAAAGGTGTCGGAAGCCACAAACACTATAACTAAACAGCTTTGTCTCAATTGCAAGGGCACTGGATTATTGAACCGAAAATGTACAACGTGTGCAGGATCTGGGACAATCAAATGCAAGATTTGCGATGGAACTGGATATGACGCGCCGTTTCGGATAGGAACGTGTAACCGTTGTAGGGGAACAAAAGTTGTTTGGTGTCCCGGCGAAGGACCTAACACCACCCCTGACGATACGATGACATATAGTCCATGCTGTAATCACGGAACCTATAACATTACGTGTAATGTATGTAATGGGAAAAAGTTCATAGAAGTCAAGTGATGCCAAGCTTGCACCAGAGATCGCAACTGATTAACCAACAGTTCGTGACGTGGTGATCGAACGCTCTTCGTTCGTTTCTTGGCAAATCAAAAGTTCGAGGCGGGCTAATGAGAAAAGCCTCTGAGTGATTTCTCGGAGGCTTTCCTCATTCTGTGAGAGTCTTCTGGGACACATCATTTTCGCAAGTTGGGGAGCCCGGGATCGAATCATGTTTAGCATGGGAACAAGCGATGGCGGGAATGTTGCTTCCTCAAATGAGCGACATAAAACGATGATATTTCCGACGAACTAACAGGGTCTCCGAGAATCATGTTGTTCGAGCGCTTCAGCCAATCAATAGCAACTGGAATTTGATCCTTCAATTTCATCGCAACCGAATGGATGCGTTTTCAATTGCCAGATGAACGGAAGTCCCAAGGCGGTTTGCGCCGTGAACCTGTCCTTGGTCAGATTCGCCGAGGGAATCTCGGTCCCCAGGCGGATTCCCAAGCGTGTGGCTTCGGCTTTCAGCAACGGCTTGTCGAAATCGATCTGTAGCGAATCGCCGACGACCTTGACGTGAGCGGTCAGTGTCAGCGGAAACGTGACGACCGCCCTGGCGTCGGGAATCTTGATCTTGCGACCATTCGGCACCGTAATCGTGACCGTCGCGGTGTCAGTGCCAATGAACTCGGTGATTTGATCCCACGTGCTCGTCGCCGCTGGTACCGCCTCGTCAGGCTTGACGATGGTGGCCACCGGTTCCGCTGGCACGATTGGCTTGGGAGGGTCGACCGGCTTTGCAGGTTTGCCCAAGTCCGTGCGACCGAGCAACGCAAGGAAATCGTTGACGCCCAGGCTGCCACATCGTTGATCGACTTGCTTTCCAGATTCAAACGCAACGAGCATCGGTACTTGATCGGCTGTGATGCCCCATTCCTTCAGAATCCCCTGATCGTGGTCATAGTCGGCCAGGTGAATGTCGACGGCGGATCGTTTGTTGGCGTCCGCGACACTGAGGCCAAGCTTCACCAGCTCTGGCACCACGTTGTCCTTGACCGTGTTGCAGGGAACGCACCAAGTTGCCCCCACGAGTACGACGCACCGCTTCTGTTCTTTGGGCGGCGACGGAAAGGCCGGTGACGGAGCGCACGATGCAATGAGCAAACTAAGGCCGATGACGAACAACAGGCCGAGGCCTGGCACGGGATACGATTTCGACATGATCTCTCGCTTCCTTGTGAGACGATTTGACAATCCCGTGAAACGATCAGACGGGAATCCACTGATGATTGAGCCAGTTCACGGGACGGGGCTCGAACGGCCGCGATTCGCTGGCACCGAAGAACGCTGCAAATCGATCGTTGGCCCATTCGTCGACCAGGGCCGGTTCGATTTCCGATTCGCCCTGATTGCCCCATTCAGTGCTGTGGGAGTTCTTGCATCGGAGCCAGCGACGGCCGAGGCTATCGCGTCGCGGTGACCAACCGATGATGCAGCGGCAGTGATAACCGAGGCTCGATCCGCGCAAGCAGCTCGCCTTGGATTCCAACCCGTCTTTCCCAAGTCGAGCGTGGCCTTCGTACCATTCGGTGCCGATTAGGACCGGCCCTTGGTGCGTCGACGTGTATCGCCATATCGCGTCGTAGCCACGCAATTCACTGAACTGAAGAATCGGGTGTTCTTTGGCCTCGGTGACGGCTGCCGCTGGCATGGACGTCGTGTAATAGCCAGGGAAGCGGAGCGTGTCTTCGCGACAACAGCCACCGCTGGCCATCGCACCCGCCAAGGTTGCCCCTTCATCAACACCAAACATGTTGCAGGCACGCTGGGCGGCCAGATACGCGTACCAGGCGGAATAATCGACCTCTTCGCCGGTGATGAGCCAATTCAGGTGAGCGAACATCGTCGATCGACCGTGGCCAACGCACGAATTGGTCTGTTTCTGGTTCTTCGTTCGCAATTGCGGATGGAAGTCGTCGGGGATCTCGCCGGTGGCACAGCAGTTCGCGGGGAATGCCTTCGCGTTTGCCCGCAAGTAGTCCCAATCTTCACGATCTTGTCGGTAACCGAGCATGGTTCACTCCAAAATGGCCAAAACACGCGTCACACGAGAGGGAACCACGATTCATTTGAGCGCGGCGGCGAGTGCTCGCAGCGACTTTGCAACGTTGGCGGGATTGGCCAGGGCGTTTTCCCCGAATTCGTCTGCCATGACTTTCGAGAGACCGGACTTTGCGGCATCGGCAGCTCGCAATTTGGCGTCTTCCAGCCGTTGCTTGAGCTTGGCGTCGTATTTCACTTGTCCGCCTTCGACGTCGTTCGCCAGGGCTTCCAATTGATCGGCATAGGCCGCATCACGAGCACGGAAGGCCGTGCGGGCCGCTACGGTGACGGGTGATTCCACGACGATCGGTGGCTTCGGAGCGTCCTTGCGAGCTGGTGGATCGACGGGAGCACAGCCCAGGCACCAAATCACGCACCAAATTGCCGTCAGAATCGCTAGGAAAGCACCTTTGATACGCATCGTCTTTTTCCTGGCTGCAAGAGTTCGCATGAAAACCTCAGAAGACACTCGGCCCCGCCGACGTCTCGCGACAATCGGCGGGGCCTTCTCACGGGGTATTTGCGGTTAGGAAGCCGCCCGTTTCGTGGGGGCGGGCTTTTCATCGTCTTCGGTGGATTCCGTCGCCTGGTGAGGCGTCGGACCGAACTGCAGCTTGTGGAATCGCTCGCGAACGATGAACAGGGCGTCTGATCCGGCGTCGTCATCCCGCAGAGCGTCGGAGAGTTCGTCGATGATCTTCCAGATCCGGGTGCGTTTCGCGTCGACGGCAAGAGCCTCTTTGAACTCTTCGTTCAGTTGATTTCGAAACACGTCCGATTCTGGTTCTTTCTTCGCATGCAGCCCCGTCAGATCTGGCGAGTGATCTCCCGACGGATGGGCCGCACGATTCGAAAGCACGGCCACAACGGCGACCACGATGACCACAGCGAGGGCAGCCAGGCCGAGGAGGCCAAAGGAGGCAACGTAGAGCAGGTAGTCGACCAGGCCCGGCGCTTCTGATCGCGATTGCAGCCTGGCAAAATTTGCGAACGCACCGACCAACAGCAGCACGGACGCCAAAGCACCGACAACGATCTGGACAACGCGAGTTTTCGACATGAAAGTTCCTTTTCAGAATCGACAAATTTGAGGGTTGCCCAGATCGAGCGGTGACGGTCGTTACTTACCTGCGGCGGTCGAGTCCTTGGCGAACATCAGTCCCAACGACGCGGCGATCGCGGGCAGGTGCATGACGATCGTGCTGTAGTTACCCGAGAGCATGTCGGTGCCGAGTGCTCCGACCGAGGTCAGCAAACCACAGAACCCCAGGCCCGACGTCTTCCAATTGATCTGCATCACTTTGACCATGACCATCACAAACTCCTGATCCGAGGTCCGGAACTCACGGGATCGCCATACAAGCAACGGGCGAACGCCATGAAGGCGGCGACGATCGGATCAATCTTTTCGTCCGCCTGATCTTTCGCTGGCATCACTAAGCCGGCCGAATTGGTGCGCAGAACCAGGTTGTCGGCAGCCCAGGCCAGCACGGGGTCGTTGTCGTGGAGGATGCGGCCTTCACCCAGGGCGGTAAGAAATTCGCGGATCGGTTCGTTGTAGGACTGACCGTTCTGACCGAAGTCGAACACGCTCATCCCCATGTTGTTGACCAGGTGCAGACCGACCGCCCTGGCGTTATTCGGATCGAGTGCCACGGACGAAATGGCATAGTCTCGACGAACCTGTTTCAGACGTTCGTAGATGGCTTCCGGATCGGTCGCTTCGCCATCGGTCGGAGTGACATTTCGTTGTTCGATCCACTGCGGCCACGGGGCGGCGGTCAGATCACGGCCGCCGTGGCGAGGCAGCCAGTTCCAGCCTTTGAAGGCGAAACGCTTCTTGTCGAGCGGGAAGCAGAGATAAAACGAGGCTAGGTCGTTTCGCCAGCCAAGATCGAGGCCGCCGTGACAGTGCCTTCCGGTCAAATCGGGTAGCGCGGATCCTCCTGCAATCCACATCGCGTGATCGATCACCTTCGTGACGGACCGGACGCGGACGTTCATGTGATACCGCAACCATTCGTTGAAACAGACGGGATCGTTCTTCGCTTTGTTCGCGATCAGCCGCAAAGCCTCACGTTTGACGCTGATGTCGAGGTTCGGGTTTCCCTTCCGCCAGGACGTTTCGTCGTACAACGAGGCCTTCCGATCGTCCTCGTCGATTTCACAGATGAACGAGAAGTGACGATCTTCCTGAATCAACATTCGAGCGATCTGAGAGCTGAACTTGTGGACGCGAAGCCACAACTTCGAGCGGTCATCGCCAGCCGTCGAAATCACCATCCCAAGCGGCTGCCGTCGCTTTCGCATGGACGATTCGAGTTTTTCCCAGAGGGCCTGATGCTCTTCGGTCCAGGCGTGGATCTCATCGGCGACGTAGCCAAGCAGGTTGTAACCGTCGCGGCCTTCACTCCCGAGTGGCTCGATCACACCGCCGAGGATCTTGTCGACGATCGACTTCTTGCCGTGTTTCGCGCGGTAGTAATTGAAGCGATCGCCGAAGGCCGGTTGCGATTTGAGCTGCTCGTAGATCTCGTTGAAAACGATCTCGGCCTGGGCCCGTTCGACTGCCGCGAGCTGGAACTGTGATCGAGGTTCGTTGTCTAGCAGATAGAGGCGGTTGACCAGGGCAGCCATGAACGGCGACTTACCGTTGCCGCGTCCCATGCTGATGAAGCATTCGCGGAACCGGCGGAAACCGGTGTCCTTGTTCTTCCAGGCGAACAGGTTCCCGGCGACGAACTTTTGCCAGGGCTTCAGAATGAACGGGTGGCCGCAGAATTCCCCGGTCGAATGCTTCAAAAGCTGAACAAACGAAATCGTTCGTTCGAAATCGTCATCGTCCCAGTAGATGCCGCGAGCGCCTGCGGTGTCACAGTCATGCCGGTATCGTTCGACGGCCGCACGTTCGAGCGTGCCGACGACAACCTTTTTCGCTAGGACGTCGTCGCAATACCGCTCAAGATCCCTGCGGTTCGCCGAGACTCGGCATTTGCGCACAGGTGATGGGCGAGGCCTCGTAGAACTTGCGTTGCGTGCCAACTGGTGAACCCGCTTTCCGGATCACGTTCGTATTCGATCAGGACGTCGAATAACGCCATAAGGCTGCGCGGGCTGGGATCGAACGCGAACAGCCAGGTGTGGCCGTCTGCCTTCAACGAAATGAAGCCGCGTTCTTCACTCATGACTTCGCCTTTTTCCGGGTGGTACACTTTTCGGGTCGTTTGCTCGCAGATGTACCAGCCAACAACGCGGCCATTGGATCGATGGTCTTTTCGATGCGTTTCGCGGGGTTGATGCCGGTACGGGCCGATGGAGTGCAGCCGAACTGAGTGAGGCACCATTTCAGCATCGCGGTGTTCTTCGCGATGATGTTCACAAGCGGGTTGGCCATCGGTGTCGACTGTTCGCCCACGTAGACGATCAGGTCATCGGCAGCCAGTGCGTCTTGAGCTTGCAGCATGCCCACGTAGCTGGCGATCAGCAGCTCGAACGCCTGGGCGTCGAGATCGGTCATCAAGCCGCGAGCCGCGAGCTTTCCGCCGATCTTGTTCCACAGTTCGATCTGCTCCGCGTCGAAGTGCGGCGGCGGATCTGGCAATGAGGGACCGAGCTGCTCGTCGACTTCATCGGAATGACGATCAGCTCGGAACGTGCCCCGTTGCTTCAATGTCGCGACGGGCGTCTTGCCTGGTCCACGCTTGCCCATGTGATGCACCCCGCCAGAGATGACGATGCTGCAGGCGATCACTCGCCGCGCGCGGTCTTCTCGCTATGACATGATTTGCAAAGCGACTGTAAGTTGCTGGCGTCGAAGAAAAGGGACCATTTCCCGCCGTGACGTCGAATGTGGTCGACGTCGGTCGCTGGGCGGATTCGGTTCGCGAGCTGGCACACCTGGCACAACGGCTCTTTCGAGAGCTGGTTGGCTCGCAGGCCGACCGGCCCCCACCAGGCCCGTAGGCGATACCAGCGGTGGTACGATCTCGGGGCCTTGATGCCGACCGTGGGCGGCTTGTGTTTCTGCGGAGCGGTCGACATGGGCAACCCTTTGCGGTCGGTCGAAGTCACGACGTAAGGACGCAACCTCGGTGCGAAGCGTGGCGACTTGCACACGCAAATCGACCAGGCCGCCGAGTAACGAAACCGCCAGGCTGATCACGCC
>NZ_JH636435.1:2434469-2521416 GCF_000255655.1 Schlesneria paludicola DSM 18645 | reverse complement strand
CGTGATGACGTCGCCGATACGAATCGGATGAATGGCCCAATGTTCGACGCGATCAATCACTACGAGCGAGCCTGCGCAATCAATCTCGATCACGTCCTCCTCCTCTTTAACGTCGTTGATCCGAGGGCCGACGTGAGTCACTAGTCCGCACTGAACCTGTATGCGAAATTCGCCGCGGTCGAAGCAGGCCCACCACTGCGGGCTGCACACAGGGCCGAAACGGGCCAGATAGGATTTGCCTGCCTCACTCTCTAGGTCTCGGTTCACACGCGCAATGAAATCAGAATGGCAGTCGTCGGTGCGGATGTCGAAAACAATCACTCCAGAACCACTCCCTAAGAAACGATCAGCGCTGGGACACACCAAAATGCGCAGCGTATCCATCCGCTGGCAGATAATAAATGAAACGACCGGTCGCGGGCTGGAACCTGCGACCGGTCTAACACGTCGACCTATGAGCAGGCCGACATGCACGTCCCACCAAGGGCCGCGTTATGTCATGCGCAAACATAGGTCGACGTTTCTTTTTCGCTCGTGGTCCACCGCTTCGACGTGGCCAATTCATCAGCCATTGTCACACCCATGTGGGTTGTGACGGTTGTTACGACCACTCACGTTGAAGGAACAACATGAAGCCGTACTACGAACGAGCAGGCATCTCTATCTACCACGGTGATTGCCACGAAGTATTCCCGGTACTTCCGCCCAAATCATTCTCCGTCATGCTGACCGATCCACCTTATTGCTCAGGCGGTGCATCATCGTCAGCGAAAACGGCTGATCCGGTCGACAAGTATTGCCACAACGGGAACGCACTGGGACGGCCGACATTCTCAGGCGATGCAAAAGATCAACGTTCATTCGTGACCTGGTCCGTATTCTGGATGTCAGCTTGCCGCCGCTTATTGAAAGATGGTGGCTATGGCTTGGTGTTCACCGATTGGCGACAGTTGCCGTCTTTGACAGATGCGTTTCAGGCTGCCGATTTCACATGGCGCGGTTTGATCGCATGGGACAAAGGCGGCGGATCTCGATCACCGCACAAAGGCTATGCGCGTCACCAATGTGAGTACCTGGTTTGGGGTAAAAACGGCAAATGCCGACCTCGGCAAGATGCTGGTCCATTTCCAGGCTGCCACCATGAACCCGTTCGGCACGCGGACAAGTTCCACATCGTCGGCAAACCCACAGAATTGATGGTGAAACTTGTCGATTTCTGCCCGCAAGGTGAATCACTCATCGACTGTTTTGCGGGCAGTGGAACGACACTCGTCGCCGCCGCCAAGACAGGTCGATTTGGTGCTGGAATTGAACGCGAAGAGGCGAATTGCGAGATCGCGGCCGAACGATTGGACGAACTCTTCGATGTGAGCTGTCGTCAATAATTCTGATGGAACAACGCCGCTGGCATCAGGCCGCGGCGTTATCGACGTGCAACTCGTCGTCTATGGAGTGGTGCGGACGGGCCGAATCGAGATTGGTAGCCCGTTCTGTTCATCGAGAGCTGCATCATTTACGGCTAGCCCGCTCGATCGCTCTTAGATCTTTTGGGTACAGATACACTTGCAAGATTTCTGCGATAGTAAGTGGATGACCATGGTCCGCACAGAACCTTTCGTATGACGCATACGGCGTCCGTTTCCAGGTATCCTTGCCGATCGTCGATTTTTCTTCGTCGAAACTCCAGACTAACTTGCCGCTGTACTCACCACTCCCTTCGACTGCGTTGAAAAAGCACGTTACTACCGGCTCTCGTTCTGATGCAACTTCCGTATCGCGGAAAGACGCTTCATGTGGCCACTGGTGTTCGAAAAAATCAGTAAGTGTCGCTGCGTCGCGAAGGATCTCAAAGTAAACAGGGTTCTTCGTCACAATATCTACAAACTTTCTGATTTCACTGCAGAGGTTTGGCATCAACATCTGAATGTTCGGCACGATGACAACGGTAGTTTGTTGATGCTGTTTGAATTTGTTCGCGAGTCCTTTCGCGCGATTCGCCGAGTAGAATTCGCCAACAAATGTGTCATCAACAATCAAATACCCCTCTAAACCAGTGTAGCGGTTGGCCTCATTCAGTGATTCGATGCAATAATTGGGATGGTGCACAAGCCAGCCAAATTCTTTTGGATGTTTGAAGAAATTCGTCCACTTTCGAAGGCGAATGAAGGTTTGAAAATTTCGACATTTGTAGCTCTCAGGAAGGGAGATCATTTCAAAAACATCGGACATTTGTTCCCAGATCGCATTGATGGGGTGACAGGCTAGAGAAATCCATTGTTCGTAAGCGATCAGACTCTGTTCTGATGCGATTTCAAGAAGCTCTCCGAGTAGTTGTGTATGACTTAGGAAGTTGCATCCGAGGCAGTTGTGGTCTTCGCCTGAATCTCCTGACAAAGCAAATGTAATTTCACACGTGATCGATTTGCTTGTGATCTCCTCGCGAAAAATTTCTGAGGCGGCTTTGAAAAGAGACATGGTTTGCAGCGCATCAGTCGTCACTCGTCCCTCCACTTTCTCAGAGCCCTAGACATCGATTGACATCAAACACAGATACCAAAATAGCGAACAGTGTTCTATTCGGGTGATCGATAGTTCTTCCGCTCGCCCCCAGAACTGAAAAGCCTGGCGACGTCGTTACCTACCGCGCGGCCCTGCCTCGATTTCTGCCGAATTCAGCAGCAATACACAGGTTGAGCGAACCTGCCCCTTTCTTCATCCCGGGTGCCTATCTTCCAAGGCTCACACCCATCCGGGCCAAAAGCACAGAAATCTTAAAATCCTGTGTCCCGATAGGGACGTGCGGGTTCGAGCCCCGCCTCGGCTAATGACTTATGGTGAATGGTCGAATTGTCAATAAAGAGGCTGTTCCACCTCAAACGCCTTTAACGGTTCTGAGTATCGATGGTACCAACACGTTGTCGACAGGATTCTTTTGTCGCTTCGGCCTGTTGACGTAGCCTTGGGCTGTCGCACGCATTTGATGCTGCATCAGAGCCTGTATGTCTTTGTTTCCGCGGGACTGTCTCGTTTCGCGCCTGACCCTGATAGCGGAATCGATCTTTAATCCGTTTCGTCCGCCAGGACAGGTTCCATCGTGGGATTCTGTCCGCGAGGGTGTAATGCAACCGGCTGTTAGAACTGGAACGAGACGGCCATGAACGGTCCGTACATTTTCGCGTTGAAATCGAAGGCGGTTCCACCGACGCCACCAGACTTGTTGATATTCAGCTCGCGGTAGCCAGCAATCAACGATGAACACGAGGTCATTTTCCAATCGACTCCTGCGATGAGATTCCATGCAAGTGTCGACGAACTGCCGATTCCGAAGCCTCCAATGTCGGCACGGCCGAACACGTCGAGGGAATTCGTGACCGGAATCACGGTCCGTCCTCCGAGGACCATGTCGACCCAAGAAGCGGAGAGGTTAAGAGGGACCGTTGGGAGAAGCGGATCGAAGGGGCGAACGGTCAAGATGTTTGAAAACTCGTAGAATCGGCCACCTGCCAGAAGATCGACTGACAGTGACTTTCCTTCGACCAGGTAGTCAGACAGATTGACCAAGCGGTACATTCCCAAGGCTTCGATCATTGTTTGTTGAAGGGTGACGTCGACTTGGGCGGGTACCGTCGTGACTGAAGTTCCGGCCCGAATCAGGTTCGCATCGAGGATGAATCCCCAGTCCCCTCTCCCGACTTCGCTGTGCAGCATCAAGGCTCCATCCACGCTACCGAGATGCGAGAGAACTTCGCCAGGCGTAATATCAATATCCACCGTCCGTCCGCCTACTCCAACCTGTCCGTTCATCCCCGCAATCCATCCGTATGGAGCAAGCAAGACCCAGGTTCCGCGAGTCGCCGAGGGGCCAGCAAGTGCATTTCCTTCCGCCTGTTGGAAGCCCGGGTCTTGCATCCTATAAATTGGCTTCGTCGGTGTTTGACTCTCTAACGACGACGATGGGATCTCGGGTGGTGTTGGTTGAGAGACTAGCCTTAACAGTGTTGGCTTGCCTTTGTTCGATGCGGCGTGTGAATCGATGTCTGTGAAGACTGCCTTCATATCGATAGGCGTATTCTCGGATGCGTATGACGCGGAGACGCTTTCTTGGTCGATTTGCCCGCCTCGAGCGATCCCCAGCAACATTGCGAAGGCGAGGGCGACATTCATCGATTGATGTCGAAGTTGCGGACCTGCGATGAAATCGGAGAAAGCCATGTTTAGCATCCTTGCAAAAAATGGATTGTGCGGGCGATCGAAAGAAACTTTGGCGCCCAGCATGCTTGAGAATTTGTATGCAAGCTCGATCGGATCATCGGATGCTCGCGAGAACGCTCGTACAGGATTTATCCACGGCACTGATGATAACGGTCCGAAATATCTTGTCCTCTAACGATTGTTCTACATGCAACGAATGTGCGCCATGTGGGATTGCGCAAGCTCTAGCGGGAGTGACACCGCGAAAATGAAGTCTGATCACCAATGTGGAAATGCGTACCGATACATTCGGAGTTTTCGTTAATGCCTGACGCGAATCTCAGACGATGAAAATTTAAGCCTCACGTTGGTGATCATTTGATCTTGGTCTCGTTCGCAATTCAGTTCTTTACGAACGTAACCATTCACAGCCCGAAGAGAGGGTGGCAGGCACATTTCCCCGGTTCAATTGGAATCCACAGTGGATCGACAAGGGTAAGCCTTCGCTTTGCCGGGGGAAAATGAGCCAGTCCCCGGCGCGTAAACGGTTACCTTACGAGCGACATCGCTCCCAATAAGAATTTCAGAATCCGCTCGGGACTTCACTTCATACACGAATCCAAGAGTATTTGCAGTCTGCTGAAGTAAAGGGAACGGGCACCTTGGCATTCACGATGTCATGGCGTTTGTGAATCGGGGCGGAGCCAGTCCCCGTTACTTCAACCGGCTGTTAGGGGCTTAGAGCGATGACTCTCTGGGTGCATCGACGCCAGAGAACTGGCTCAATTTTATCCGCGGTGGCATTTCTCTTTCTTTTAAACGCGTCTCCCTGCCGGGCGGAATTGCCGACTTCCTTTGAGTTTGATGCGCCTTTTGAGACGGACTCAATCTCAGTAGAGCAGCGGATCATTCAGCTCGAGCAAAGTCAACAAGCGCTGCGTGAAGAGAATCAGCGACTTTCGTCCCAGATTCAACGCCTATCATTTCAAGGCGATCCGGTGCGAACGCCCTTTGATGCGGATGGTGCACCGATTCCTCCATCTTCGACGAGCGACTCTTTGTTCGGTGCAGTCCCGACGAACGATCCCACAGACCGAAATTCCTCATCACGATTTGGATCACCCCGTTTCGACACGGCGGATGAATTTCCGTTGGATCGAAGCTCTGTCCGCTCCAGTGCTGGCGGCGATCCTGCGAATTACTTTGCCAGCTATGATCGCGGTTTTGTGGTACGTCCCAAAGATGTCGAGCAGTCTCCGTTTGAATTGAAGATCAATGGGCAGAATCAGATACGGTATACCGGTTTCTCACGGGAAGAACCGGATTGGACCGATAGCGCGGGGACTGTGACGCCGTTGAGCAATATGAGTAGCTTTCAGATTCCGCGAGGGCGATTGATCTTCTCGGGATTCACGTTTCGTAAAGAACTCTTATACAACCTCAATATTGACTACAACACCGTTGGTAGTAATCAGATCAATTTTCGGGCGTATTGGCTTGCCTGGCGGTTCAATCGGACGATTACCATTTATGCCGGGCAGAGCAAAGTTCCTGGGGGGCGTGAATGGCTTCTCTCATTCGTCGATACGCAGGGTGTCGATCGATCGATGGCAACCACCTTCTTTCGTCCTAGCCTAAGCCAGGGAATCTGGGCCACAGGCGAACCAGCCGATCGTGTATTTTACCATGTCATGATGTCCAACGGGTTCAATACCCTTGGTTCGACCCCGCAGCAACTCAGTTCGCTGATGGCCTTTTCGGGGTCCATCTGGTGCGAACCTTTCGGTGATTTCGGACGGGGCTATTCCGATTTTGAATGGCATGCAGAACCCGCGATTCGGGTTGGAACGAGCCTGACGTATGCTCCCGAGGAGGGACCGCAGGGAGGTTCGACGGTCCCGGAAAACTCGCCGATTCGACTTTCTGACGGCACACTGATTACGCAAACCGGTGCATTGGCACCTGGCACCACGTTGAATGCGTTCAAAATTGGTCTCGCCAGTTTCGATTTTGCGTACAAGTACCGAGGGTTCAGTCTGAGCGGAGAATTCTATTCGCAGAATCTGTTTGCTCTGCGAGCCACAAGTTCGATTCCTCAATCGTCCATCTATCAATTCGGCGGCTTCGCCCAGGCCGGATATTTTGTCATTCCGCAAAAGCTGGAACCCTACGTCCGCACCTCGCACGTCACAGGCCCGTTTGGAACAGGTGCGGAATATGCGGGCGGCTTCAACTGGTTCTTCCTTCCTGAGAAGCAAAATCTGCGTTTCACACTCGATGCTGCCTGGCTAGACCATTCACCGGCTGATCAGAACCGCACGAATTATCAGGCGGGACAGACCGGCATTCTCGTACGGTCGCAGATTCAGATCTTCTTCTAACCGGTTGAATTGTTGCGATTGTAACGTGCTTGCAACGATTTCCGTTGCGCTTTTGACCATCTGGCAAACATTGAATTGCAACGCGTGAAACTGGATTTCCGTTCACGCCGATGGAACTGTCTGTCGTCGAGCACATCTTCTCTCTCGATGTGCGATTCCCACGGTAACCGTTTACAGCTCGAAGAGAGGGGGACAGGCACATTTCCCAGGTGCAATTGGAATCCACAGTGCATCGACTGGCGTAATCCTTCGCTTTACTGCGGGAAAATGAGCCAGTCCGCGACCTGTGAACGGTGAACTTCCCACGGAACGGATTCGGAGCGAATGACAAGCATGTTTCATTTACACATTCGAAGTTGCCAGCTCCTTCTATGCTTGTTCGTCTGCTCCCGGCAATTGTTTGCGCAGGCGGAATTGATTGATGCGGCGTCTGATCTTGTTGATGCGCCCACATCGATCGTTGCGACAGAGCAGAGTTGCAGGCCGTCGGTCTTTTGTGATGACGATTGCGATATTTGGGCGCGTCCGACTCTGACAGGCGACTGGTGCGGCCAGCGCACAAACCTGCAGAAATCCGGCATCACGTTTACTGGGCAGTCAACGCAATTCGCGTTCGGGGTCGACGGCGGCATCCGTACTTCTCCGGTTCCGCTTTTAGGAACTGGAGACACGTTCAAGTACACGGGGCGCGGCACATACAATGCGATCGTGGACTTAGAGAAGTTCGGTGGGCTGCCCCATGGCAAGTTGCTGGTAACAGCAGAGCATTGGTATGGACAGTTCTCCAACGTCTCACTGAATACTGGGGCGTTTGCTCCGGCTGTGTTTGGTGCGTTCCTTCCAACGGCGCCGAACGATCCCGGCGATCTGTTCCTGACCAATTTCGTGATCACCCAGCCACTGTCAGAAAAGTTGGTGGTCTTCGCCGGAAAAAAAGTGCTGCCAGGCGCCGCCGATGTGGATGAGTTCGCGGGTGGGAATGGCACGCAGCAGTTCATGAATCAAGCGTTTTGTGCCAATCCCGCATTTCTGCTCGGTCTGCCCTACACCTCATTCACTGCGGGTGCGGCGATGCCGAGAGAGTGGGGAGTAATGACTGCCTACGTCTATGATCCCCAGGATCGAACCAGGGATTTCTTCAACAACCTGGGCGACCTGTTCTCGAAGGGCGTGATTGTCGGAGGTGAAGTGAAGCTGAAAACAAACTTTTTTGACAAGAAGGGCGATCAGCATGTGGGGGCGATTTGGAAACATGTCGCACTGACGAATCTGAACTTTGCCGAGCCTCCCCCAGGCGTCTACCCCGAGCCAACGGTCCCCGGTTTTCCGACGCTCAATGACTCGTATACACTCTACTACGGCTTTGATCAATACCTGGTGCAATACACGGACAAACCGGGACGCGGCTACGGTGTCTTTGGGCGAGCCTCCATCAGTGATGGAAATCCGACCCCTGTCCAATACTTCCTGAGCGCCGGTGTTGGAGGTTACAGCCCCGTTGGAAGGCAACGTGGCGATCAGTTTGGTGTCGGCTGGTACTTTGTCGGCGCGAGTAACCAATTTGGCCCGCTGCCTCAGGCGATTTTTGGCCCACGGGACGGAGCTGGCGTCGAAGCGTACTACAAGTTTCAAGTCAATCCTTGGATGGATATCAGTCCAGACATTCAGTACATCAATCCAGGGACCTCGATCGCGACCGATTCCGTTGTTTACGGAGTGCGAGTCAACATGCAGCTCTAACGATCAGCGTGTCGTCCGGCAGAATGGGCAAGCAGGCCCTGTACGATCGATGCGAATGAAAGAAGACCTGATCCATAGAGCGAAATCATCACTTGCCCTGTCCCGGGAGCAAGGTCGTACCAACGGATGATTTTGGATCGAAGCCGTGGTTGTTCCCATTCAACGAATCGATGCAATCCTACCGCACAAAATTCGGTCCGAACGACACCGTCACATCGGTCCGACTCTTTTCGGCCGCGATGACAAGCGATTCAACGACGTGCAACATCGAACCGCTATAAGCAAATAGGCCCCCCGAAGAGTTTCGAAGGGCCTATCGATGCGGATTTTTGACTGTACTCGTCATTCGCAAATCAATTTGCGGGATTTCCGAGCGTTTCGAGGTCATTCAATCGCTTGAGGGCTTCAGCCGCTTTGAGTGTCTGATAGTTGATCCCGGCCGCATTCAGGCTGCTGCCTTGTTGGAACGGGAACTGCGGAATTGTGACCAGGAAGTTTTTGATCTGAGCTTGTACGGGCACGAACAACCAAATGTTGTCTCCATACCAGCGCATGTACATACTTGACTCAAGCGCCATCTTCTCATAAGGGTCGGCTTTGAGGTGTGTGATCAACGGCCAGCCAGTGATTTTGCGGGTACCGGTCGCGATGTTCCCGTCCACCACGGCAAAGTTGACCTTCCAATCGTTCCAACGCACGGCGTTCAATTCGCCACCCTGGCCGAAGTAGAGAATTTCTTCGCGAGGCCCCTTCTTCGTTTCGCCCTTGAAGTAAGGTAGGAAGTTATAGCCATCCGCATGGATTTTAAACGTCTTGCCGTTGGCCTTATAACCGTCCTTCAGCTTGCCGACGATGTTCGGTTCTCCCGCGGCGGCCAAGAACGTTGGCATCCAGTCTTCTTGCGAGAAGATCTCGTTGACGATCGTTCCGGGTTTAATCACGCCAGGCCAGCGAACGATCATGGGAACGCGGAGACCACCCTCCCAAGTCGTCCCCTTTTCGCCGTGGAACGGGGTGATGCCGCCGTCCGGCCACGATGCTGTTTCTGCACCGTTATCAGTGCCATAGACCACGATCGTGTTGTCAGCAATCCCCAGATCATCGAGTTTCTTCAGGACTTGACCGACGAAGCCGTCATGTTCGACCATGCCATCGGGATAGAGTCCGATGCCGGTCTTGCCTTGGGACGCCTTCTTGAGGTGCGTCCAGACGTGCATGCGGGTGCTGTTGTACCACAGGAAGAACGGCTTCTTCGCTTTGACGGTGCGATCGAGGAAGTCCATCGCCTTCTCGTGAACTTCCTCGTCAATCGTTTCCATGCGCTTCGAGGTCAGCGGACCGGTGTCCTTAACGGTCTGTCCGCCTTTGCCGTCGGCAGTGCAGTGGAGCACGCCGCGGGGACCATACTTCTTTTTGAACTCGGGATCTTTCGGGTAGTAGTACGTTTCCGGCTCTTCTTCGGCATTCAGGTGGTACAGGTTGCCGAAGAATTCGTCGAACCCATGTAGCGTAGGCAAGTGCTTGTCTTGATCGCCAAGGTGATTCTTTCCGAACTGCCCCGTTGCATAACCTTGCTCTTTGAGTAGGTCAGCGGTGGTCGGCGTCCAGTCGGGGATACCATGTGGGCTGCCAGGCATTCCGATGGTCAACAAGCCTGTGCGGAACGGATGCTGACCGAGAATGAACGAAGCTCGACCCGCCGTGCAGCTCTGCTGAGCATAGGAATCGGTGAACAGCGCGCCCTCTTTCGCGATTCGGTCGATGTTAGGGGTGTGATACCCCATAATGCCGTGGTTATACGCGCTGATGTTGTGGACGCCGATGTCATCGCCCCACAGGACAAGGATATTTGGCTTTTTCCCGCTGACTTGCGCTGCTGCGGCCACTCCTAAATTATGAGTTGCCAAAGCGGATCTGGCATCTGCCAATTGGATCGACTGCCCCAACGTCGACGTCCGATCGAGTTTCGCATCGCAACAAGGCAGCTCGACCCCGATTGCCCTGGCCGTTGACTCATCGGCGGTGTCGCTTCCGGTCCGAGCGGCATCGGCACGCCCCGTGACGCTTAAGCCGCCCGATGCGGCGAGGAAGCCAAGCAGCGCCCCTACCGATAACACTGCGATCGTTCGGAATTGTCTCGGCCCAAACATAGATGTTTCCTTTAGTATGTCATTAGAGAGATGTGGGATGTTTTCGTAACTCGACATTCCGCTGTGCGTAATAATTCCAATTTCCGTTAACAGCCTGTTCAAGTCAGGCAACAGGCACCTTGGCATTCACGATCGAATGGCGTTTTTTATATGGCCGGATCCAGGCTCCGTTACTTCAACAGGCTGTCAGGGTGACATCACACAACGAAACCCCACGTGCGACATTCCCGTATCCGGCGTGCAACCATGTCGAGCACTCGGACGGTAACGCGAGCAGTAGCTGTCATTGCAGAGGAACGAGCCACCGCGCTGGCTTCGCTGAGACATGAAGGGTCTCATGGGGTCACGGCTTTGATCTGGGCCACGAGGGTTCGACGTGATCTTAGATTTCAAACGGTCTTTGTAGAGATCACGATCATACCAGTCGCTGCACCATTCCCACACGTTGCCGGCCATGTCGTAGAGCCCATATCCATTTGGTGCAAACGTTCCGACGGGAGCCGTTCGTGCATAGCCATCCAACGCTGTATTGTCGAATGGAAATGAGCCCGTCCAAAGATTGGCCTGGGGCTTGGTTTCGGAAAAAGAATCGCTGCCCCAGGCGTACGGTTGCTGTTGTAATCCTCCCCGGGCGGCGAACTCCCACTCCGCTTCCGTGGGCAATCGCTTTTCGGCCCAGCGCGCATAAGCTGTGGCGTCATCCCATGAAACATGAACGACCGGATGATGATCCCGATTCCGCAGGTCGCTGCCTGGTCCTTCCGGATGTCGCCAGTTCGCGCCGGGCGTCCATGTCCACCATTGTCGAATATCGTTGAGCGGCACCTGATGTTCGGTTGGGGTGAAAACCAAGGAACCCGCGACGAGCAGCTGGGCCGAAGGCTGTGGCGTTCCGGGTGGGGAGTTTGCCAGGATTTCTTCCGCGGTTGGTGCTTTCTCTGCCGTCGTCACATATTCAGTCGCGTTTACGAATGCAGCAAACTGCGAGTTCGTTACTTCCGTTGAATCCATCCAGAAGTGATCCACAGCGACACGGTGTGCGGGTTGTTCATCGGGCCAAGCGGTCGATGCGTTATTTCCCATCAGGAATTCGCCACCTGGGATCCAAACCATTCCTTGAGGTGTCTCTTTGGGGGGGGCGTGTGACGTATCAACGGAAATACTCTTTTTCACCTGCGACGAATCCAACTTCGATTCAGGTTCCTGACTCAAGCGAGTTAGCCAATACGTTGCAGCAAATGCACTAAGCCCGAGAAAGAGGAGCCCCGTCCAATGAAAGCGCTGCGAATCAGCCGCTCTGGCCATCTTCATAAGCTCTATAAGTATTTTCAAAAATCCCCTGGAGTTCGGAGACTGCCCTCATTGAATCCCGGCTCGGAACCAAGAGCGGATACTCAAATGGCCGAACCCGGAACCTATCGATTCGGCAGTCGCGAAATTTCTCGCACAGTGCATCAGTGAACAGCCTGCTGAGGTTCAATCCGATACGGACACCGAGATAACCTGCCGGGCAGGACGCGAATCATGAGGATGACTACGTTGTCCTCAAGTTGCAAAAAAGGCCAGCGCTAGATTTCGTAATTTGTTGTTTTCGTGATTAGCGCAAAAAGCAAACGAAGAGCCGCTGCCCAGCGGCGTCTCTATCAACAGGCTGCTCTCGAAGTTCAAACGATTGGCGTCACTGGCTTCGTGCGATTTTATTGGAGATTCGATTGCCAATCCGTTTTGCGCAATTTTCGATTGCTGCCGATCGCGGTCCTCGCACATTCTATGGTGTTTTCCAACGGTCTGCGTTGTCTGCTTCTTCGCCGCGTTCATTACGTTCTAGAGTTTTATAGAGCAGGCCAGTGCGGCATCGAACGTCGCGTTCTCATTTCGCTGGACTCTCGTCGAAGGGGCACTGACGCAGAAGTGCCGCAGGCCGTGTCTCGTGCGAAGCCTTTAGGCGGAATCCGGCAGCTTCTGTGTTAATCTGGTGCGTCTCACTTCGGCGAGTTGAGGATTTCCCCTTCCGTCGACGGACATCGAGACCGCAGAAGGATGAGGCCGAACGATGGGTACGAAGTGTGTAGTACTCCTCACTTACGTACTCTCGCCCACCGTCCGTCACTGTCTGAATTCTGCATCCAGTGCGTTCTGACTTTAGGTGAGACGAAATGTCACGTTCCTCGCCTGTGTTCCACCTTCACAGCACGATTTCGCCCGAAGCGTGGACGATGACCACTCCCCTGCTCGGTATGCAATTGTGGCCTGATGATGGTCCGCTGTAGGTTGGTCTAGTGACCTGCTGGAGCAAGGGGACTGGCTCCGGCCATCTTAAAAACCATCATGAGATCGCCTGTCCCCCTTCCTTCAACGGGCTGCTGGTCCTGCAGTCAATGGGCGTTCTGCTCAGCATTGAACGGGCAGGAAGCACGCAGCGCGACTATAGACCAATAAATTCCCCGGGGAAGATTGCGCAGCGTGTTTCGCGAGAAAATGTTTTCGCTTTTAAAGGGGCTTTTAAGACGAAGACTCCGCTTTTCGGGGAACTCCTCAGTCATAGCCAATCGCGGGGAGGAATCGGGTATGGCAAATGCGTGAGTACATGTTGCGTCAGATCAATCAACAGTTCTCAGCAAGGAATTGTCAATGCCATCATTTCGTTTCTCATTATTGATATTAGCTTGCGCAGTTGGATGTAGTGAATCGACACCTTCAAATGGGACGTCAGGGACGCCTCGCGAAACTCGAGGCGACACCTCTGTCGTCGCATCGAAACCGGTGACATCAAACTCGACTCACGCTGAAGCTCGGACGGATAATACAAAAATCAACGAAAGGGACACATCCGACTCGGCGAAGACTCCCATCGATCAGAACGAAAATCAAAAGGACATCGACATCACGGCGGGTATTCGGAAGCGAGTGGTCAATGAAAAGATGTCGACATACGCGCATAACGCAAAGATCATCACAGCCGATGGAAAAGTGACTTTAAGGGGGCCTGTCGCTACTACCGAAGAACGGTCTCAAATTGAGACGATTGCGAAAGAAGTCGCAGGCTCCGGCAACGTCGACAATCAATTAGATGTACAACCCTAAAGTTTCCTAAACAATTATCTTATTTCGAAAGTCCTTATTATGGCTAACGCGATTTTCTGTACCGCTCGTGACTATGCTCATGCGTCCAGCATCGTCGACGATCTGAAGAATTCTGGTTTTACCAGCAGCGATATTTCCGTCTTGATGCCCAATGCCGCTGGTACGAAGGAGTTCGCAGTCCACAATGAAACGAAAGCACCAGAAGGTGCTGCAACAGGTGCTGGAACCGGTGTCGCAGTCGGTGCCGGACTGGGATGGCTTGCGGGAATCGGCGCACTTGCAATTCCAGGTCTAGGCCCGCTTATCGCAGCCGGACCAATCATGGCGGCCCTAAGCGGGGCCGCTGTCGTCGGCACGCTTGGAGGGCTCACCGGAGCGCTCGTCGGAATGGGAATTCCCGAATATGAAGCGAAACACTACCAAGATCGATTGAAGGGCGGCTACGCTCTCATCTCGGTTCATGCGAGTGATTCGACGGAAGCAGAACGCGTGAGAGAAATTTTCAAAGCTCAACAAGCGGAAGATATCTCTACGTCAACAGAATCCGCTGCAGTCGCAAGTCGGTAAGTTTCATGAAAGATGGGCGGACATGAAGTTGGTGCCGTCCATCTTTTTTGATTTTATGATTCGCAAAACCTGCTTCGAATTGCTTTTCGCGACCGGGTTAAGGACCACGTCTAGGTGTTAATCTTGTCCTTTTCGTGCGTATAAAATCGGTGGCAGCGACTTGCTATTTGAGGGGATCGATTCGAAAAGTAAAGACTTTAACAATCAAGGAACAGTTGTTCGCTCTCGTTCTCGGCCTCTCTCGCCACCAAACTACAGCCAGACCGCTACGAGTTATGTGCGAGCCAGATCATGCGAGAAGGTTTCGGTGGTTGGAAGCCGAAAGTTGGTATTGCGACGGTAATTCTTTTATGCGCGTTGATGATCGGGTGGATGCGAAGTCTTGTGATTGACGAGATGCTTCATCTCAGCGATCATTTTGTGCGATCTCATAACGGATGGGGCGAAGGCTTTTCCGATTCTTCGATGATCTCTCCCGGCTCGGATGGCGGACCGCAATCACTCCCGATGCGAACGGTCTATTGGCGACTGCCCTACTGGTCGATTGTCTACCCGCTGGCCGCTCTCTCGGCTTATCTTCTTCGGAGCGAACCACGATCCGTGGAATTGATGCCGCGGACAAAAATCAGTGTTGCCTCTATCGGTTACTTCAAGCCGTGGCGGAGAAAGTTCGGCGTTGCGATGTTGCTGCTGTCATGCCTTATTTGTGTTGGCTGGGTGAGAAGACTGATGCTCGGACACCCGGAAGACACGATCGCATCTGAGCGATTTACGATCCTCCTGGATCGTGGTGTGATTACGATTTATTCGGAAGAAGTCCTGGGCAATCCTCCATGGATTGTATGGCACTACTGGCCAATCGTCCTCTCGCTGACTGTGCTTTCAGCCTGCCTTCTGCTCTCGACTCCGCGATCGGCAATGCTTCGACAGGCTGCAGGCACGAATGTCGCCTGAGGACGACAATTGAGGAGGTCTTGGTCACCGTAAGGTCGACAGCCGTTTCATGGCCCGGAGTCCGAAAAGGATGGCAGGCACAATTTTCCGGGCGATTGGTATTCATGATGTTTTGAGCATGGCGTTTTGGTTAGGGTGTTTTAACCAAAGCAACGTGCCTGTTGTCGCGTAAAAATGAGCCCGTCCCCGACCTGTGAACGGTTCTGTCACGACGAAAGATCACTCCGATCGATCACTCTCACAAAACACCCCATGGAGCGTCAAAGCGACAGCAATTCGGCTTTGTCGTTGCTCTTACAAATTTTGCCATGCTTGTCGCCTTTGTGTCAGCGCGACACTACTACGCTTCTCGCGGCGATTCCGCGAGTTTGCGTGCCCTGGTTGGTGAAACTCTCAAATATCTTCCGTTCTGGATTTTAACCTGGATCGTGGGCGTCATCGTGACTGGAAACAGCATCACTCGGGCGCGACGGGTTACTTGGCACGGTCTCGGCGCCCTGGTCCTGTTGGCCGTGCCCGCCATCCCAATCGCGATCTTGGTCGTCGTTCTGTTTTGGCGATTCCTGGCCGGTCCCCCATAGGGAGACTTGATTTCAAGTCGCGATGGCCTTGGGACTGCGGCCGCGCCGATTACTGGGCTATTTCTGTGTGGGCCCGCCGGTTGAGCTCTTGACGCGTGGTGGGACGGTTTCTGACGGCGTTTTCAATGCCGAATCGGGACGTGGTGGCTGAGGAGCCGGTGCGGACGCTGGACGATCACCGGTTGCTGACCAATCCGATTGTTCGCCGATCCCGGCATCTTCGAGTAAATAGCTCATCGCCACCCGGGCGGCTGCGATCTCGCGTTCCAGACTGCGCTTGCTGCCGCGTGCATTGACATGCAGTCTCTTTCGTTGAAAAACCGGTGCGGGCTGCTCGGTTACGACAACATCGGGTCCGCCAACTCTCAGTCCAATAAATGGGATATCGACACCGACACCTGGGCTGACGACGGTCCGCAATACCGGTTCCGCGTTTGTCGCGACTGACGTTTGGTCGCCCGCTTGCCAGTCCGAAAGGGTTTTCTGAATCCCTATGAAACTGTCGTTCATTTCGATCAATTTGTTGTTCAGAACTTCGGTTTCGACTGTGCCAGTCCGAAGAGCCTCTTGCACCTGCCGGCTTTTTTCCCAGATGTCCTTGAGGGACTGATAGGACTCTTTGAATCCGGGCTGTTGCTGATGATAATTGTACATTTCCCAGCAGAGTGAATTCGTGGTTTGCATCACTTGCGTCACTCGTTCATCAATCTGGGCGGGATCGTCAACGACGTCAACAGCCAGAGCCGGACCAGCAAGGGCGAGCGCCGTCAGGAATCCCCAGATCGACCGAAACGATTTGTTTGCGGCGGATTGCTTGAATTGAGGGAGGGTTTCAAGGTTTGAGCCGAAATCTCGTGTTCTCAACAGATTCATCATGTGGTTCTCCATAAAATGGCCCAAAGGCGTGTCGAACAGGTGGTCCGCACCCGGTCCGCCCAATACTGAGCATCTTTAGCGCCAATGAACGCGATCGCGTTAAAATCGCAGTTTCGCACCTGACTGCACTGGGCCTGCTTTGGTACACATCATGTCTCGTTCTCGGTTACTAAAAGTGATTCCGAGACCATCCTGGTGCGAGTCTGCTCGGAATGCTCAGGGCATGGCGAGCACTCGGTGGGAATGAGGCCGTCGTGGGAACGCTTGCTCATTCGATTGCGAGTCGTGTGTTCACATGTTGTCATAAGCTGTCGAATGGTCGAGTCAACCGTTTTCAGAACCCCTGCCGATGCCAAATCTGAAGTGCCGCAACGCATGAATACCTCCGAAAATCGTGATCAGACAATGGAAGCTGACTCGGGAATTCGATGTCAGGTCTGTGGAAATCGGATTTTGGAGCAGGCGTTATTCGGCGATTGCAGCTATTGCTCACTGCAGCTCGCACTCAGTTCGCTTCAATCGCCGTTACGGCAGGATGGTTCTCCGTCGACACTACTTGACGTCGACGAAGATCACTCGGTTTCTCGCTTGCCACCTGACTTCGGCGACTACGAATTGATCTCTGAAATCGCTCGCGGTGGCATGGGTGTTGTCTATCGCGCCTGGCAACGAAGTCTCGACAGAGAGGTCGCGATCAAGTTGATTCTTGCGGGACAACTCGCCTCGCCCGAGTCGCTGGAACGATTTCGGCTGGAGGCTCAATCGGCCGCGCGGATGCATCATCCTGGAATCGTTCGCATTTTTGAGATCGGCGAATTCAACGGGCAGCAGTTCTTCAGCATGGAGTTGATCGAGGGGACCAGTCTCGCGGAGCGGCTCGACGATTTTCGACTTCGTGTGGGAGGTTCCGTTTCTGATCGACGTGATCGCGCGGTCCGGATTGCGGAATTGATGGCAGAGATCGCTCGAGCGTTGAATTTTGCGCATTCGCATGGCGTGCTCCATCGTGACTTAAAGCCTTCGAATATATTGATCGATGGACAGGGGCATCCACACCTGACCGATTTTGGATTGGCGAAGTTGACCGGTCACGCCGATCTGGGGCTCACGCTCACGCAGGCGGTCCTTGGGACACCGGGATATTTGTCTCCAGAACAAGCGGCGGGAAATCGCGATGTCACAACGGCTGCGGATATCTATGGTCTGGGCGCGATGCTGTATGAATTGCTGACGGGAACCCCGCCCTTTTCTGGATCAACGGCGGTCGAGGCGATGTGGAAATCGATTCACGAAATGCCTCGGCTGCCACGTAGTATCAATCCTGTCGTACATCGTGATCTGGAAACCATCGCGATGTGTTGCCTTGAAAAGAGGCCGGAGCAGCGGTACGCCTCAGCCAATGATGTCGCCGACGAGCTTCAGCGGTTTATCGATCGGAAACCGATTCTCGCTCGTCCAGTGAGTGTGTCGGAGCAGGTTTTGCGATGGAGTCAGCGGAATCCTGTCGTCTCGTCGATCACCGGCCTTTTGCTGTTGGCGATCCTGTTCGGAACCGGAGTGACGTTGTGGCAATGGAGCCGTGCGGAAAGCGCCAATGCCGGTCTCAAACAAAGTCTGACGATCCATCAATGGGATGCGATCGACGATCGGCTGCGTCGCGACCAGTGTTCGACGGCTCTCGCCAAGACCGCCGCATTGATTCGCGCCAATCCACAGGATTGGAAGGCCGCGATGCTTGGGATTTCGATCGTCGAACGCTCGAGATTTCCGATTCCTCTGGCACCTCAGATTCGCCATCCCGATGGAGCTGAATTGAGCATTGCGCGTCTGGCTCCTGATGGAAAACGTATCGCGACGGCCTCGTCCGATGGAACGGCGCGGATTTGGGATTCGATTTCGTCGATTCAACTTGGACCGGCGCTGGAGCATGCGGACCGAGTGAACTGGGTGGAATTCAGTCCCGACGGACACTGGGTCGTGACGGGTTCGAAGGACAAGAGTGCCCGTCTCTGGAATGTGGAAACGGGGCAAGCTCTTTGCGATCCACTCTTGCACGCAGAATCCGTCACTCACGTTCACTTCAGCTCGGACGGTCGATCCCTGTTGACTCGAACTCGTCGTTCGATCTCTGTCATCGACTTGAGAGATTTCAAGGTGAAATGGGAGCAGACGAAGCCCACCGGACAGATTGTTCTCGCAAAGTTTTCGGCTGACGGTGATCGGGTTTGTTCGGCAGTTGCCCATGGTGACGATTCGTTGATCGAAACGTGGGATGCACAAACGGGCCAGTCGCGCCTGCGGTTGGAAACGGGGCCGTTGACTCTGGCCGATGCGAGTGACGATTGTTCCATCGCGATTACGGGAACAACTGTTGGTGGAACCGTTTGGAATCTGATGAATGCTTCGAAACAAAGTGACTTTAAGAGTCCTGATGCTGCGATCACGAAGCTGTATCTGGACCACGATGGGCGACGGTTTGCCTTTGCGAATCTGTCGGGAGCGATCCAGGTGTTTGATACCGCCGCCGGAATACCACTGACTCCAAAGCTGTCGCACGACTATCACGTTCAGGGGGGATCGTTTTCGAAAACGGATGACCAATTTCTCACGTGGGGCGACGATTCGCTGGTGCAGATCTGGACGGCAGGAACGGGAGAACGAATCTGCGAACCGATTCGGCACAGTTTCCATGTTGCGTATGCGGAATATGGAAGCCTGAATCAGCAGGGTGTCTATTTGACAGCCACGTCGCATGGCAAGCAGCGGTTACCCGATACGAAGACCGGTACGGTCCAACTCTGGCAGATTCATGATCAGAAAAAGCCCAAGAATCGACGGGTGATCCTGGATAGCCAGCAAGTTCGGCATTGGGGCCATGGCGGGGGGAAGATCAGTCCTGATGGACGATGGATTGCCCTTGAGGCGAGCGATGATACGTTGCGGGTTGTGGAAGCGGAAACGGGTAAGCCCGTGTGCGATCCGCTGACGATTGAGGGATCGCCGTGGGGGATCTTGTTCACGCCGGACTGTCGTCGACTGGTCGTGGCGACCCATCAAGGTCAGGTCTCCGTCCGATCACTTCCAAGCGGCGAGCTACAGGCGGAACCGGTCAAGATTCCAACGATGATTCAGCCTGCTGAGATGTCTGTCGATGGAACGCAGTTCGCGACCGGCTCTACCGATGGGTTTGTGAGGTTGTGGGATGTTTCCACAGGACGCGCCTTATGGGAGTCGTCGCATGGATCGGAGATCAACTCTGTTGCGTTTTCTCCAAATGGTGCGTTGGTTGCGGCAGCAGGCGAGAATCGAATCACCAGCATTTGGGATACACGAACGGGGCAAAGACTCAAGAGTCTGGTTGGTCACGAAAATGAAGTGATGTCGGTCGCCTTTTCACCAAATGGCCGCTCGGTGCTCACCAGTTCGCATGATGGTACAGCGCGCGTCTGGAGCCTTGAGACGGGTGGGCAACAATTCTTATTACCTCACCGAGGTGCATTGCTTGAGGCAAGCTTTAGCCCAGACGGAAAGCTGATTGCAACCGCATCACGGGATCGAACGGCGATGATTTGGAACGCAGAGACGGGGCAGCCTCATTGTCGCAGTCTGGTCTCGGAGCATGGCGTCAGAAACGTGAGGTTCAGCAAAGACAGTCGACGCCTGCTTGTCATGGACTTTCAGGGGCTACGAATTTGGGATGCGGAACTGGGGATTCCACTGACCGTGCTCTTGGAGCAGCCGACTTGGATTGGGACGGGATTTCACTCGTCAACCAATGGTCCGCAGTTTGGTTTGGCGGGACACGCCGCATTCCTGGCGTCGGACAATACACAAGCGTATTTGTGGGATGTTCCGGTACCACCTGGGAACGTTCCGTCGTGGTTTCCCGAGTTTCTCGAATCCATTGCAGGACAACGATTCATCAAAGGAGCGGACATACCCGAGGCGATCTCGGCATCGCACTTTCTGGAGATGAACGCCAAGATTCTGAACCGTTCAGGCTCGGACCACTATTCCGACTGGGCCGCGAAATGGCTTGAGGCCCCTTGATGGCGAGAGGCTGTTTTTATTCTCGTGGATCGGGTGAGATTGTGAGCGCCGCAACATCGAGGTCACATTCGTCGCAAATACTGGATCGCCAGGTCGATTTTGGGTGTGAATGACGTCAAGTTGCTTCGCGTCGCGGCGTTGATTGTCTTGATGTCTTTCCAAACGACGACGTTCGCAGCAGCGAGACTTGTCAAATTGTCCGCAAGGTTCTTGATGTCAATATTCTGAAGCCCCATGATTGCATCTGCCAATCCATCGGCAACGTTTGTGATTTCTTTGATGGTGTCAACTTTCGCCTTGAGGTTTTGCAGCACCATAATGCCATCCTGATTTTTCTGGCGGGCCCCTGCACTCCCCTGCGTCAGATTGCCAATGATCCAGGTCGCATCCTTCCATTTCTGCTTCCCATTCCCGTCCCGTTTCCCGCTCGTGCAAAGGATATTGCGAAATCTCTTGCCTCAATTGAGATGCTTAGAATTCCTCGCAGGTCTTCGTCTGCGATTCGCGCAAGAGATCCATTTGCACCAGCCACTTTGAAATAGGTCTTGAGTGGATCGGTTTGTTTGTGACGGAGTAGTCAGTCAGGGCTGTCCGAGTCCCGATGCTCGGAGTTGAGAGGAACACTGCCACGCGGAAAGCAGACGAATTCGAGAGGATGCTGGTTGCCGATCTCGCGCGATGGCACTCTGCTCTTTTTCATTCGTTCTTCAGTAAATGGCAATGCCCTATCCCAACGCAGAAGCACCGTCAGTTGCTGTTAGACTCAGATGTCGTCGGTGCAGCGAAGTACGCCCGCCAGAGAAATAACGTGGGTATGTTGAGGGCGATTGCGACGCCGAGCAGGCCGAAGGCGAGACTTTTCCCAGTGGGGCCGACGGGCCAGCCGTTGTGGATGATGGCATCGCCGATTGTCCATAAAGCCCACGCCATGGGAGCTGTGGTGCAGATCGTGATTGGAATGAGCAGAACCAAGCATCCCCAATTCTTCAGGCAATCCCTTTCGAAAAGATCCGTCGTTGACGAGGGGAAGACATGTTGACATTGTTTCTGGTTGTTATAACGGAGATGTTCGGAGGGAGATTGTGAAGGCCGTCAGGTTCGATGTGCCGCGTACCGAGGTCGTCCGGTCAGATGAAGTCCATGTCATGATGCGTGATGTCGTACATGAGCGACGGCGGATGGCGTTGCAACCGGCGCGTATTCTCAACGTTCTGGTTGGCGTGCTCGTGCTTAAGGTCACGTGCAGCGTCGTCTTGAATTATGTTGACTACTTCCCTGCCAATTTTGAATCCACGTTTTTGCAGGGGCGGCAACCGTACTTCTATGGTTGGTATCAGTGGGCCTTTTATACCCACATTCTCTCGGGGCCCGTGGCACTTGTGCTCGGTGTGCTGCTCATCAATGAGCCGTTTCGGCGTCGATTTCCTGTGTGGCATCGCTATCTCGGTCGGATTCATGCGTTCTGCACGTTGTTCCTGGTCGCGCCAAGTGGCTTGGGGATGGCCTATCATGCCATGACGGGGGTGATCGCGGCGACGGGATTTGCCACGCTGTCGATTCTGACGGGATTGACCGTGGCGATGGGTTGGAGAGCCGCGGTTCAGCGCCGGTTTCAGGCGCATCGCCGGTGGATGTCGCGCTGTTTTCTATTGCTCTGTTCGGCGGTGGTGCTCAGGCTGATTGCCGGGTTGTCGGATGTCACAGATATTGGCGGGGAGTGGATGTATCCGCTCACGGGGTGGATCAGCTGGCTGATCCCACTGGCGATCTTCGAATCGAAGGGATGGTGGGGACGTCGGCTTCAAGCGACCGTGAGACCGTCGTTGTTCCTACAACCGAAGTCGTGATCGAGCATGCCGGCCTATTGTGTTCTCATCGCGGGTTTGCATGAACCTGAACGAAGTCTTAACTCGGCCAAATCGCTCGCACGGTGGACGGCTCAGCGGTAAACTACGGCATTGGGAGATCGCTCGCTGAGTTCACTTTCGAGAATTACGGAATCATGCTGATGACCAGATATTTGGCTGTTTACCTGATGCTTGCCGCAGGTGCCGTTCCGGCGGGCAACTGGCCGACATTTCGCGGTCCGCAACGAACGGGCGTCTCGAGTGAGACCAAGCTGCTGAAGTCTTGGCCGGAAGGCGGCCCGCCACTCGTTTGGAAGGCGGAAGGTTTGGGGCGAGGGTACTCGAGCCTGGCGATCTTCGACGGAAAGATCTTCACGCTGGGCGACGGTACGACCGCCGACGATCCGGCCGAGTATTTGATGGCTTATGAGCAAGCCACGGGAAAGCCGGTCTGGAAGACGAAGACGGGCGATGCTTGGAACGATCGGAAGCCCGACTGGCAAAGTTCGCGAAGCACCCCTTCAACGGACGGCAAGCTGGTCTATGTCATCACTCCTTATGGAACTTTGGTTGCGTGTGAATTCGACACGGGAAAAGAAGTCTGGCGGAAGGATTTCAAGGCCGAATTTGACGGGAAGAAAGGCGATAGTTGGGGCTTCAGCGAGTCGCCGCTGATCGATGGAGACAAACTGGTCTGTACGCCCGGCGGCGAGACCGCGACGGTGATCGCGCTCAACAAGACGACGGGTGACGTGCTGTGGAAGGCGGCCCAAGCTGGGAATCGCGGTGCGGGGCATGCCTCGATCGTGATCTCGGAAGTCGGTGGCCAGCGAGTGTATGTTCAGCTGACCGCGAGCGGTGCGATTGGGATTCGTGCCGAAGATGGCGTCGTTCTCTGGACATACGGAATTGACCAGACAACGGCCGTCTGCCCGACGCCGATCATCAAGGATGATCTGGTCTTTATCGCGGCGGGGTACAAGCGTGGCGGGGCACTCGTTCGACAGGTTTCAAAAGGTGACGGCAAGGTGGATGTCGAAGAGGTCTACCCGATGAAGCCAGAGCTGGCGAACAAGCACGGTGGCGTGATCCGCATCGGAGACTATATCTATGCCGATTCTGACGACGGTGGCCTTCCCTATTGTGCGGAGCTGCTGACCGGTGCCGTGAAGTGGAAGGCACGGGCCAGTGGCAAAAACTCGGCGTCCGTGACCGCCGCCGATGGCCATCTTTATATCCATTTTGCCGATGGCACGATGGTTTTGGCGAATGCCGATCCTGCAGCATACAAAGAAGTAGGTTCGTTCCAGATTCCCGGAACCGGCGAGCGTCCAAGCTGGTCGCACCCCGTGATCTTTGATGGAAAGCTCTTCTTGCGCGAGAACAACTCCATCCTGTGCTACAACATCCACGAGTGACCGAACCCTGCATTTCAGGGCATTGCGTGCCATGTGGGTTGCGGATTGACGACAAGCGGCCATCGAGAGTGTCTCGGTGGCCGCGTTTGTTGGATGAGTCGACGTTGACCGCTCAATCGCGTTTTCGAGGTTGGCGGCTTGTCAGAATCATCCAACTTGAAATCAGGGTCAGAGGAGTCACTAGCCACCAATAGGAAAGCTTGAGAATTTCTTCGTGAAGCAGTCCGCCTGAGGTGGTGTGGTCCCGATGCCCAACTTCAATACCTCCGAAACACTAAATCCAATTGACTTCGTCTTCGTTTTGCAGGATCAAGCAGAACGTTCTCTCACCGTGACTGGACGCAAATTCGGCAAACATGGCTGGTGCTTCATCGTGCCATTGTTCGGACCACTTTGACGGGGCTGCAGCGGACAAGCGTTGCCAACACAGATTTCCCTTGGCCGTACGGATGAGATGGAAGACGTAGGGGCTCGATGCAAACTCCCCTCGATCGAACGTGCTAAAAGTTCGGCCCCAACCGACGAGCAGAACCAACGTGAAAGCCAGTGCGAGCAGTCCCGTCTTTCGCCGCCATCCGTGAAAGAACTCACCCATGAGCGACCGGTAGAAATAAGAAAGACTGAGAAAAGCTCGTCACGAATTTCGGTAGAGATTCGTCAGGTCTAACTGGCTGTTGAAATCAGGGGGACAGGCATCTGGGCCTTCACCGAGTCCTGGGGCTTTGTGCCCGGGCTGAGCCAGTCTCCGTTATTTCAACGTGCTGCTAAACGTGCAGATGGAGTTTGTCCTGGCCTTCTGTTTGTTTCTGCCAGTACCAGTGTCCAATGTGACGGAGACGCCCCTGCTCTTGTGGAAGTTCCACGAACAAGAATGGGTCAACGGAGACAATCGTCAGCGGGATGAATAGTACCGGAACATATTGAGCCACAATCAGCGGAGCTGCGATGAAGCTCAGCGACGGTGCGATCGCGCCGACGAGTGATGCCTGGTAGGCCACCAGTTCCAGGAACAGGTAGGTCGATTCCATGCTTCGACCAAGCCAGGTTTGGTGTTGTGGGATTTCGATCGTCGAATCGCCGAAGCGGCAGCGTTCATGCTCGGCCATCACGATGGCTCGGGCGCGTCGGCGAGCGTCGCGTCGGGCCTGATTCCAGTAGCCGATGACTCGGTTCGCCGAGTACTGCAGACCTTGCTTCATACGTACGCCGAAATTCCAGCAGCGGGCCGGTACCATCGCGGTGCTGACTGCGGCGCGGTAGAGCCATCCCCAATTCAGAGCGTGTTCCTGTGCCGTTTCGATCCGTTTCTGAGCTTCGGAGCGCACTTCGGCGGGCGTCACGGGAATGGGCAAACCGTCGGCGTTGTTTTCGGCACTAAAGAGTGGGACACCGTACCAGACCGTGGCATCAGGATGCTGGGTATAGGCTCGTGACAACGCATCCATCACCTTGTCAGGAGGATTGTCAGGGATCTGCGATGGGTTCTTCGTCATCGTCATTACGAGATCACTGTGTCCCTGGAGCCACAATGATCGCTCGATCAAATGGACGACTTGATACTCTTCCACCCAATCGGGATGACGTGACAAGACTCGCTGAACATACGCCGGATCTTGGATTTCTTCGCGGGTTCCCCGGAGCGCCAGTGTGGCGGCCAGACGATTAACACAGTCTGGTTTCAAAATCGTGAGCGCGTCGCGCGTGAGCCCCTGTAGTCCGAAGGTTGAGGCGTCTTCCATGGCCGCGCAATCGGGCTGAACAGATCGATTGAGGGACTCAATGGCAGGCGGCGCGGCGGTCAGTGACATGGCGACATTCCTCTCTTTGGGGAGCTTCTCGTTCGACGATGGTCCGATGTCGGATTTAGAACGGATGTCTGCGAGAAGTGAATCATTTTCATGAAGCAGCCGAATTTATTCTCAATCAATCGCAGATGATCCGTGATGTACTGGACGGGCAGAAAACTCGATGAGCCTACTTCTGAGATGGATTGTCTGAAATCGTATTTGTCCAATCTCTGAGCGTCAAGCAGAAAATTATCCATCTCAACTTTGACAGTCTTCAATGTGCTCAGCCCAGCAGTTCGGGGCGAAACACGCCTGTCCCGGTCAGAGGCATTGGACGTCCTTCTGGATCGGGGAATGTGCGTTCTGGATCGATTCCCAGCAGGTGCAACGCCGTTGCGAGAATGTCTTTTGGTGAAATGGGATTCTCGACGACGTCGCCTGCCGATTTGTCGGTACGTCCGATGACCTGTCCGCGTCCCATGCCGCCTCCTGCGTAGACTTGGGAATAGGCACGGGACCAATGGTGGCGCCCCGCGCCACGGGGCTTGTTGTCGATTTCGGGCGTCCGGCCATGTTCGCTGAGGACGAGAACCAATGTTTCATCCAGCAGGCCGCGCTGTTCGAGATCGAGAATCAAGGCGGTGAAGGTTTGATCAAAGACCGGTAGCAGAAAGTCCTTCAGGCGGGCAAAGTGATTGTGGTGTGTATCCCATGACCCGGCATTCAGGCCGTAGGCGTCCCAAAATACCGTGACGAATTTCGTGCCCGCTTCGATCAATCGTCGCGCGGCCAGGCAGGACTGGCCGAACAACGTCATGCCATACGCTTCGCGAACTTCGCTCGGTTCGCGCGTGTAGTCGATCGCCGTGTGCATTTTGCCGGATGTCACGAGCGAGAACGCCATCTGCTGCTGCAAGCTATAGGTACTTGTTCGTTCGTTGTGATCGAGGGCTCGACGAGCCTGGTCGAATTGATCTAGTAGTGAACGCCGCAGCCCCAGTCGCGCCAAGGTCCGTTCGTCTGCCTCGGCACCGGACAGTTGCAGGCGTTCGGTGGGGCGAATCCCTTGCTGTGGGTCATTGAAAATTTTATTCGTACCGATCTCTGGAGACGGACCTGTCCCCGTGTAAGGGAAATCCGTAAAGACCGGATCGTAGCGCATCCCCAGCATGGCCCCGTAGGGACCGGCAAGTGGTGGCAACTCGGTTTTGGAGCCCATCGGAAATGGCATCGCGACATTCCGCGGCATGTCGGGCCTTTTGCCGTCGTGACGTTGGTCTTCGAGGTAATCGACGAGGGAACCGAGATACGGCCACTGCCGCTTATGTCTCGGTTGGGCCTCGATCTTGGTGTCGACGTCGGGAATGCCGGTGGTGGCGTAGACGGTTCCGTGCAATGGATAGGGATGCGAGAGCGATCGCACGACGGTCAGGCGATCCATGATGGTCGCGATTTTCGGCAGATGTTCGCCGATGATGACACCGGGGACGTTGGTCGGAATGGCCTGGAAGGTCCCTTGAACCTCGACGGGCGCTTCAGGTTTCGGATCGAAGGTCTCGTGCTGGGGCGGGGATCCATATTTATAGATCAGGATGCACGACTTCGCCTGGCCGAACTTGGAGCCATGCACGCGACCAGGCGTCGTGTGCCCCGTTCTTCCCAAGACATCCTGCAAACCAATACCGAACGTGCCGAGTCCCCCAATCTGCAGCAAGTCACGCCGTGACAGGCCCGTGCAGAGAGTTTTGGTGTTTCCCAGCAAATTCAACATGTGGTGACTCGATTCGAGAAGGCACGAACTCGAACGCGGCCGGAGCGGAATGATGCCGTGTCCAGATGTTAATCTGTTCCACGACACGAGGAAATCAGGAAGCGTCGTTTCGCAGCCAACAGGGGCGATATTCTGACGGACGGTACGTCAATTTTGACTTGAGAATTGAACGCCGCGGCCGACAAGAACGCTGTTTGCCAAATTTCTGAGGAAGTTTGCAGAATTGACGAGACAACTCGAGCGCAGCGGCCACTTCTCTGTCGAGACACAACGGTCGCCAACGGTGGGAATTTCGGAATGGAAGACGATTCCAGTCTGGTACGAAGAACTGTGGAGGGAGACTCTGCAGCGTTCGGGCTTTTGTATGACAGGTATGCACCGATCGTCCGAGCATTGGCATATGACGTCACACATGACATGAACCTCGCTCAGGATTTGGCGCAGGATGTGTTTCTGCGGGCCTATGGGAAGTTGTCGACGGTTCGCAACGGTGAACGATTCGGTCCATGGCTGATCGCCGTCGCGCGTCACTGCGTTCAGGAGTGGCGTCGGTCGCGTCTCCGCGACAGGCATCGGTTCTCAGCGGAACCGATGGAGGTGATATCCGACCCTGAAAACCGAGCCGAGGAGAGTGTGACGGCACTTCGATTGGCGATTGCACAGCTTCCCGAGCGCGAGCGGTTGGCGCTGCATCTGCATTATTTGCAGGAACAGCCTATTGCCGTGGCCCAGCGAGTTCTCGGCCTGTCCTATTCCGCATTTTATAAGATCCTGGCTCGAGCGCGCGAACGCCTGGCCCGAATTCTGTCGAACGAACAGGAGGCGATTCCATGAATCAGTTACCGACGGATGATGACCTGCGCAAGGCGCATGGCGTATTCAGAGCCGATCACGATCGACTGCGAAACGAACTTCTCGCAGTGCTTCCAGGTCACGCGATGATTTCAGATCACGCGGCGAAAACGGCGCAGCGGTCGATTTGGATCACGGCGGCCATGTCCGCCTGTGTTGCAGTGGCGTTTGCGGCGTGGTTTGTCGCTGGCGACTTCAACCACCGGCCGGTCTTCGCACTCGACGGGGTACAGGATCGGATGCTGCAAGTTCGTAGCTTGTACTACAAAGGCGTCATGTACCAGACGTTCGATGTCGGGGGACAGGAGGTCGAGCAATCGTATCCGATGGAGGGTTATGGCGAGCGGTCTTCTCGCTACTTTCACACATGGTCGGGTACGGAACATGATGGTCAGGGTGTCCGTGTCAAAAACGGAATTGTCGGGGCCGATGCGGGGCAGGCATTCTCTGTTTCTGACAACGAGCAAGTCGTCACCTTGTGGGATGCTGATCCGCTTTCGACAGAGCTGAATGTTGAGTATTTGCTGCAAAATCAATGGGTGAATGAGATCATGCGCGGATCGACAACCAACTATCGGTTCGTCGGTGTCGAGTCGATTCGTGGTCAGAAGACGGCCAAATATGAGTGGGTTGAAAAGAGCGAGGGCAAACCATCGCGCACGGTGATCTGGTTGAGCGAGGAAATGGGATTGCCCGTTCAATCTGTCGTTTACAGCACGGACAAGACCGGCCGGGAGCGGCTGATGATCAAATTCGAGACGATCGAGTTTAATGCCGATCCACCCGCCGATCGCTTTCCTTTTGTTGTGCCTGATGGATTTCGTGTCAACAAAATCGAGAGTCCGCCCGCTAGTTTTGTGATTGCGTCAGGAAGTAACCAGAATGAACGAGTTTCATTGCGATATCCGTTCGCGATTGGTGATCGAGCGATTCTGGTTTGCTGGTGTCGTGAGGTGAATGATCAAGATCCGTTGGACCAGATCGAAGATCCCGTGCCGCCAGAAGCGTTGCTGAAGCTGACGACATCTGGAGATCGAAAGTGCGAATTGATTCCGCTGCAAACGCATCTTGATGATGGACATTTCTGGAGATGGTCTCTCGCGGTTCCCACCGATCGAGGGCCTGTGCGTGACGGCGAGTCTCTCGAATTGATCTTTAAGTCTGAAAATCGACGCGAGGTCACGTATTTAGCAAACGCTGCCTTAAAGCTGACTGATGATCGTCTCATCGCCATGATTGCGCACATGGAGGGATTGGGAAAACCGGTCGATAACTCGTCACCTCGTGTTTCGTTGAATCGCTTGCGTCGATTGGCGGAGCGATATGCGAACGGGGAAATCAGCGATGAGGGAACTTCCGACAAAAAGTGATCCACCGCGAATCGTCCACGCGCCGCGCGTTCGCCAGGAAATTGTCCGGATGGCGTTCGTTCGACTCTTCACCGCTTGGCACACGCGGGGGCTTTTGCCATCCGAACGAACGCTGCTAAGATTCCGTTGGAGAATCCTCTTTCGGCCCGACAGACGGTAGAAGAAAGTTCATGAAGCCACAGCAACTTTTGACCCCGACACAGCAGATTGCCAAGCGGCGCGTTCGACGACTGATCTTTGCGGTCACGATCACGATGACGGTGATGGTCAGTGTCTTCGTGTACGAGCAAAGTAAGAATGAAGTCTTGCTGGTAAACAATCGGGCGGAACCTGTCACGTTCGAAACGTCGGTGGTCGCTTATCCGATTCGCGATCAGGCGGTGCCGGGGATTTCCGTTGAAGGCGATGGCCGGCAAGTGCTGAGTCCGACGACGACGGTCGTTCCGGCCAAATCCAAGTCAACCTTGTCATTCGCTCGTGGCAATCACGAGATTCTTCGTGTTTCGACGATCGTTCGCGAAGAGGCGGGACCCCGCAGTCAGATTCTGTCTCGCGCGACGTGGGGGCTGCGGATGCGTTTCGTCCGTGGTGACGAATTGTCTCTCGCCGCTGAACCTGCGTCGTCGGCCTTACGACGCTGGTTCGACGAGAACCGGAAGTGGATTCCATTCATTGGAGCATGAGGCGTGAGCGTTGTGGCTCGTGTTCCATGGTGACGAGAGCAAGGAGGAGTCACGAGAGCAAGAAGGACCATCGAACGAAGTGCGAGTGTCGGCGCTGTCGTGTTCAATAGGAGCTGTCGGACACGATCTCGCCACCGGCGCGGGTGACCAGACCGTCGTAGACGACCGCACTCAAATTCTGAGACAGGTAACGCACGCTGCCGTCTCCGAACAGGTGGTGGGCTCCGCCGAAGTGCTGGCTGGAAGCGGCCCACAGGCAATCGATCCCCTGCCCCGCCGCGTTGTAGTACGGCGTATAGTTGATGGCGATTTCGGGGGCGGCATAGCTGGGGGCATTGCTATCGTCGTATCGTCGCGATGTTAATGCGGCGGTGCCGCCATCGATCCAGACAGCGGCATTTTCTTCGCGCGTTTCTGCGACCAGCACAGTCGATGACGTTCCATCGGTGATGTCTGCCATACGGGTTTTTGACTGGGCGTAAATCACGCCGTCAGGACTTTTCCACAGATTACCAACGGTCGTTGATCCAATGGCCACATAGTTTCGCAAGGCGTACGTCGGTGACAATGCGACGTAGAGCGGGTCTTGAGAATAGTCATTGCCGACGTAGGTCGGACATCGATAGCTGGCGATCTTTTTCGAGGCGGCGGTGACATTTTGCGGGTCGAGAGCCGAAAGATTGTAGTTCACCTGATTCTGCAGATTTGCCTGATCGAGGTACGGCAAAATCAGGCTGGCCCAACTGTGCAGATGATACTGGCTGGGATTCGAGCTCCAGACACCATAATCAATGATGCTCGTGCTGCCGGGGGGAAACGTCGTGAACGAACCGACGTAGTTGTGCAGTGCCAGACCGATTTGCTTGAGGTTGTTGCGGCACGTTGTCCGCCGGGCGGCCTCGCGTGCCTGTTGAACGGCAGGGAGCAGTAACGCAATCAAGACGGCGATGATGGCGATCACGCACAGCAATTCGATCAGAGTGAACGCGCGCTTGCGATTCGCGACACGTTGCAAGGCACGGGGCATGGCGAGTCCTTTGATGGATGCCTTCTGGGGTCTGTGTCGAACGGGATGGAACTCGTGGAAGTGCATTCGGTGCGATCGCTGAGGCGCCGACAGTAGCAAGCCGCGGGCCGACATTCCACAATTTTCTTGTGTCTCATTGCCGCTCACGTGTCGACTATCGAGCGATCGTGGTTTGGGGCAGCGCTTTACGCAGGGATGCAATTCCCGTTGTTGTTGTCGCGGTTTCCTGCAGATTCAGGGTCTTGAGCTGAGTCAGCGTTCGAAGCGATTTGAGGCCCGCGTCGGTGCTTTGTGTCGAGTTCAAACTTAACGTCTGCAATTCGGTGATGCTGCTGAGGTGTGCGAGTCCCTCGTCCGAAATCTTGGTCTTGCCCAAGAACAGATTTCTGAGTTTGGGAAGCGTCTTCAATGCCGTTAGATCGCTGTCCTGGACCGAAGTGCGATGCAGATAGACTTTCGTCACGCGCCGATCAGGCCCTGGGCCGTCGTATTCCACTTTTCCGCCCAACTTCTGAATCATCGCAACGGTATTGGCCTCGTCCGTGTGTCCCTTTGAATCCTGACTGCATCCGAACACGCCGAATGCGATGATCGTGAGGATCTGAAGTGGCGATCGCATGGCGCCTGCATGTGACATGAACGACATTTTCTGAAGAACGTGGAATCAATGGGGACGCACAATTATGAGCGTGGACCGCTTACCACGCCAATCGCTGGCATTCGGCAACGGGCGTTCTGCGCAATCTGTCGGCACGTCGTCCGTGAAACTGGTTGATCCAGTTGAGAAAACGTGACAGACTAGTGTGCTTCGCTCGCGTATGAACAACCACAGGACAAAGCGACGGTCTTGAGGCATTGATGTGACGGACCAAAGTCGCCAACAGACGTTCGCGCGATTTCCCGAACGAGGTTTGTGGAACGTCACGGTGACCGCTTGCGTTTTTGGCAATCTCCGCCACACTGCGGATCGCCACTTCATCTCATCCTACTTTTTGACACGAGGAATTCACAGACCGATGTACAGCCAGAAATATCTCCAGTCATTGTCGTCCGTTCTGGAGCAAACGGAATCGTCGTTGGGCACCGAGAAAACGGACCTGCAAACCGCTCTGGCTCAGTCGGTTGAGATTCTGAAAGCCGTTCAGGCCTCGAATGGAACCCAGTTCTTTCTGGGCAACGGCGCCAGTGCCGCGTTCGCTGAGCATATGGCTCTGGACTGGACGAAAAACGGGGGCGTACGTTCGCTGAATCCGTCGAGTGCCGTCTTGCTGACGGCGCTCGCGAATGACATTTCGTACCAGGATTCGTTCGCGACCTTTTTGGATCGATACGCGCGAGCGGGTGATCTGGTCGTGACGATCAGCAGCTCGGGAAATTCCGAGAACGTGTTGCGCGCGATCACGAAGGCCCGTGAGATTGGGATGAAGGTCATCACGCTGTCTGGTTTGAAACCAGACAATTCCAGCCGCAAGTCGGGCGATGTGAACTTTTATGTCCCGGGCCGGACCTATGGAATTGTCGAATGTGCGCATCAAGTCCTGCTGCACATGATGATCGACGCGTTCATGGGGATTGAAGAGTGGGCGCGGACCGGTTACCAGAACATGAACGTCTCACAATTTCAGCTGTAGTGACGGCTGTGCAGACAGGTTGAACATTGCGCGCAGGCTCGTTGGGCTGCGCGCCGCGGGATTCTGAAAATGCCTTTTGAAGTTGCAAACCGATTGCCGATTTGAGGGATGATGTCTGGGGATGAATCGTCGTCATCTTTGTTTTTTCAGAGACTGACGGATGTGGAATCCGTGATTCGCGAACGTGAAAAGGGATGACGTGAAAACTGGCGGCGTTCCTGTGTCATTCGATTCCACTCAGGTTTTTAGTGTCGTCCTGCACGATGTCACTCCACGATTTGAGAAGGAAGTCGATCTCTTCGTCGAGACGCTGTCGCCACGAATCGGAACGGCAATCGCTGGTGCCGTGGTGCCTTGCTGGGGCGGGGAACCGTTAACGGAACGCGACCGGCCTTTTCTTTCCAGGATTCAAGCCCGTTTCGGCAACCTGTTGCTGCATGGATTCACGCACACGCGAGCGCGAGGACGTGGTCTCGTCTCGCGTGTCGCCGCGGGTTTGGACGAAATGAACGGGCTGACCCCGGAAGAAACAGACCAGCGTTTGAGCGATGGTCAGGCAGAAATGCAGCGCTGGCTGGGATCTCGCGCCAAAGGATTCATTGCCCCGACGTTTCAAGTGGGACATGCCAGTCCACAGAGGTTGGCACGACACGGAATTGACTACACGATCGGCTACCGAAAACTCGTTCGTGCGGATGGAACTGCCGAGCGGTTGGCGACCTGGTGCTGGGACGTTTCTCCACGCCCAGTTTTGAATCACGCCGGGTACTGGCTGGGAGAACTGCAGTACCGATTACAGCGCGCTGCGATTCCGTGTCTTGCACTCCATCCGCTGGATGTTGGACGCGGCTTCTTGCCCCAGATCTGCCAAACGGTCGACAAGTTGCTGGACGCGGGTCGCAAACCGGTTCTGTTCGAAGGCACTCGCGCGGATTGATGGCTACGACAGGTTCTTTTCCGTCCACATCGCAAACGCAGGCCGTACGATCTGTCCGCGATGGAACACCGTTCCCCGCCATTGGAGTCGTGCCAGTCCGGCATGATTGAGCATCGCTCGAAACAGCATGGCGACCATAATCACATGGCCAATGGGAATCGTCAGCGACCACAACAGTCGGCTGCCTGTTGCTCGGAAGGCGATTGCCGCCTGAATCTGTTGGAACGCGACAATGACACAGAGCCCCGTAAGCCCGGCGTTCCAGACCACCTGCGTGTCAGGCGGCTGAAGGAAATTGCCGATGAGCGAAGATGCCAGAATCCAAGTTGGGATCATCGATAAGAGCAGCAGTCTCGCAATGGAAACAGCGATGACTGTGGGAGACAGCGTTCCATAGAAAATCCGCGACCAACCGTTCCAGGAGGCCCGAATGGAATCGTACATGCGCGTTTGGAACAAGCCATCACTTTGCATGACGAGCAGGCGGCAGCCATTCGACTTCGCAATTCGTGCAATGGCAACGTCTTCACCGATCTGCGTGCGAACGCTGGCCCATCCACCGACTCGATCAAAGCAGACGCGATTCATCAACATGAATGCGCCGTTGGCATATGCCGTCGCGACCGCCGGGTTGTTGACACGACCAGGTTGGAACCAAACCATCATCAGCCACGAACAGACGGGAACAGTGAGCTTTTCCCAAATCGACGTCATGGTGAACTGCGGTGTCAACGTGAGCATATCCGCGCCCTGATCAATCGCTTCACTGACGGCTACGGTCAGTGTCTGATCCGACGTCTGTTCGCAATCGGCGTCGGTAAAGCAGAACCATTCCCCTTGTGCGAACTGCATTCCGAGATGCATGGCGTGTGTCTTCCCGAACCAGCCCTCGGGCAATGACGGCACACGAATCACGCGTAGCCGTCCGGCGAACTCGCGTTCAAGGCGATCGAGAATCTGCCCCGTCGCATCCGTGCTGCGATCATTGATCGCGATCACTTCAAAATCAGGATAGTTTTGCAGGCACAATGATCGTACGCACTTCTCAATGCAGTCTTCCTCATTGCGTGCTGCGACGAGGACCGACAGCCGTGGAAGGCGGGCTGATTTGAGTGACGAATTGGCCTTCAGGAATTTTCGGTGTCGGAACCCCGCGAGTACCAGGCTCAACTGAATAATCCACAGGGCGACCAGACACCACGGGAGGAGTGGGGAAAAGGTCGAACTGGTAAGCCACATCTGTTGGGAATCCAGAATCAAGACAGTGGGGGGGGATTGAGTCGTCGCGGGTTGCATTCGCAGACTGTTGAAATCAAGAGAGAGGCAGAGGCACCTTGGTCTTCGCGATGCCTGACGTTCTTGTTCGGAGCCAGTCTCCGTGATTTCAGCAAACTGTTAGGCCGGAATCTTGTCGAAGATTCGGTATACGCCTGTGCGGCGTTCTCTGGCCTGATGGTCGATGTCGCCACGATTTCACGTGACCTAATGACTATCTAGTTTGAGAGATCGCGAACTCAATTCTTTTGTGCAGTCTACGGCGGTGATTCTGTGGTTCCGCTCGTCGACGTCCGGTGGTAGCGGTGTTAGCGAGTTTTCAGACGTTCGCTGCCGGAATCGAGAGACGAGACCATGCGTGATCCGCGCAGGTTGACCAGACCAGCAACGAGAACCGCAAGGTAGAACTGGCCACAGATGGCTTCCCATACGGTCAGGCAGCGCGCGATTGGGGACGCGGGCAAGACATCGCCAAACCCGAGAGTCGTCATGGTCGTAAAGCTGAAGTACTCAAGCATATACCAGCGCGAAACAGGGTCATGCGTCCAGTCGGACTTCAGGTTGCCAACTTGGAACGATCCTGGAGCGAGTGTTTCCAGCAGGCAATACGCCTCGGCGAAGGCCACTCCGATCAATGTGTAGCCGCAGAACGCCCCCGCAATGCTGTCTCGCGTTACGGTTGGTTGTGTGATGAGGGTTCGCAAGATCACGGCGATCGTGAACACGAGAAATACGATTCCGATGATGCGTCCCAGGTTTGACACAAGCAGTTCCGTGTTTCCTGTGAAGAAGTTGCGAAAAAGCGTCAAGCCAATGGCGGGCACGCCGAGAATGAGCGAGATGGCGCGTGATCGGGGTTCAAAACTCAAGGCAGAAATGGCGAAGACGAGCACACCCATGCCAATGAGGTTGAGGAACAGTGGGTGATCAATCACTCCCACGGACGCCGTGCGCGTGATGTTCAGCACAACCATCGCGACGAGCAGGATGGAAAAGCGATACTCCGCGAATGAGTTCATCTGATGCGTCCAGACAGGATTGGGGCGCTGCGGGGGCGAAAGCGGCGGACGTGGGAACTCGGGCGACTGACGGTGTCCGCGGCAACTCGGAATGGAAGTGCCATACACTAGCGAACTCGATGTCTCTGGGACAAATGATTGACTTCGGTGCGGGGTGTGCCATGACGAAAGATTTCTTTTGCGGCCGTTTGTCCGTGCCTCGCGATTCTCGGGTCTGCGATCTTCATTCAATTAAATGATTCACCATTTCGGTGAATCATCGGCGTGCTGTATCATCTCATCATCCCGAATTATGACCGTTGTTTTCGGCTGGAGATTGCCATGCCATTCGTGCTTGCGCTCGACGAAGGTACAACCAGTTGTCGCGCGGTTGTGTTTGACCAGGCAGGTGTCGTTCTCGGCATCGCGCAGAAAGAGTTCACTCAACATTTCCCCAAGCCAGGGTGGGTTGAACACGATGCCGAGGAGATTTGGACGAATCAATTGGCAGTCGCCAAGGGGGTGCTTGAGCAGACAAAACTGAATGCGCGCGACATTGCCGCGATTGGGATCTCGAACCAGCGTGAAACGACGGTCGTCTGGGATCGGGACACGGGGCATCCGATCTGCCACGCCATCGTCTGGCAGGATCGTCGGACGGCGGATGCCTGTGACGTGCTAAGGAAACAAGGGGCTGACAAGGTAATTCAAGAGAGAACGGGACTGGTGCTCGACGCGTACTTCTCGGCCACGAAAATTGCCTGGATTCTGGATCATGTTCCGGATGCTCGAAAGCGGGCGGAGGCTGGGCGATTGGCCTTCGGCACGATTGATAGTTGGCTGATCTGGAAAATGACGAACGGCACACGGCATGTCACCGACCTGACGAATGCGTCGCGAACACTGCTCTTCAATATCCATACGCGCCAGTGGGACGATGAACTTCTGACGCTTTTCCGGATTCCGCGTGGGCTGTTGCCGGATGTCTGCGGGTCGTCTGAAGTTGTGGGAGAAGCTGTTCCGCAACTGTTCGGTTCGGCGATTCCCATCGCGGGGATCGCCGGTGATCAACAAGGAGCCTTGTTTGGACAACTCTGTCTAAAACGCGGTGAGACAAAGACGACGTACGGCACGGGATGCTTCATGCTGCAGCACACCGGCGAGGTGGCCGTCGCGTCAAAGAATCGCTTGATTACCACGATTGCCGCGACCTCAAGCGGCCAAATTGGCTACGCGCTTGAGGGAAGCGTATTTATCGGCGGGGCGGTTGTGCAGTGGCTGCGCGATGGACTGGGCGTCATTGAATCGTCGGTCGATGTTCAGGCGCTTGCGAGTTCTGTTCCAGACAGTGGTGGAGTGACGTTCGTACCTGCGTTCGCCGGGCTTGGCGCTCCTTACTGGGATGCGAATGCACGGGGGATGATTATCGGACTGACTCGCGGGTCAACAGCGGCGCACGTGGCGCGGGCTGCGGTTGAGTCGATTGCCCATCAGGTTGCCGATCTGGCGGAAGCGATGCAGCGTGATTCTGGGGTTCGATTGCATGAAATGCGAGTGGACGGCGGTGCGACTCGCGATGACCTGCTGATGCAATTCCAGGCGGATCTGTTGGGGGTGCCTCTGATCCGCCCGTCCAGTAGTGAGATCACGGCACAGGGGGCTGCCTTTCTCGCCGGACTGGCGGTGGGGGTCTGGACCGGTCTGCCTCAATTGGCGGAACTCGAACAAATCGACAAACGTTTCGAACCGCAATTGGCGGCGTCGCAAGTGGCCGAGTCTCGCGAGCGTTGGCGGCGGGCCGTCACCCGATGTCAGGGTTGGGAAGGCGGTGAATCATGATGAGCCGAACCGAGATGCTCGCGCGAGCGACGAATCGAAAGACGCCCTGGGATCTTGTCGTTATCGGCGGTGGAGCGACGGGAGTCGGCGTTGCTGTTGATGCCGCCTCGCGCGGTTATGATGTGCTACTCGTCGAGCAATACGATTTCGGCAAAGGGACTTCGAGCCGTAGCACCAAGCTGGTGCACGGGGGCGTTCGCTATCTCGAACAGGGTAACATCTCGCTGGTCATGGAAGCTCTCAAAGAACGCGGATTGCTTCGCAAGAACGCCCCGCATCTGGTCCATGATCTGGCGTTCGTTGTCCCCAGCTACACCTGGTGGGAATCGCCTTTCTATGGGTTCGGTCTGAAGGTTTACAACATGTTGTCGGGGCGATATCGATTCGGCCCCACGACGGTGTTGTCGCGTGACGAGATCTTGACACGATTGCCAACGATCAAAACGGAAGGTCTGAAAGGGGGCGTTGTTTACTACGACGGTCAGTTCGATGACTCTCGGTTGCTGATCAATCTGGTGACAACGGCCGTCGAGCAAGGCGCGACTCTCGTGAATTATGCGGAAGTCGTTGACTTAAGGCGTGACGACGATGGATTTGTGAATGGCGTTCGCGTCCGGGACTGCGAAGGGAACGCCGAGTTCGAAGTCTCGGCGCGCGCGGTGGTCAACGCGACGGGGGCGTTTTGCGATCGCGTGCGGCGGATGGCCGATCCTGATGCCGCCGCCTTGATCGCACCCAGTCAGGGAATTCATCTGGTTTTTGATCGATCATTTCTGCGGAGCGACAGCGCCATTATGGTTCCGCACACGCCCGATGGGCGCGTGATGTTTGCGATCCCCTGGCACGATCACACGGTTGTTGGAACCACCGATGTCGCGATTCCCGATACTCCGATCGAACCGCGTGCCACCGAGGATGAGATCAACTTCATTCTCGAAACTGCGGGCCGCTATCTGGAGAAGCCGCCGACGCGAGCCGACATTCTGAGTGTCTTTGTCGGCATTCGTCCCCTCGTTCGCAGTGGCGACGCCAAAAGTACGGCAAAGCTGTCGCGCGACCACACGATCCACATCGATAGTTCGGGGCTATTGACGATTGCAGGGGGGAAATGGACAACTTATCGCAATATGGCTGAAGACTGCGTCAATCATGCTGCCACACTGGCGCAGCTTGAGGATCGGCCGTGTGTGACAAAGGCGTTGTCGATTCACGGATCGGACCGAAACGGAGCTCGGCCGGCCGGAGAGTATGCGAGTCACCTGGCCGTCTATGGAACCGATGCGGAACTGATTGCGCTGCTGGCAAAGTCTGATTCACGGCTAGCGGCTCAATTGCATCCCGCCCTTCCCTACATCCTTGCGGAAGTGGTTTGGGCCGTTCGTCATGAAATGGCACGAACGGTTGAAGATGTCCTCGCACGACGTACTCGTGCTCTCTTTTTGAATGCTCGAGCCGCCCTGGAAATGGCGCCGATCGTGGCCGAGATCATGGCGAAAGAATTGCAGCAGGATGACGCCTGGCAGCGTCGGCAAATCGAAGAATTCCAGCAAGTGGCCGCAGGGTATCTGGTTGCTCCCTAACCGCTTATTGGAAGCACTAGGACTGGTTTCGCACGGATTCGGCAACGCGATGACATTGCGAATCCCAAGGCGCCCGGTCGTCCCCCGTTCCAATCGTTGGTCACCGCTGGTGTGTGCCAAGTCTGTTCAACTGTGCTTCGCGGAGTGGCCTTGAATCATCCATCAATAGTCCGATGAGATTCGAATCATCAGACTGTCGGTGGGCGAATAGTTGCCGATCTCTGAGCGGTAGCTGACCGACCTGTTGAAGACCCAGCCGGCTTCGACACGCGTGGCGTGCCCCTTGCTCGATCGCGCTTCAAAACCCGTTGTCAGTCGGTAGTCGCGGTAGGTGACGACATCGTATGAACGGTCGGCACGGCTGATCGCCCACGAGCCGCCTCCCAGTTCGCCGCCCATGTAGAGCCAACCTTCATCCTTTCCTCCGCGATAGCAACGCCAGGCGACGCGAGGTTTGGGAAAGACGAGATCCAGCCGCAGGTCGCTTTCAGGGGTGGCAAAGATCAGACCGACGACGGGAAGCAAATGGATGTCATCTCGTGCCAGGTCGGTGACACCGAGTACGGTCTGGCAGCTGTCAAACGTTTGGGAGTACGAAATGACGTGCCACGGCAAGCGAAACGCTTCAATTCCCTTATTGGAGAAGTCGGTGTACCAACCGGGGGAAAGCATCGCATCAACGATGGTTCGACGGCTGATGCGATGCGTCGTCCCCAGATTGATCAGGATGTCGAAGAGTTGTGGTGGCAAATCCGTGGTGCTTGGGCCGTTCAGCCACTTCGCGCCAAACGTCGTATCGATCGAAAATGTGCGTGGATTGGGTGGGACGAAACGTGTTCGCGAGAGCGGTTCAAAGTCGAGCTCCAGCATTCCCAATTGATCATTCGAGCCAGCGATCCAGCCAAATGATGTGCGGTTCGCGGCAAGTTTCTTGTTTTCGTCCTGTTCAGAAGCCACATCGAACTGGCGCGGTGCATTGTCGAGCGGTATGGCTTCGGTAGAGAATGTTCGCGGAGGATCCGCAGCTCGCGGTGGAAAAATCTGTTCAACGACCCCGTCATCGATCGGTGCGGGGGCGGAAAATTGACTGGAACCAGCCTCTGCGAAGCGGCGAACGGCTCCCGATTCCTCATCCTGTGTCGACGCGACGAATCGGACCAGCTGATCGTCCGCTGCGACATTTGTTGTCAACTGAAATGTGGCGTTGTTCGCGATGGGCTTCAGACCGTCGAATGACGAGCGACGAAACGAAGTGGCGCGGACGACCCCTTCGAGATCGTCGTCGGTCGCATCGGCCGCCGAACAAAGGCCGAGCAGCCATGCCAAAACGAGGCACTGTCGCATGGAAACGGTCTCAGCCGGTGATTCAAAGGGGACTGGGTTTTGCGAGCCGGGTTTCGTATCAGTCTGCGTCAAAGTGGTCAAGACGGAATGACACGCGGCGGTTAGGTGTGGTTCTTGGTTGCTTCGTCGTAAGGTGTTGATGCCAGATGGTCTATGGCAATGCGCTGGTTGTTTCGGTTCGACGGCGTCGGTTGAGTTCTGGCGAGATTCGCACGTGGATTTCTTCCAGAGCCGCACTAACTTCTCCACCTTTTCACCGGCGCTTCCTCATCGGTTCACATTCCCGGGTTACGTTGTCGCTTCAACGGATTGCTCCATTCCACACCGCAACACGGTCCCGCGATCTTCAAAGGTCGGCTATGTCATCACTCCGCACGTCGTCTGCACTGCATGAATCGCCTGTCGTGATTCACGAACTGATGAGTCACATTCGTGATCGGACATTTGGTCGATTGCACGATCTGAATGTGAGTCAGGGCTTTGATGGTCGCTTGCGCGTTTCGGCGATCGCTCATTCGCGGTTTGTGGGACAACTGGCCGAGTGGGCCGTTCACGAACGAATTGCACCAGCGGACGTTTCTCTGACGATTTCCGTACGACAGCCCTCACAACGTTTCCGGGAGGTTCAGAAATGACCTTGGTCACTCATCAATCGTTTTATCTGGAGCAGGTTCGCGAAGTCACGGTGGTCAGTTTCACCGTTTCTGGCGTGGTGGGATCGAATTTCGAGCGTGTCTCTGATGACCTGTTTGAGTTGGTCGAATTTCTAAAGCTGACGAGTGACCCGATTCAAGTCGTGCTGGATATGAAGGCACTTCGCCAGATCGATGATTGGGGACTTGCGATGCTGCGTGCATTTTCGGAGACGATGTCGACGTATGGCGGAACAGTCATCCTGTGCCGAATGATGCCAGGAATTCTGGACACCATAGCGGATACGGGGATGCAGGCCGCGTTTCAAATCCGCGAGACACGTATGGAAGCGATCAGCGCCTTTGCGGACGATCAGAATCTACTCCGTCGCCCATCGTCGCGCATCTTTGCTGCGATGACTGCCGCGATTCAGTAGTGGTTTTTGCCGTGACGTCGGCAGGCAGAGTGTGTTGTCGCACAATTCCACAAATCACTTGGAAGGTGGTTCGCTTGAAACGAGCGACCTTGTCGCACTGCGGGCCAGTCGGCGGCGTAGCGGTGCCGCCGTGATGGTGTTGAAAAGCCATTGCCTGATCCGAACCGGCGAGAGTGCCGCAAATAGTTTCCAGTCGGTCATACGATCGATCACGTAGAAAAAGACCGGCGTCAGGAAGATGCCGAAGAATGTCACACCGAGCATGCCGCTGAACACGGCTGTTCCCAAGGCACGCCGCATTTCCGCCCCTGCCCCGCGTGCGACGACCAGCGGTACCACGCCCAGGATGAATGCGAACGAGGTCATCAGAATCGGCCGCAGTCGAAGTTCGCACGCCTGAAGCGTGGCGTCACGTCGATTGACACCCTCGTCGCGGCGGAACTTGGCGAATTCGACGATCAGAATGGCGTTCTTACATGCCAATCCGATTAGCACAATAAAACCAATCTGGGTGAACAGATTGATATCCATCTCGGCGACAGCGACGCCGGTGATCGAACTGAGCACGCACATTGGCACGACAAGAATCACGGCCAATGGCAGCGACCAGCTTTCATACAGTGCGGCCAGCACGAGAAAGACGAAAACGACGGAAAGTGCGAACACCAACAGACCCGTGTTACCCGTGAGTCGTTCCAGATAGGTGATCTCGGTCCATTCGTACGCCATATCGCTGGGGAGTTCGCGACGACAAAGTTCTTCGACCTGTGCGATCGCCTGTCCGGTACTGAACCCCGCGACAACGTTTCCGTTGATGGCGGCTGCGGGGTACATGTTGTAACGGGTCAGCACCAGCGGCGAGCTAATTTCATTCACTGCCGCGACGGAGCCAATCGGGACCATTTCTTGGTTACGATTGCGAACTCGTAGCCGGCTGACGTCGCGAATTTCGTCGCGGAACTGGGCATCGGCTTGCACGACAACCTGCCAGGTCCGACCGAATCGATTGAAGTTATTGACGTATCTCGATCCGAGATAGGCCTGAAGCGTACCGAAGACGTCGTTCAAGTTGATTCCCTGCGTCAGGCAGGCGCGACGATTGATATCAACAAACAACTGCGGTGAGTTCGCTTTATAGACGGTAAACAATCCAATCAATGACTGGGGTTTGTCCGATTCACCCAGGTTTCCTTTATTCACGATGTTGTCGGTCTGCTGCTGAAGATTCTGCAGACGGACATCGCCGCGATCCTCGATCATTAGCTTGAAGCCCCCTGCTCGACCGAGTCCGCTCACAGCCGGTGGCGGGAAGACGTTGACCACGGCGTCGGGAATTTCGGCGGCATACCTCTTACGCAGGGTCTTCAGGATTTCATCGGCCGACATCGACTTGTCATGGCGATCCTCAAAGTTCTTCAGAATGATGAACATCGAACCGAAGTTGGAGCCGTATGCGCTGAGCACGAAGGAATTGCCAGCGACCGAGTTCACGTTTTTGATACCGGGCGTTTCCAGGGCAATTTTTTCAATCCGGGCAATCACGTCGCGCGTTCGGACCGCGGCCGTCGAGTCTGGCAATTGAACGCTGGCAATGAAGTAACCTTTGTCCTGTGTCGGGATGAACCCCGTTGGCAATCGCTGAAAGCCCCAATAAGTCAGTCCCAGCAGGCCGACATAGACGATGAGAACCAGCGCAGGAACTCGCAACATGCGCCCGACAATCGAAATGTAAACTCGAGTCGATGCGCGGAACGTACGATTGAACAGCCAGAAGAACCAACCGAACAGAACGTCAATCAGCCACGTCAGTGGATCACGGCCTTGAGACTTTGGTTTCAGCAGGAGTGCGGCTAGGGCCGGGCTGAGTGTCAGCGAGTTGAATGTGGAGATAATCGTCGAGATGGCGATGGTGAGCGCAAATTGGCGAAAGAATTGCCCCACGATTCCGGTCAGGAACGCGCACGGGATAAATACGGCACTCAGCACCAGGCCGACAGCGATGACAGGGCCCGAGACTTCATCCATCGCGCTGATGGCGGCCTGTCGGGGGGACAGGCCTTTCTCGATGTAATGTTCAACCGCCTCGACGACGACGATCGCGTCGTCGACCACGATTCCGATCGCGAGTACCAGTCCGAACAGCGTCAAGTTATTGATGCTGAATTGAGTCATCGCCATGGCGGCAAAGGTGCCGATGATCGCCACGGGGACTGCAATCAGGGGGATAATGGCTGCACGCCACCCCTGCAAGAACACCAGAACCACGATGGCGACCAGAATCACAGAATCGCGAAGTGCCTTCACGACTTCTTCGATCGACTCACGAATGAACGGGGTTGTGTCGTAACCAATGTCATACCGCACACCATCGGGAAACGTCTGCGATAGAACATGCATCTTTTCTTTGACCAGGTCCGCCGTTTCAAGGGCGTTGGCGTCTGGCAATTGGAAGATGGCCAGACCCACGGTCGGTTTGCTGTCGAAGCGGTTGCTGACGTCCTGTGACCTGGCTCCCATCTCGACCCGGCCGATATCTTTGATGCACAAGAGTTCGCCGTCCGCGCCGGAGCGAACGACGACCTGTTCGAACTCCTCGACCGTGGACAAGCGGCCCAGGATATCGAGCGGCATCTGGTGTGTGGGTGCACCTCCTGATTCGGATGATGGAGTTGGCGACTGTCCGAAATAGCCCGATGCCACGTCGAGGTTTTCCTGACGCAGCGCGTTCACGACATCACTGACCGCAAGACCCAGCGTCGAAAGTTTATCGGGATCAACCCACACGCGCATGCTGTAGTCGCGCTGGCCGAAGACCAGCACTTCGCTGATGCCGGGCAATCGGGACAATTCGTCCTTAATCCGCATCAATGCGAAGTTGCTCAGATACAACTGATCATAGCGCTCATCGGGACAGTTAATGCTGACGGTTAATAGGATATCTGGCGAGCGTTTCTTGGTGGTGACGCCCGTCTGCCGGACGACATCGGGCAGCAGCGGAATCGCCAGGCTGACACGATTTTGAACCAGCACTTGCGCCAGGTTCAGGTTCACACCCGGCTTGAAGGTGACGGTGAGTGTGTATGACCCGTCGCTGGTGCTTTGCGACGACATGTAAAGCATGTTTTCGACACCGTTGACCTGTTGTTCAATCGGCGCCGCGACGGTCTGGGCGACCACTTGCGCGCTGGCCCCCGGGTAGTTACAGTCGACCTGTACCGTTGGCGGTGCGACGGGGGGATACTGTGCAATTGGCAGTTCGAATACGGCGATCCCGCCAGCCAGTGTGATCAGGATCGAGAGCACAGAGGCGAAGATCGGTCTGTCGATAAAGAATCGCGAAAACATGTCAAATTCGCCCGCGTGTTCCGTCAGCGTCACAGTCTGATGACGTGTCGGGGATTGACTCCGTCACGTCTCGATTCTCGCATCGTGCGACACTGGCAAGCCCAGTGCGTTTCTTCGGAAGGTCTGGTCTCTTGAGACGCTGGCGTTTCCAGTCGAACCGCCATTTGCCGTTGGGCAATCTGTTACGGACGTCCGACGACGCCGGTCGTGGCTTTGGCTTCCACTGGAGGTTTCACATCAGATGTACTGGGGGTGACCGGTTTGGGGGCGGCCGGCTTCTCTTTGGATTCCGCGAACTTTGGGCTGACTTTTGCTCCTACGCGGACGCGTTGCAAACCTGAGACGATCACGCGGTCGGTCTCTGTGACACCTTCTTCAATGACCCGTCGACCTTCTTTAAGCAATCCGATCCGGACCCGTCGATAGACGACTTCGTCTTTGTCGTTCAGCACATAGACATAACGCTGTCCCTGATCCGAACCCAGGGCTTCTTCGGGGATCAGCAATGCCGGATGCGGTTTGCCAATCGGCACATGCAAGCGAATGAACATCCCAGGCGACAGCAGCAAATCGTCATTCTCGACAGTGGCGCGCAGACGGAGGGTACCGGTGGTGGGGGAAATATGGTTGTCGAGGAAATCGATCATGCCCTTACGCGAATAGTCATCCTCGTCCGCAAGTGAAAACTGAACCTCGTAGGCGGCATCTCGAGGCGACTTGATCTTTCCTTCGCGGATCAAGCGTTCGACACGCAGCACGGTTCGTTCATCGATATCGAAATACGCGTAGATTGGATTCAGCGACATCACTGAAACCAGCACGGTATCGTCCGCCTTGACCAGGTTGCCCGGATCGACCTGACGACGGCTGATTCGTCCCGTAATCGGCGAGGCAATCAAGGTGAATTCGCGATTCAACTTCGCGACATCGCGAGTGGCGATCAATGCTTCGAGTCCGGCTTGTCCTTCGGCGAGGTCGGCCGCCGAGAGATCGAGATCTTCTTGCGTCGCGTTTTTGGTGCTGAACAGTTTCTTCTTTCGTTCGTCATCGCGCTTCAAACGTGAGACGCGTGCCTTTGACTGTTCCACGTTCGCTGTTGCGTGAACGAGCTCGGCTTCGTAAGGACGTGCATCAATCTGGAAGAGCGGCTGTCCTTCCTGAACATTGGTACCATCGGCGAAGAAGACTTTGTCGAGATAGCCACTGACTCGGGAGCGGATGTCGACCGCTTCTCGTGCGACCAGACGACCTGTGGTTTCTTCGAAGTCGAGGACATCTTCCAGAGCCGGAGTCTGGATCACAACTTCGGCTGGCTTCGGGGGGGCAGGCGGAGCGGCCGCTTTCTGACACCCCATCGGAAACAAGAGGCCATAGCATCCGAAACAGAACAGCACTCGCTTGATGATCCGTTTGGAATCATCCATCCAAGGCTGCGCATTCATGGCGAGATCGTCCATTCTGATTGAAACCTCGCAAACTCTATAAGTCAGGCGGGCGGCAGGCGGCAGGTCCATACAAGAAGACATATATCTTAGGGGGTTAGCCCACCTGCCGACAACTGGAAGCGCAAATTCTGCCGCTGTCATCCTCGCCGACCTTGCCCGCGCGATTCGTGATCGAAAGCACACAAAATCCAAGGTTTTGTCTGAGCAATCGCTTTTCTGACACGAATGTAATCCACCTTTGTCAGAAAACTCTTGGTAGATTTCAGGTTCGCGTTGACGACTCTACAACCCCGTTTTCGCTGAGCCCTGTCGAAAGTGACTTTGTTTCGAACAATCGTACAGCAGTTGCCATGAGTCGTTGACGGAAGGTCCGAATACGGCACCACGGAGAACGAATTGTTCGTTCTCCGTTTCGGTTTGGGAATACTTCGGGCTCCCAAAGGTGCTGAGGCCACGTTCCCGTCGTACAAAAAAACGAAATTATACGAGGCTGTGCCAAGCAGGAGCCCTTGAATCTGCGCTCGTCAGTATTTTCCCCTCGTTTCCACGCTCAGCTCTGGGAATGAGTGGTGCGACTTTCAGGTATTACCCGAGCTGAGGACGTCCATCAGGCGCCGGCGAAGCGTCTCAAAAGCGGGAGTTCGGCAGCGGGGATCAAAAACCGACACTGCCACTCATTCCTATTGGCTCATAAAACGTGAGTAGGGCTACAATTAGAGCAACATCCGATGTTTTTGAATCACGCCAAGTTGATCATCTGATATGGTGATCAACTTGACGGGCGACGCGGCGAAGTGGATGAAATTGGTGCTTTTCTTATACCGTCCAGACGACGTTGGTGTTTCAAGCTTGGAGCGAAATTTTGAGCGGGTGTGGCCATGCAATCCGGACGTTAAATTTAAAACACTCTGACATCATTTCGGATTAATTCAGGCGAGTCGAGAGTTGGTAATCTTTGTTTTAACACGTCGCCTCGCTTTTGGATCTTCAGGTCTGGTTTCTTTCGCTATTCGGCAACACAGCCTAATTCGAGGCGGAGGAACAGAAGGCGGATGCTTCTCGGTTCGCCGAACGTTTTTCTTTCCTGCGGTATACGATACCCAAGCAAGTCCTTCGTAACGTTGCCCGTCGCAACTTGACTGATTGCGCCATTTCGATCACTGCTCTCGTACGCAATATTTTCAGAATCAAATCAGTATTTAATGCTAATGGTTTGGACGATGAGAAACGCGATAAAGTGCCGTATTTGTCGACAATCTCGGCTTCGAGCGTCTCTTGGGGCAATGGTGCAAGCACTCGTGTGGCCTTGTTTTAATCGCGATAAATCTTTCGTTTCCAACAGTCACGGAATATCTCGGGCAATTGTAATATTCGCGGCATGGAGTGGCCCAAGAACGCCATGATAGAGATCGATGCTGCCTTCATGCTCTAAGATTGCGCAAATAGCTGCTTTTCGGGAGTCGTGCCAATTCCAACCACCGGCTGGATTTGGGACAGCATCACTAAAAAGTTGATAGAGACTTTGATTTGGGGGCTCTGCGAATGGCGGTTGGCCAGTCAGTCGGAAAGAAGCTTGTTGTGCATTCTCTATCGCCAGCAATATCGTTGTCCACTCGGTGGTGCTTAGCGTGGCGACGGGTGGAGTTACAGATGCAGACCCGATTGAGTTATCAATCACGACGCCATTTGTTGATCGCTTGTATTGAAAAACTCCTTCTTGAGCTCCGCCATGCCTACCAAGTGTTTGCAATACCTTCACAATCAACTCCAAAAAGATACGTAGTGTAGATTTGTTCAAGTGGATCGAGATCAGTATTGAGTTGTAGTCACGTATTTGTCAATTCAGACGGTCGCTAACGGGTTTGTTGCCTGCGGCGGGCGAAGTCAAAATTACTTACGTGAAGGACGTCATGTTGCTTGATTGGGATTGCTGCGATTGCCCTGGCTGCGATTGATGACGAAGTAACATATTGGCGAGCCGAAAAGCGTTTGCTCTCAGCTTGCCAAGAGTGTTTTTTGGGGGCTGCGCGTGAACTATCTTGCGATGTTGTATTGCGCCAATGACTGATCGATCGCAGATCGCAGACGGTGGGCTTCGGCGTCGTGTTGATTGTGGTGCAACGAAGCTTCGATCTGTTGACGTGCCTTGACGGTGTTTCCCTCGTGCAGATAGGCGGTGGCGCGCGTGTAGTGGGCGCGGGCGAGTTCCAAGCGATCGATTGAGTGCTTGTCCTGGGGCGTCTTTGGCGAACGGATGTGCGTGAGACCGACTGCCGGTCCGGCGTCGGAAGGTGGTACGCAATCCGCAACGATGTGTGGCGTGACCAGAAGGATTAGTTCCCTGCGCTGAATCAATTCCTGGCGGTGACGGAAGCGTGAGCCGACCACGGGGATCGCACCGACGACGGGGACTCGCTGAGTGGTCTCGATCGTTTGCTCGGTGATTAGGCCACCGATGGCGAGTGTAGCGGCGTTGGGCACCATCACGTGTGTCGACATCTCGATGGTTCGTTGGCGTGGTGTCTTGCTGCGTTTGTCCCATTGAATGGAGTGATGTTCTGGTTGAACTTCCAGTTTGATCCAGCCATCGGCCGAGATCGATGGGCGAAAGACCAGCCGCGTGCCCGAGTCCAAAAATTGAATCGCACCACCGGCACAAGACTGATAGCCAATTCGGTCACCAATCAGCATTTCGGCGCGGTGTTTGTTCAAGACTTGAATTCGCTGGGTCGTCAAAACTTGCGTCTCGCCCAGTGACGAGACTGAGTTGACGAACGTCGGTACGCTGCAAGCGAGAGTCGCTTGTTTGAGTTCTCCGTCGGTCGAAGAACAGTGGAGTGTGTTTGCGCCCGGAACGCATGGAAGCTTTCGTAGATCGATTCCGTGCGGCCCGGCCTCGGGCAACGCCACGGACAGAATCCGGGCTTCGATTTCGACCTGCAGTGGAGGAACGTCCATCTCGACCAGAATTTGTTGGATACGGTCGTGAATATCGGCCACATCTTGAACGATCACAACGTCTCGCTGGGCGGTGTCTGAGTCCTCGGTCTGGTCCCCTGCCCTGTCTGGGACTGCACTCGACGAATGCCGTCCATCGCTTGAGAGCAACGGGATGATCAAACGATTGAGTTCTGCGGCGCTGAGGAAACTCGGTTGGTAAACGCGCATCACCAGCGTTCGTTTTTGACGTTTCAGTTGTGCGGCTTCCGCGATTGTCGAAATCTGCGTGATCTCGCCCTCGCGTTCGACGACGTATCCTTGCGACTTGGCGATGGCATTCAAGGCGGTTTCGAGTCGCACATTGCGCAGTGACAGCGTGATGGGGCCTGAAACTTCGGGGCTGACGAGAATGCTGACGTGCGCCGTCTGGCTCAGTCTGTGGAAAAATTCTCGGACATCGCCGTCGCGAACGTCCATTGTGAAGACATCTGTCGCCTGCGCGCTGGGTTCGATACGAATTGCGTCTCTGGGCTGTAGTGGTGGCGCGATGGCCGGATTTTTGAGACGATCGGGGGATTCCACTTCAACGAACGTGTGTGCCGCTGAAGGTGCAGGCGTTGCTGGAGTTTGTTCTGCTACTGTTCGTTCTGGTTCTGGGACTATGGCAGATCGTTGCTTTGCCGCGGACTGTTGAGGTGCGGCAATTCGAGGTGCGGCTGTAGGCTCTGAGGAAGATCGCGCAATGGCTGGGGGGATTTGAATCGTGGGCGGTGTCTCGCGGCGTGGCGTGGGCGCGGGGTGGCTTCCCACAGACGTGTCAGGATTGAGTTTTGTTTCCTCACGTGGCGAGATGGATTCGCGTGGTGCAACGAACGTAGGCTCCGCGTCCTGACTATCTTCCTTCAACCAAGCTCGCAGTGCCGCGATGGATTCATGCTTTTCCGATTTGAGCTGTGCTTGACGCAATCTCTGTTCGTTTTTTTTTGCATCTTCGGTTCGCTGCCGGACCAGTTCCTCTTGCCGCTGTGACAGACGATCCAACCGGCGTCCGACGTCACGCAGTTGCATTTCCAGGCGGACGGTTGTTTCGAAGTTGTCCTGACCCTGGGCTTCGTCGATGGGACGGAACAGGATCAGTTGGCGGACTGACGGTATCTGTTCTTGCGGAATTGGCTCCGCTTTCGAGGCTGCCTGTGGCGGTTCGGGTTCGGCGGCAGGTTCAGGGGTGGTTGCCGACTTGGTTCCAGGCATGGCACGGACAGGCATCTCGATCGTGCTGTGTCCTGCGACGGAACCGGTAAAGTCCAGAGATGCACGATGGCGAACAGGGGGTGAATTCGAGAATTCATCCGACAACAGGCTTGCCGTTTTGACCGGCGTCTTGTGGAGCGAGTTGTGCTGGTCTTCGCTTGTTGGTTTAGGGCCAGAGAGTTTGGCGAATTGCGCCCAACGTGGATTCGCGGTCGACTGCAACTGCCGCGCGCGTAACCCCGCGAACATCAGCATCACCAGTGGCACACCAATGGCCAAGGCGATGGCCAATTGTGCCTTACTGAATGAGGATTGAGGTCGCAGCATGACATCGTCCCTGACCACTGCCCATCACGAACCGTGATTTTCGTGATTATTCCTGCGGCATTTCTGATTCGGTTCCGAAACTCAGCGCGAGTGGCAGGTGAAAACGAGACTCGGCGATCGTCAGGTCCACGCCTGATTCACTGATCGCGGTCACTTTGAAGGAGTGGCCCTGCAATGCGACGAGTTGACCTTCGGAAACCAGGTGATCGCAGATCATGGCGATTCGACGCGTTGGACTCAGGAGGACGCTTTGCACAGTCAGATCGGTTGTGACGCGGTTGACGTCATTGCGTGGAGTTTGTGTTTCGGATGAATTGTCGTCCGGATTTTCGTCCACCTCAAAAGTGGGGGCGGCGAAGGAGGACGCGATCACAGAGGTTTCTGAAGCATTGATTCGATTCGAATTCAGAGTCACGCGAGACGCCGAGGTGAAGCGGACGACGGAGCGAACGAAACAAGTTCCCCAGCAAATTATTCCAGTCAGCAGAACCAGAAAGAGTGTGCCCTGCAGGCGACCTGAGGCCGCGCGGACGTGGTGCTTCGGGCGGACAGACGATGCAAGGGCGAGCATTCAACAATCTTTCCACTTCGATTCAGCGAGCTTCGAATGTTGGGATCGATCAGGACGGTTGAATCGAATATCGGGTTTCGACCGGCTGAGACTGTTGTGAATCTCGGTAATCCGAGCAGGATTTGAGGAGGTCGTTGAGATTTCTGTTGCGGGCACAGCCGTATCAGGAACGGGTGAGGCCCAGAGTTGCGAAAATGCAACGAATTCAGAGCGGCGAATTGCGCGTTGAGACAGCGGAACTCGCTGGCGGTACAGAGATTGTGACGCGGATAAAAACGAAAAAACGCGGCAAGGTCCCCTCGAAGCTCCCAGCTTCTCCTTGCCGCGTTCGGATGTTCAACCTCTTTCGAAGTTGAACATGTTTCATTGTTTGCGTCGAATTCGTGTCGGGTGTCGTTCCCCCGATGCCAGAAAGATAGATCGGACTTGAGGATTGTCAAATGGGATATTTGCGTTGAGTTGGAGTTTTGGGTGAAGTGTCGCGATTTCTCATCAACGGTTCCGTCATTGACAACCAGAGTTTGTCGAAGAGATGATGCTATTTCGCCTCAATCCGTTCGAATGTTCACCAATCGCATGTGAGACAAAAAGTATGGCAGAACTCGAAAATCACGCATCTGACCAAGAGCGCACCGCGGCGACTCAGCAAGTTCAACAAGTGGTTGAACCGAGCGATTTGGAGCCGCTTTACGCGAACTTCGCACGCGTCTCGGGACTTCCAGAAGAAATGATTCTGGATTTTGGCTTGAATCCGCAGGCGGCCGGGGCACAGCCAGTTCCTGTCAAAATCTCGCAGCGACTGGTTGTCAATTACTTTACCGCAAAGCGGTTGTGGTTGGCGCTGGGCGCATTCCTGCAACGCCACGAACAAGCGTTCGGCGAAGTGCAGATTGACGTCAACAAGCGCGTCGTTCCTCAACGTGCGGCGCGATAACGCGCGGTCGCTCGTGGAACTGTTTCAGTCTCGCACTGGATGATGGATGAGGGGCGATCCCTGTCATCCAGTGCGTTCTGTCACTTGGGAAGAACGTCATGGAAGAGTCCTACCTTCCCTGGTGGCTCATCGTGCTGCTGGGCATGTGGGTCGCATCGTTCGCGGTTTGGCAGCATCCTCGTGTTCATCGCGAAATCCGTGTCTGGTCTGGAATCGCGTCCTGGGTTTACCTGCTATTGATCTTCGTGGCGCTGGGAATTGGACTGACGAATTCCGGTTTCAGTTTCCTCCCGCGTGACATCATACAGGGCGGGCTGGCGATCTGTATTTCATTGGGGCTGGCGGCGTCTGTTTGGATGCGAGGCCGGTTCACCGCGGACAGCCAATCTATCAGTTACGTGTTGATGACCCTGGCCAGTGCGGGGTTTTGCCTCTCCGTCGGTGCGATGTGGATGGCTGCGGGACTTTGTCTGGTCGCCGCGATTGCTGCGAAACCGCTGATGGGCGAACTGATTCGGATCTGGCGAAGCGTCAGTCCAGACGAAGGGCGACAGAGATGGCGGAATCTTGTTCGGTTCCGGCCCGCCTCGCATTCTTCTGAATGGTCTGACACGTTTTGGTTGTCGGGGATCTTGAATGGTGTTCTCGCCTGCGTTCTGGTTGGAACGCTGGCCTATTCGATTCGTGTGGAAACAACGCGAATCAATCGCAGCCCGCGACATTCAACTCTTCCCTCGCAGGAACAATTGATGCGTTTTCATCGTCGGCACAGTCCATTGCCCCCGGAATCACCGCGGCTCGAGTTGTCGATCGGATCGAGAGTCGATCTGATCGTGCTCTTGTCGGGGATCGTGTTTTTGTGCCTGTCGATGTCGCTTGACGAGTTTGCGTCATTGAAAAGCGCGCGGCCCGAGACGGATCTCAGTTCACCCTCAGTCTGACGGAAAGGGATTGGCGTGAATGGCATGATGACCGTCTGGATCTGCGGATTGCTTTATTCCTGCTGGTGTGTCGTGATCGGGATTTCCGGTTTGATTTCGGCACGAACGACGGGCGAGCGATCACATGCGATCGGCCAGTTTGGCCAGGGGATCTTGCTGACATTTGTCGCCGGGGGCGCTTACTATGGCGACTCGATGGCCATCGGTCTGGGCGCCGGGGTTGTGCTTGGTCTACTGATCATTTATGCCCTGCTTGGCCAGGCGACGATGCCGGACGACGTGACCCTCAGCAAGGATGAATCCGCATGATTTCGGTGTCTGCTGGCTGGCTGCTGTTCGCCGGCGCATCGCCGCTCCTTGCCGCACTCGTGGTCATGGTTGCCATGCGATGGAAGCGGCATTGGCTGGCGCTCGTTGGCACCTGGCTCGGAATCGGGGGAATGGCATTGGGGAGCGCGATCGCGACAGCGCTGCTGGCGAATGCGGGCGATTCTGCCGAGGCGGCGCTCGCGTTGCCCCTCTGGACCTGGCTTTCACTCGACTCACCGCAGTCTCCTTCCATCACCTTCGGAATCGATGCGACTGCGGCGAAGGCGGGTTTCGTTTGCATCGTGGGTTTTGTGGCTCTGTTGATGATGGGTATGCAATCTCGTCGCTGGAAATCGGCGCTTTCGCTGGATGTCATGATGGCGACGGATCTGGTTTGTGTTGGAGCGATGTCATTTCTGCTCGCTCCGAATCTGGCCCAGGCGATACTGGGTTGGGCGGTTGGAAGTCTTTCTGCCGTGGTTCTCATTCGACGTTCGCATGCAGATGACATCGTCACGTCAGGGCCAAGCGTGGGGCGACTTCCATTGTTCCCGGCGGCGTCTCAGGCGGGAGGGGGCGAGATTCGAGGCGACCTGGGATTGCAACGTTTGAATACCCTGACGAGCGTGTGTGAGCGGGTGTTTTGTGAACGAATCTGGCAACCATTGACCTGTACGTTTCCTGACTGGATCGGTGAGCAGATCGAGTTTCTGGAAACTCGTCCGGCGTCGATTCAACTTTTGGCGGGAACGCTGGGGACGTTTGCGATTCTGCTAACCTGGCTGATTGGAAGCTAACTCATCCGGCGTGCGATAGTACCAACGAAAGCCGTCAAGTGGTGATGGTCGAAGAGCACCGTTTGAACATCCAGGGGTCTTCAGTGAGGGGAGTGGTTTTGTTTTTCCTCATGTCGCCGCTGGCACCGGCATCCCCTGTGGTACACACCGTCCTGCGGAAATCGTGGTCGGGACGCACGCGCCTGTTGGCTGGCGAAAATCGCGATCCACATTGGGTGGCGTAGCCCTTCCCTTTCCAAATTACTTCGGCTGGTCATGCAATCGAGTCCGGTATTTGTCGTAAAATTTTGTCTGACGGCTTTCAGGCTGAAACGCCTGTCCGTCGATCACAATACCCTTGATCTGCGTGGTCGGCTGAAGTGGTGAGCCATCGGTGAGGATCAGGTTGGCACGTTTTCCAACGGTGAGCGAGCCAACCTGATCGGCAATCCCCAGGATTTCGGCCGAGCTGAGCGTGATTGCGCGTAAGGCGGTGGACTCGGGAAGTCCATAGGCAACCGCCATTGCCGCTTCGAACGGGACGTTGCGACTGTTTGATGCAGTATCGGAGCGAAAGGACAATGCGATCCCGGCTTCGTGCAGCCGTCCGGCGTTCGCATAAGGAGCATCGAACGGATCAAACTCTTCGATCGGCTTTCGCATCACGGGTCCAACGATCACCGGGACATTCGCAGCGCGAATCGAATCGGCAACTTTCCAGCCATCGGTGGCTCCGCACAGCACGATTTTCAGCTTTTCTTTGTTCGCAAATTGCAACGCGTCGAAAATTTGCTGTTCCGTTTCGGCTTCCACGAAGACCGGTTTGTCTCCACGAAGATAGGGACGAAACGCTTCGTAGCGAGGATCGAGAATCAGTGGCGAAGATGGGGGCTCGGACTGTGAATTCGGTTTCGATTCCGATTCCAGTTGTCGAGCTTTGTCATAGACCCGAGCCTCTTTCAGATATCGTGCCAGATCCTCAATATCGGATTTACGGTTTTTTCCGCTGGGCCAGATCACGTGGAGGCCCGCTTCCATATTGAAGACCATTTCTGGCATGGTCCATCCGGCAAGTCTGATCAGCGATGCCTGTCCGGAGATTGTCGGCCCATACGTTGGATAGTGCGAGGTCATGTTTCCCGAGCCGGCGGGCAAACAGAGAATGGTGGTGATGCCACCGGCGCGTGCGACCGGAATCAGTTCCGAGTCCGGATTGACGGCGATGCCTGCGCGGAGATCCGCTTGGAATTGGCCTGAATCACTGAGGTCGTTCGTGGCCCTGATCATGCCGATTTCGATTAGGCCGACAGACGTGCCTGCATCGATCAGTCCGGGATAGAGATGAAGTCCCCGTGCGCGGATGACTGGGATGCCATCGGGTAATGGGACGCTTTGACCCAACGCGGTGATCTTGCCGTCCTGGACGATCAGCATTCCTTCGGGGATGTCGGCCGCATCGATCGGGTGCAGGGTTGCGCCGACGATGGCGTATCGGGTTGCTTTGGCAGGATCAAGCTCGATTCGTGTGAGACGCTCCTGCGGTGGGATCAGCTTGAGTTCAGACGGCGTCGCTGACCGAGATGCCGTGGTGGGCGTCATGATGGTCGGTTGCTTGTCTCGCGTGAAATAAACTTCACCGGCGATCAGCGTTTGTTCGCAGCGCGAGAAGGCGTTCAGGGGATGTCCGCTGAAGATGGCAAGGTCCGCCTGTTTGCCGACTTCGATTGATCCAATGCGATCTGAGAGACCAAGTTCCCGGGCGGGGTTCAATGTAATGGCTTGCAGGGCGACATCGGGCGGCATGTTGCCGTAGCGGACGGTTTTTGATGCTTCCTGGTACAGATGGCGGATCAGTTCCCAGTCGTCGCTTTTGATCACGGCATTTGCACCGGCTTCGTGCAGAAGGGCCGCATTCTGCGGGATCGCGTCGAAGGCCTCCATTTTGTACGCCCACCAATCGGCAAACGTGCTGCAACTGGCCCCGTGCTTGACGATTTCGGGGGCGACTTTATAGCCCTCAAGCACATGCTGCAGCGACCAGACTCGGATGCCGTGATTCTCGGCGACACGAAGCAGCATCAGGATTTCATCAGCACGGTAGCAGTGTGAATGAATGAATTTCTGGTGATTCAGGATCTCGACGAGCGCCTCGAGCCGCAGGTCGCGTCGCGGAGGCAGCAGGCGATCCGCGGCACCACCGGCTTGTTGCTTGCGTTGTTCATATGCCAGCCACACGCGGCGGTAATCGAGCGCTTCCAGGAATGCTCGATTCAATGTCGCTTCGACGCCCAGTCGTGTGTTGGGGAACCTTCCGCCACGAGATTTGACGTTTTCTCCCAGGGCGAATTTCACGCCGGAATGAGCACCGGGAAAGAGGTGTTCGGCGGCGGTCAGGCCGTGCTTGAGTTGCACGACAGCGTCCTGCCCGCCGATGCAGTTGGCAGACCCATGGAGGAGTCGGGCCGTGGTCACTCCGCCGGCGAGAGCCCGATATTCACTGGGATCGTCGGTGCTGACGACATCACGAATCCGAACGTCGCAGACAATGGAGTCGGTGTATTCGTTGATGCCGTTCGAAATCATGATATGGCTGTGGGTGTCGATGATTCCAGGCATGACATACCGCCCGGCGGCATCGATGACCGTCATTCCTGAGTCAGGCTGAAGATCGGGGCCGATGGCGACAATCGAGCCACTACGGACCAGGATCGAGGTCTTGGGTAGTGTCGCACCTGTTGCGGTCAGGACTGTTCCGTGTTGGATCAGGACGCTGCCGCCGGTGATGAGGGGCCGTGCGCGGCGGTCTGCGGGAAATTCCAGCGGCTGATCACGCCGAGCGGCCGGGGCGGGCTTGGAGTTCGATTCGACATTCGCGGGTGTGAGGGCGCTGACGCCCGTCGGGGCGGCCTTCTGGGGCTCGTCGGTGTCGGCCGTGTCGATTCCCGACAATTGGACAGCCGTGGTTTGCGGCGGTTGGGCCGGGATCACTTTTTTGGCCGACCATTTCGTGGTTGATCCGAAGGGGGACTTCAAATGTCCGTGGATCTCGGTTGGTTGAGCCGCGTTCGTGTCGACTGGGCGATCGGACGCGGGAGGCGTCTTGTCTTTCGGGGACTGCCAGTTCCATCCGACAGAATCAAACTTGAGTTGAATCGTGGCATCACCGGCGCCGATCGAGACGGTGAAGTCGAAGCTATCGCTTGTCGCGGTTCCTGATGAGACACGTCCGTCGCCCTGCTCGCTCTGAAATCGTCCTCCCAGCGTCCGGTCTGTCTGTGTCAGCTCCAAAGATGCGCGGAGGGCTCCCTCTGTGGTTTGAATATCAACGGCCCAGGCGCCCGCTAAGTTCAGTGTTCGCGAGTCGCCTGGTTTCGTCAGAGGTACCGGCTTGGCATCTTTGTGGTATTCGAAACGCTGTCCATTCACGATGACGTGCCGCACCTTGGACTGTTCATGATCAAAGGGGCCGGTCATTGCAATGAGATTGGCGGGTTGGCCCACGGTGATGGTGCCGAGGTCTTTTTCCAGACCCAGGATTGCGGCGGGATGAGTGGTCAGGGCGGCCAGGGCGGCATTTCGATCAAGGCCAAAGGTGATCGCCTGTCGGATTGATTTCAGCAGGTCTTCCGGTGCCTTGCCATCGCGGGAGGAAATGGCAAATCGGACACCGGCCTTGTGTAGATCGGCCAGGCCAGTGATGCGCCGTTTCCATTCGCTGAGTTTGTGTTCGCGGACACGTTGCAGTTCGGGCAGTTCGGGGAATTCGGAATCGCTTGGTTTGGGGGGATCGAGTTTGGGTTCATTGCCAAAATCGACATGCAGAATGACGTCGGTTTCCGTTTTCTTCAGTCGGTCGGCGACGCGCTCGGCTTCCAGTCCGCCCCAGATGGTAATTCGCAATTGATGTTCAGCGGCGAAATTGAGTGCGCGTTCGAGGTCATCGCGTGCATTTGCGAGGAAGAGGGTACGAAGTCGTCCTGATTTGATGGCGGTAAAAGTGTCAAACACGGGATCGGCGGCGGGGCGTTCCATTCCCGTGACGTTCTCAGAGAAGAGCCGCCCTTGTCGGGTGTGCCGTTCGGCATCCAGAAAGGTCTGACGAAGATGGCTGTGAGCGCCCATTTTCGTGGATGGATAGGTGTCGCCTCCACGTGCGAAGAGCTCGAGCGTGGCGAACGAATTCGTCGAGAGGAGTGATTCGCGGGGGGGCAGCGAACTAAGATTCACGACGGCGCCCTGACCGCTGGCAATTCGTCCGCTGGGCAGAACGTGTACGGCGACAAACCCCGCCTGTCGAAATTTATCCAGTTCGGCGGTGGCCAGCTTTAGGTGTTCGGCGGCGGCGAATTCGGGGGTGAGTCCGCTGTGATGATCGACACGCATGCCGGCCAGTGCATATTTGGAGACTTCCGCTTTGCGTCCTTCGATGGGAACGGGCTTGGTGTCGTCGAGAAAGGCGGTGGTTCCGGCGTCGACAAATCCCGGGTAGACAGTTAGTCCGTCGCCACGAATCACGTCGGCGTCGGCGGGAATTTCGGCCTGATTTCCCACGGCGGCAATCCGGCCGAATCGGACGACAATGTGACCGGTTTCGGGTTCGCGTCCTGGGGCCGTGACGATCTGGACGTTCGTGATGGCGTAGGTGTGAACTTGGAATCCGGAGGAATCGGCGGCCGCGAAATTCGAGGTCATCAGGCCGATCGTCGCGAGCATCAGCAGGATTGCGCGTGCCCATTGATGCGGTGATTGAGGTCGTTGTTTCACGTCAGAGGTTTCCTGGAGGGCCGTCGTCGGTTTGGGACCGTTCGGGAGCGTGTTTGTCGAAATCGGTCCGTGATCGAGGTGAGGATTGGCTTGGGATGAGTGGCGAGTGATGATCTGGGGCCGTGGCAGATTCATGTTTCAGGTCCGGGAATCGCGAGCAGTGCCATTTTGGCGGTGTTTGGAGGCGAGGGGTTAAAGACAGCCTAATCGGTACAGCTACCCAATCGCCACCTGAAGGCGAAAGGGTTTCTTCATTCGCGTTGAATTGCCGAGTGAGCACCGTCTACCTGACCGTCAGAAGATGACTGATTGATAGGGTGAACGCGGTCGCAGGTTTTTAAGAACGTTGACAGAATTTGCCATTTTCAACAAAAGACTTGAATTGACATAACTCTGCCGCTCGATATGATCCAAGTGTCGATTCGTGCTTTCCGATAGGCACAGGTTCATAAGCTCTGCTTTTGAATCGGCTCGCTTCGCAAGATGTCCAAGTGTTCGTGACGGCCTGTGTTCGTAGTGAACCGTGAGGCTGCGGCATCTTGAGTCCATCGTCTTCAGGCTCCTCGGTTCGGAACGCTTTCTGTTTGCGTTGCGACACAGCTTCGGCGATCACTCAACATGTCGTCATGTAATGGCACTCAGGCATCCGCTCATGGTTGTCCGTTGTTTCGCCGTTTTGTGGTGAATCGTTTTTGTCACCATTGTTTGGCGTCAGGCTGACGGAATCTATGACTGGTGAGTTTGCCTGGCAAAGTGTTTGTCGGTTTCGGGCAAGAGATTTTCCCGGATCGCCATTGCTCTGCTTGCGTGAAACGCTCTGTTCGAATGAAGGAAGTTGATTCGCGGCGCGAGTCGGCAGGGAGGCTTGTGGCAGTTGAGTCTGCCGTTTCCGCGTCTCGTTAAAGGGCTTCGGAAGCTGTTTTTCGTCTAGTTCTAATCTCCGATCCCGTATGACGGGGTCAGACCTTGTGAGCGGAACCCGCCTGGATGCGCTGGGGATTCCATTCTGGACCGATTTGTACTCCGCTGGATGGTTCATCCATTCGACAGCGTTGAGCTGTTCTTGTCCGCGCCTGCTGATGTTCGTTTAGTCAATGGAAATGTTTATGACCGCTGAGCAAAGTTCCGGTTCTCCCAAACGTGTTACCCGTCGCCGAACGAAAAAGGTCGAAGCGACGGAATCAAATGACCTGCGAGAATCGGGCTTGGCCGAGGCGCAATCGCCGAAGCCGCTGATCGAAGATGTCTTCGATGAAATCCGTGCCGTCCGTGCGGAAACGGAAGGATATCCGACCGAGCAGGACATGGACTTCGAGTCGCTGGAACAGGCGCCAGCACCTCGTCGAACCCGTGCTCGTCGGACCGAAGCCGCGGAGCCGCAAACGCGCTCCGCCGGTGAATCCCGCGCGAGTGGCGAGACACGAGCAAGCAGCGAAACACGGGCAACCAGCAGTCAGCCACGACGGACACGGGCACCTCGACGATCGGAAGCCGTGGCAGAGACTCCTGCTCCCAGTGAGTCCGGGACGCGAGAAACCAGTGCACGCGAGTCGAGTGCTCAGGCGGAATCGCGTCAAGAATCCGAAAAAGGTTCAACGGCGGATTTTCACGACAATGTTTCGGAAGGTCGTCGTGCCGAGTTTGCCGCCGACGCTCAAGGCGATGTGCCGGGCGGAGCGAGTGGAAATCCGGGTGGACCTAACGATTACCCCACCGGTCCAGAAGGGTTCCAAGATGGTGGGCAAAATCGCCGTCGCCGTCGTCGTCGCGGTCGCGGGCGTGGAACGGGGCCTGCCGAGAATTCGAACTATGGCGGCCAAACGTCGCAGAGACCACCGCAGGGCCGGTACAATCAGGGTCAGGGTGGTGGCGGTGGTGGTGGTGGTGGATATGGGCAACAGGCACAAGGACGCGGTGGTCATCGACGTCCTCAGCAAGATAATCGCCGTCCACAATATGGCAATAACAACAACAATAATAGTGGCGGCCAGAATGGGCGATCTTATTCTGAACCACGCGGAAATCAGGAACGCGGGCCTGAAACCGTTACATTGGTCCAGGGAATTCTGGAGCTGCATCCAAAGGGATACGGCTTCTTGCGTGACCCTAAGGCGGGATATGTTTCACAAGAAACGGATTCGTTCGTCTCGGGTTCATTGCTCGAAAAATATGGTATTCGTGAAGGCGTGCTGATTACTGGCGAAAGCATTCCTGGTGGACGTGGCCAGGGGCCTCGCTTGCGTTCGATTCAATCGATTGAAGGTCGCCTGCCGGAACTGTATGCCGAAATCAAGAACTTTGATTCGTTGACGCCGATCAATCCGAATGTCCAGATCAAACTGGAAACGGGTGCGACCCCGATCACCATGCGGGTGATGGATTTGCTGACGCCGATCGGTAAGGGCCAGCGAGCTCTGATCGTGGCTCCGCCTCGGTCGGGTAAGACGATGCTGCTGCAGGAAATCGCAGATTCGGTCAGCACCAATTATCCAGATATTTATCTGATCGTGCTGCTGATCGACGAACGTCCCGAAGAAGTGACCGAAATGCGGCGACGCGTGAAGGGCGAAGTTGTGGCTTCGTCACTGGATCGTGAAGTCGAGAATCACATTCGTGTCAGTCAATTGGTGTTCGAACGCGCCAAGCGGATGGCCGAATCGGGCCGAGATGTCTTCGTGCTTCTGGACAGCATTACACGGACTGCACGTGCGTTCAATAAGTGGACCAACACGGGCCGAACGGGTACGGGTGGTCTGGATGTAAAGGCGATGGACATCCCGAAGAAGATGTTCGGTATGGCGCGTCAGTTCGACGAAGGTGGTTCGATGACAGTCGTCGGCACCGCGTTGATCGAAACCGGTAGCCGGATGGACGAAGCGATCTTCCTGGAGTTCAAAGGTACCGGCAACATGGAAATGGTGCTGAGCCGCGAACTGGCGGAACGTCGGATTTGGCCTGCCATCGACATTTCCCGGTCGGGCACGCGACGTGAAGAGAAGATTCTGTCTCCCGAAGTTCTCGAAGGGGTGACATTGCTGCGGCGCAGTCTGGTCTCACTCAGCCCTGTCGAGGCGATGGAGCAATTGACTCGGATTCTGCAAAAGTATCCAACGAATGCCGACTTCCTGGCGAAGGTTCGTTCGATCCTTTAAGCCACGATCCGTTGTGACCGTCACGATTCAAGATTGCCCGGTGTCTGTCCGTCAGGATGGGCCCGGGCGATCCTGTTTTTCAGGCGGCCGAGATTCTGACCTTCGGCGTGCGTGAGTGCGCCCGACCAGTTCGTCTTCCGCTGATCAGGGTTTTCCCATAGATTGCCGCTCGGACTCTGATCTGATGCCCGGGACGCGGTCTCGGTGGCTCAATCATGTCGTGACGCACAAGGATGTGGTGTCATGCTCGATGCATGCTTACTGGCGCTGATCTGCCTGGCTGATCCGTCGGTTGCCAATTTCGACGCTTCGAATGCCATCGTGAACGGCATGGTCCCGTCGCCGACATGCGCGCGACCCATTGCCTTGATGTTCGAGATCCGTGCTTCGTGTGCCGCAGCCTCAATTCGGCCGCTGAAAAACTCAGCCGTGGATGCATATCTGAACCGCTGGGAGCAAGGTTCGCGCGAGCGACCTGTTTGCAGTCGCTTTTTACGGGAAGAGTTTCGCCGTCTCAATGACGGAGTGAACGAACACACATTGACTGCGGCCGAAGTTCTTTCTGGTCCGGTTACGGCGAAGGCGTTGCACGAATCGTATAGCTGGCAGATCCACTCGATCAGTTCCGACCGGATCTGCCTGGAGGGAGTTCCTCGAGAGGCTATGGAATCGCTGTTCTATCGTTCGATTCAGGTCACATTTCAAATGACGGAATCGGTTCCCGAGCAGATCGTGATCTTGGGCCGTGATTCCCAGCAGCGGACGGTTTGGAACTGGGATCGTGTCACGAGTCAGGAAACCGTCGCGTTTGCGAATTTCATCAATTTCGAATCAGAAGTCCCCCCTGCTCCGACGGCAATCCGTCAGACGGCAAGTCGAGTTCTTGAATAGTGGTTTCGTTGTCTGAGATGTCCTGAGCCATGATGTGAACGACACGCCAATCTTGATGCATTCTTCAGAAGCTTTTACATAGGTGATTTCAGGGCTGGACCTTCGACATCGGGGGCGAAAGTCTTGAACGACCCGTTGAGACCATTTCATGCGTTTTTTTCTTGGTTGTGTCCTCTCGGCAATGCTCGCCAGCGTCATGACGATCTGGTTGACGAACCCATCTCGCGATGGCGGGCTCGTCGCGCAAGATCGCCGAGTTCGCGTCGAGTCGCCCGTCGAACTCGTTCGTCCGGCGACGGCCAACATTTATGATTCCGATGGATTCACTCCGGAAGAAGCTGTCGCGGTTTCGGTTTACGAGGCCGTCAATCGTGGCGTGGTCAATATCACTGCCAAAGCCGTGACCGATCGTCTGCTGACGAAATCGAGCCAGGAGGATACCGGTTCGGGTGCCATCATTGATCATGAAGGCCGGATTCTGACGAATTTCCACGTCGTTAACGGTGCGAAGGATGTGGCCGTCACGCTGTACAACGGCAAGACCTATCCCGCGACATTGATCGGGGCCGACCCGCTGAACGATTTGGCGGTCATTCAAATCGAAGCGGCTGATGACGAACTGTATCCGATCGCTTTGGGTGATTCGCGCGGACTTCGTGTCGGGATGCGCGTCTTTGCCCTGGGGAATCCCTTTGGTCTGGAGCGAACGCTGACCACCGGAATTATTTCCAGCTTGAATCGATCGTTGCAGATCCATGGGCACTGGAAAATCAAATCGATCATCCAGATCGATGCCGCGATCAATCCAGGAAGTTCAGGGGGGCCGCTGTTGGATTCGCATGGATGGCTGATTGGAATCAACACGGCGATTGCGACCACATCGGGGCAAAGCGCGGGGGTCGGTTTTGCGATTCCCGCCAGCTTGATCTCGCGCGTCGTTCCGCAACTGGTGAAGTACGGTCGCGTCATTCGTCCAGAGAGCGGCATCGACAAGGTGTATCAGACGGAAAAAGGATTGTTGATCGCGGAGATGCGACCGAACGGTCCGGCGGAACGCGCGGGGCTGCGTGGACCCAAGATCACCCGATCGCGTTTGTTCCCGATGAAGGGGCAAGATCGCACTGCGGCAGACCTGATCGTCGCGATCGATGATCAGAAGGTGGTCACCGCCGAAGACTTTCTGGGCTATATCGAGGGCAAGCGGCCGGGTGACGAGGTGACGCTGACCGTGATTCGAGAAGGTCGTCGTGTTCCGATCCCGTTGCAATTGGCGAATTCGGAGCCGGTCGAGAGCACCAGCAGTCGCTAAGCGACGGTCTCGTCATCGCCTTATGCTGGCTGCTGCGCGATCTCGCTTGACAGGCATTGCGTTCACGTAAAGAATCAGCGCGCATTCCGCGTGGATTTATGTAGAATGCCCATTCGAGCACCGCGCCGCGGTCATCGACGAACCGATTTCACATTTCTATTTGACAGGAGATTTTCATGGGTGGCCCGATTGTTCGTACCGGAACAACTCCAAAGTTCTGGGAAAACTACGATCGCATTTTCAATAAGGCAACCACCAAGAAGTCGGGTGAATCCAAAAAAGACGCTGTGAAGTCGGAAGCCAAGACCGTGAAGAAGTCGGCCAAGAAGGCAGCTGGCAAAAAGAAGAAGTAGTGGTCGAGGGCCCGTGTTGCTGGAACAGGTCCAGTGCGATTGGTACTTCCAACTTGAATTGACACATTGACGGACTCGCTGCGAGCAGGCCCACGAGCCTGCGGGCGATGTTTGGGAATCTGTCAGGGCAAATTGCCTGTACCACTCCAGCGACTTGACGGGGTCCTGCCTTTCCCCAATGACTCTGGCCCGTGGGTGGCTCCAACATTGATGATGCAGTGAGCCTTCCATGAGTGGCCAGCGCAAACACGATCCGTGGCTCGTGCCTGTTCTGATCTGGGTCACGTTCTTCGTGTATGGAGCCATCGCGGCCCCTGTTCCAGGGGTGAACGAGCCGCATTATCTGTGCAAGGCGAAGCATTTCTGGCATCCCCAATGGTGCGCAGGCGACTTCTTCTTAAGTTCACCCAATGCGCACCTGGTCTTCTATCTAACGATCGGAAGTCTGACCACGATCCTGCCACTTGAAACGGTGGCGTGGATCGGTCGTGCGGCGGCCACGGGTGTCTTGGCGATTGGCTGGACTCGTTGTTTCTCAAGGCTGTTTTTCATGTCTTGGGCTCCGCTCTGGTGCGCATGGGTCTTTTTGGCGTTCAGCGCTTGCGGAAATTTCTCTGGGGAGTGGTTGGTTGGCGGAGTCGAGGGGAAGGTCTTCGCCTATGGGTTCCTGCTGCTGGCGCTCGGTGATGTTTTTCGCGAGCGCAATCATTGGGCCGCGATCTGGGCCGGGCTTGCGATCAGTTTTCATCCAGTTGTGGGAATCTGGGGGCTGATGGCATATTTTCTTCTGCGCGGAATGGAACTCGCGCGTGACGTTCGTCGCAGCTCTGTGGGTGCGCCGGGACAGAGTTTGCTCGCGTCGGCCGGTCCTGCAATTTTCGCGACCTTTCAAGAACTGCTCTTATTGACTGTGGTGGCCATTCCGGGCCTTGTTCCCGTCGTCCAATTGTTGACCGAGTCGGTGTCGCCGGAAACACGATTCGCGGGAACTTACCTGCAGGTCTACTTCAGGCTCGCACATCATCTCGATCCAATGCTCTTTCCGTTGAGATCTTATCTGGGTTACGCGGCTTTGCTTCTGGTCTGGATTGCGAGTCTGTCGTGGGGCGGTCGCACGAATGAACGGCGACGATTTGATGTGATTGTGTTCGGGGCGGTCTTGTTTATGGTGGGCGGGATTCTGGTGGGATATGGACCTCGTCCGGCCAGACTGATGCCCTACTTTGCCGAACGCATGAATCTGCTGAAGTTCTATCCGTTTCGTCTGGGTGATCTGCTCTTGCCCGTCGCAGTCTCGGTCAGTTTGATCGGCGTCCTCGAAAGGACGGCTCTGTTCACTTCGAGCGAATCGTCGCGCGAACGACGAGCCCTTCTCCCACAGATTATGATGTTGCTGGTCTTTGTCGCGGCGCTGTGTCGCGCTGATTCGACGGGCGAAAGCAATCGCTACGCGACGATTGACCGTGCGGACTGGCTGGACGTGTGCCGGTGGATCGATCAGAACGTGTCCGTCGATGCCGTCCTCCAATCACCCACCAACGGCTGGGCGTTCAAATGGTTTGCACGTCGAGCAGAATATGTGGCGTTCAAGGATTGCCCACAAGATGCAGCGGGCATCGTCGAGTGGAATCGACGGCTGAACTTCTTGCAGAAGTGGTACGAGCAGAACTATGCCGATCAATTGTATTCGGCGAGTGAACTTCGTGGATTGCGAGAGCAAACCGGAATGACACATCTGTTGACCGACCGCCTCGGCCCGCTGGAGATCGAGCCGATCTATCGGAACGGAACGTTTCAGGTTTATGACCTGACAACACTGGATCAGTAGCCGAGCGTTGGGGGGCGTCCGGTTTTGGGTTTCGGCATCATGCCCGGATCGCCGCTTTTTCGGCCGGGGCGTTTGGGTTACCTCGCATGCCGAACAGGATCGGTAGCACGAAGAGCGTGAAGAACATACTGCTGATGACGCCGCCGATGACCACTGTGGCGAGCGGACGCTGGACTTCGGCGCCTGACCCTTCGCTGGTGGCCATGGGAATAAATCCGACACTGGCAACCAGAGCTGTCATCAGGATTGTTCGCAGGCAGTTGACCGAAATCTCTGTGATCGATGGGCGAGCCGGAGCCTCTTTGGGGTCATCGGCAATCCCACCATGGTGCGACAATTCCGGTTGGTGATGACTGTCGAGTGTGTTTCCCGCACGCCATGCCGACGCGAGAATCATGCTGCTAAGCACGGACACGCCGGACAGTGTGATGAAGCCCACGGCTGCCGAAATCGACAGCGGCATTTCTCGCATCGACAGCGCCATGATGCCACCGACGCAGGCGAACGGAACACTCGTGAAGACGATCATGGTGTCGGGGATGCTACGGTATGTCAGATAGAGCAGTCCCACGATCAGACTGAGCGCCAGTGGTACCACGATCATCAGTCGCTGCTGTGCCCGACGCATATTCTCGAACTGACCGCCCCATTCAATGCGGAATTGATCCTTCGGGAGATCGATCTGCTTTTGAATCTTCTGCTGCGCTTCGGTGACGAAGCTGCCGACGTCACGACCGCGAACATTGCACTGGACGGTGATTCGGCGTTTTCCCCATTCGCGTGTGATCATCTTGGGTCCGCTGAGGCGTTGGATGTTTGCCACGCGTGACAACGGCAATTGTGCTCCGTTGGGTGCTGACAACAAGATACGCCCGATGACTTCGGGGTTCTCGCGCAGTTCATCAGGCAGTCGCGCGACCAGCGGGAATCGAAGCTGTCCTTCGACGACTTCTCCAATCACTTTGCTGCTGATCGATTCGACCACATCCAGGACCGCCCGGGCCGAAATTCCGTAACGGGCGATTTCGTCTTGTTCGAGGGAAATTCTCAGAATGGGCTGTCCCGTGACCTGCTCAACGGTGAGATCGCTGCATCCTTTTAGTTCGGCGAGGACCGATTGCAGTTCTTGTGCTTTCGGGATCAGCGTATTGAAATCGTCACCAAACAGCTTGAGGGCGACGTCGGCTCGCACACCAGACACCATCTCGTTGATTCGCAGTTCAATTGGCTGCGTGAACCACGTGATTTGTCCCTTGAATTGGTCGACCTCTTTGACCATCAGATCGACAAGTGCGGATTGCGTCGTGGCTTTTTTCCATTCCGACCGCGGTTTGAGCGCCACGAACATATCGGTCACTTCGACGTTCCCGGCGTCCGTCGCCACTTCCGGGGCTCCGACGCGGCTCCAGAGATGCGAAATTTCATCGGGAAATTTTTCGAGTAGCAACCGCTCCATTTGCGTGTTCATCTTGGCGGATTCTTCCAGGCTTGTGCCGGGAGCTCGCATCACGCCAATCACAATGTCACCTTCGGACAATCGCGGTACGAATTCCGATCCCAGGTCTAAGGCGGTCTTGAGCGTCAATCCAAGTCCCACGATCGCACCGACCAAGACCAGCCAGCGGCAACGCAGGGCCAATCGGAGCATCGGGCGATAGATCCACTGTGCAAACCGGATCAGCGACACGTCTTTTTCTTCCACTGTCCGCGGCAACACCAGACTGGCCAGAACCGGTGTCAACGTCAGTGACAGGATCAGTGATCCAATCAGGATGAAAATCACCGTGATCGCCATGGGGCGGAACATCTTTCCTTCAATTCCTTCCAGGGAAAGAATGGGCAGGTAGACGATCATGATGATCAACTGACCGAAGACGGTCGGAATTCGCACTTCTGAGGCGGCGTCACGAATGATGCGCAGACGCTCTTCGCCCGAGCAGGGGCCGCGATGCGCCAACCGTCGAATGATATTTTCGATGACGACCACCGAACTATCAACGACGATTCCGAAGTCGATTGCCCCCAGGCTGAGCAATGATGCGGCAATCCCCGTGGACCACATTCCACAGAATCCGACCAGCATCGAGAGAGGGATCGCAACGGCCGCAATCAGGCCGGCACGAAGATTTCCGAGCAGCAAAAACAGCAAGACGACGACGAGGTACGCCCCTTCGCACAGGTTGTTCTTGACCGTCTCGATCACACGGTTCACCAGGGCCGTGCGGTCATAGACGATATCCATGTGGAATCCGTCTGGCAGCGTCTGCTTGACTTCTTCATATTTTTCCCGCAAGCGGTTAGTGACGGCATAGCTGTTTTCGCCCATCAGCATGAAGCCCAGGCCGAGGACAACTTCGCCCTGTCCGTTCGCTGTCACGACACCACGTCGCATTTCGTGCGAGACGACCACGTCGGCGACATCACGAACGCGAATCGGCACTCCATCCACGGCGGTGATGACGATTCCACGGATCTGATCAATATTGATGGTCCGGCCGACGCCGTGGACCAGGACCGAGTCACCCGATTGCCGGATGCTTCCACCACCAACGTTCAGATTGTTGGCCGAAACCGCCTCTAAAACTTGCTCGAACTTCAGGCCATGTTTGACCAACCGGACGGGGTCAAGCCGTACCTGATACTGCTTCTTCAGGCCACCCCACGAGTTGATTTCCGCCGAACCAGGAACGGTTCGCATCGTGGGTTTGATTTCCCAGTCGTGCAAAGTCTTGGCAGCGGTCAGGTCGCCATCTTCGGAAGTCAGGGTGTAGTGGAAGACTTCGCCCAACCCGGTTGAGACCGGACCCATTTCGGGGCGTCCAATTCCAGCCGGAACTTCGACGCCGGACAGTCGCTCGTTGATGAGCTGGCGGGCGAAATAGATGTTGGTTCCGTCTTTGAACGTCACAATGACTTGCGAGAGTCCAAACTGTGAAACCGATCGCAATTGTTCGAGTCCCGGCAGTCCTCCCAACGACATCTCGACCGGGAATGTGACTTGTCGTTCGACTTCCTCGGGAACGAGAGCGCCTGCGACGGTGTTGATTTGAACCTGAACCGGCGTCGTGTCGGGAAATGCATCGACATTCAAGGCATTCCCGGCGCAATACCCGGCGAGGCAAATGATGCCAGCACCGAGCAACACAAGCAGACGGTGGTTCAGCGACCAGGCAATAATCGATTGAAGCATGGGAGGGCTTGGCTACGAAAGAGGAGAGCGCACTGATCCACCGCGGCCGTCACATGAGGGGTGACCGGAAACAACCGGGCATCACGGTGCCGCAGAGGCCACGTGGTTCAGCATCCATTCCGACTTCAAAACGTGGCACCCTTCCACCACAACTTCTAGTCCTGGTTTCAGATCCGGGGATTGGACTTCAATGTAGCGTTTCTCGCGCACGCCCATCTTGACGTTCATTCTTTCGAACGTCAGTTCACCCGTCTTGATGAAGATCATGGGTTGACTGTCGGCATGCAATAACGCGGTGGTTGGGATTACGAACGCGGCATTCGCTTCGCCCAGCGTGATCATTCCAATTCCGAACGTGTTTGCGCGCAACAACCGGACTTCGTGCCCTGTAGCCGGGTTCGTTGAGATCACCGGATTGTCGACTTCGGCCCGCACTTGCAGTGTCCGTGTCTGTTCATTCATCTCGGTGCTGATCCATGTGACCGAGCTATCAAGTTCTCGATCGAGACCATCGGGGGTAAATCGAACACGTTGACCTGGGGCCAGTTTTGAAGCATCTTCCTTCGCAACGTCCAGCTTCAGCCACATTTTCCGAAGGTCGGCAAGTTCCAGGAAGGGTTGTCCCGCTTGAACCATTTCACCCAAAGCGGCCCCCTGGCGAATCACGACACCATCGAATGATGCGGTGAGGGCCAGCAAATTGGAGGTTGTTTGCGAGGAATCCAGTTCCTTTGTGATCGATTCGGGAAGTCCCAGAAAATGGAGTTTCGCGGATCGTTCGTTGTCGCTCAGTTTTTCAAACGCTTCCATGCGGACGCTTAGTCCCAGGTTGACCAGTGCTTGCTCGGTATTCTCGAGTCGAATTCGTGCTTCTCGCAAGGCGACGCGGGCTTCACGCACTTGCCGTCCCGATACCGCACCGGTGATGGACTCGAGTGTCAGCAGCAGTTCTTCTTTTGATTCGACCGCGACAAGATCACTTAAGAATTCTGCCTTCGCGCGGCCCACCTCCGCGGCGTCGATGATGACCAGTACGTCTCCGCGACGGACGGGATCACCGACCTGCTTTACCACGCGCCAGACTGAACCCGACACACGTGCGGATAGACTGGCACTCATACGTTCGTCATAAGTGATGACGCCCGTCGTCTTCACCCGTTCAAGCATCGTTCTTTGTTCGATGACGGCGGTTTTTACGCCGGAACGCTGCATCGAGGTCTCGGAGGGGAACTGAACTTCCCAGCCATCGGTTTGAGGCGTACTGTCGACGCCCGCCTCGGCGGTCACCGCGTCATGTTGGGCTTTCTCGTCATGCTTCGTTAATCCGAAGCTCCAGTGGGTCTGATGACCTGCGGCCCCGATCGCCAAAAGACCGAGCAGGATGCCAAAATATTTCGCATTCGCGATCGTCGTCGACACAAACTCTGTGAAGCGATTTGTACGCTCTTTCGACGAAGAAACGGCGTCAGCCGACATGTCTGTCTCCCGATGTTTCCGCTGATTTTCAGGCTCTGAACGCGTTCCTGATCCAATTCGGATTGGATAACGGCTTCGTCAGAACACCCTCAAATTCCACCAAACGCGGAGCCTCTCCGAGTTTCTTAAGGTCATGTAAGCAATGCGCATACCGAAGCAAAGAACTCGCGCATTCCTCATGGATTACAGAATTGATATCGTCCCATCAATCGCTTTGGAACGAGCTTTCGTGCGAAGATTACACTTTCTTAATGTTTATGTGTATATCCAGTAAAGACTTAAATTTTATTTCAGGTTTGTAAGCTGTTTATGCGAGCTGGACATCAACGAATGAACATTGCGTTGTGATTTGCGGAAGGTGGCGTTTCGCTGCGGCAGAATGGAAAGAAGATTGGCAGCAGGGGCAATTCTTTTGTCGAGATCCTGAATTTGGTCTGAAGTTTGCTGTCGTGCGAACTGCCGGTCCGAGCGTGCGAATTGCGGTGCGATGATTGAGCAGCGTGTGTATTCGATGCGGCGTAAAGTCATCTGTGGGAAAGTGTTGCTGGAGATGAGCGACAACCGGCGCGAGAACACAGTTCACGACGTGGTCTGTCGCTGGACGCCCCTCGCCCGATCGACAGACCACGATCGTGAAATCAGCGTGAGATGCGTGAAAGCAGGCGTTCGGGATTAATCATTTCAGGTGCGGGCGGATTTCGTTTCTCGAAGCCATAGCGTCGAAGGATGGATTCGATCGCTTCGGCCGAGACCTGATTCAGGTCAAATTCCACAACCGGATCGAGGATCAAGAAGTACACGATCTGGGTTCTTCTCGATTTTACGGGGGGCGAACAGTTCAGAGGGAGCTGAAATTTTGCCCCGATCGCGTTCAGATCATTTCCCAGTGCGGAAAGATTCTGTTCGGAGAGGAACGCGTGCTGGAATTCGATGGCCCTGAGCTGCATTCAATGAACCTCTGTAGAGACGTCACGTGAAGCGACGTCGCGTTGGAGATGAGATGGTTTCTGGAAGGCGTTGGCGCCGGCCGGGCCGCGTTCGAGCCAGAACTCCAAGCCGTCAATGACCCCGTCTGCAAATCGTCGGATTGATCGATAAATATTCGGCCCGGTGAGATGATCCAGGTCCAGTTGGGCATTTCCGACGACAATTCCACGAAATCCTTGCACGAACATCGACACATCGTTGCCAGAGTCTCCCGCGACGAGGACTCGCGAGCGGGGGATACCCCAGCGTTGGGCCAGAAATTCAGCCGCCGATCCTTTATTAGCCCCGGTGGGTAAGACATCGAGGTCGCGATCGGAGCTATAGATCAGATCTGCGGACAATCGTCGTGCACGAAGTCGATGGCGTATCTTTGCCAACCAATCGGTTGGCGGGTTCTGGACAAAGTAACTGCGCTTGAACGCCGACTGGCATTCAAGGGGTTGAGGTTTGAGTTCAGGTTGCGTGTCCAGCACGGCGCAGATGTCGTCGAGCTGCCAGTTTGACCACCAGCGACTGGACCATTCCGTGAAGGGAATTCCAGATGGAAACGCACGCATGTCGGTCCCGACATCGGCAATGACGGCATCAGGGGTTGGCAAGTCAAACTCTCGGATCGACGCCCCGACGGACGCATAGTGACGACCCGATGAATAGACCAGATACATGGGGATATTGGTGGCATACCACCATTGCCGAAATCGATCGGTGGCATCCGCGTTTCCGAGGATCGTGCCGTCCAAGTCGCTGACTACCATCCATGGCGGTCGCTCAGTTGTGGCTAGGGGTCGCATTGTCGACCTGAACTCCTTCCTTGATTTTCAGTATTCGTTCATGACGAGATCAAAGCTCGCAGGCGATCGCAGCCAGCGCTGGTCGGTGCAGCAGTTGAGGATTTGTCGGGCAACTTCGTTCCAGGTATAGCGCGAAAGTGCGGTCGAGGCGCCTCCCGAAGCCAACTGCTGACGAATTCGTGGCTGTGCCAACGGCGAGTAGATTGCCTGGGCTAACGCGTCGCTGTCGAGCGGATCACAATAAATGCAGTCTTGACCCCACGTCAGTTCTTCCCAGAGTCCACCATGAGTACTGACGACAGTTGGAATTCCGCTGGCCATCGCTTCGATCGCCGTCATTCCAAACGGTTCGTTCCGGCTGCAGAGGACGAAGACATCCGCCGCGCGATACCAGTCAGCCAGCTCCTGCTGATTGACACTGGGGGTAATTGTTGTGCTGTCAGCGATTCCAAGTTGCGCGGCCAAGTCAGCCAATTCGTTGAGCAGCACTTGTTCTTCGCTTGTGGGATCGGCGCTTCCGATCGCCAAGACCAGTTTGGCATCGGGAATTCGCTGTACGACGGCGGGAAAAGCTCGAAGCAGAAGGTCGTATCCTTTGCTGCGTGCGATTCGTCCGGCGGCAAATACGGTGGGTGTGAACCAGCCCAGTTTCTGTTTCAGGGCCTGCCGATCCTCTTCGTGCTGCGGATGAAATAACGTGTGGTCGAATCCCGGCGGAATCTGCACGATCTTTTCATCGTTGACGTTGTATTCATCCGATTCGTTCAGGCATCGAGATTGTTCGGCGGCCGTCGTGATGACAAGATCGGCATGATGATAGACCACTCGTTCACTGCGAATGCGTTCTTCGAGATGGTCGGCGGATGAGGCCCCCGCCTGACCCCAGCCTCGATTCTGTTGTTTCAACAGCCCGAGCGAGTGTGGTGTATGGATATGCGGAATGCGAAGGTGCCGGGCGAGCCAGACGCCGGCAATTCCTGCGTCCCAGTAATGACTGTTAATCAAATCATAGTCGCGCTGCACGAGATCAATATCGCGCAGATAAGATCTCGCGAGTTCTGGCACAAACCGAGCCAGCAGTTCTTTGGGGCGAAACTCGTCGCCACCATACCTAACTCGCCGGATGCGCACCCCCTCCGCGACAGGCTCGTATAGCGGCTGATCTTCAAATCCCCGAGTCAGGATATCGACTTCGAAGCCGCGTGCCGCCAATGCCTTGGAAAGCTCCAGCACATAGACGACTTGCCCTCCCGTATCGGGCATACCCAGTTTCGGAGAGGCAGAGACATATCCGTGAGTCGAGATCATTAATAAACGTTGTGAAACCATGGACAAAATCCTTTTTAGTTCATGGAATAAATGAGTCTGAACATACTTCGCGCCTCATAAGAGTGTTGCGCTGCGGAGCGGACCTGATGGTGAGCCACGCGCGCCTGACGATCTGCTTGACGGCCGAATCAGGTCGTGCCATCTGACAAGTGGCAGCTGTGTCGAGCTCAAAACGACGTCGAACTCACTGCAGGCCATCGTCGATCTAAAACATCCCCAATGTTCCGGATGGAACAACTTGGGGTCTCATTCCCCAATAAAGCTGTTGGCCTTTGACGCAGGCCGCGTCGCAGGCAGCGTCCTTCTGGGCGCGACGGCGACGAACGGGGGACCAAAGTGTGGCAAGCAGCAGAAGCATCGTGATCATTGAGGACTCCTTAATGGCAGTAAACGCGAAAATCCGTCGCGTGGAAGATGCTCTTCGCAGACATCCGCCAATGACCAGCGATGGCAATCACTATGCCGACAGAGCAAGGTGATTCGTGAATTGCCCCAACCCATTTGAGGCACGGCTTTAAGAAAATTGTCAAAATTCCATTTCTAAAAATGCGACAACGACTGGGGCGACAAACTGTCGTACTGGAAGGGGCCGTCGCGTCAGCTTGTCGTGGCTGCGAACCTGAAATCCAGCTCGAAAGTGATTGAGGTGACGTGTACGGCAGCGACAGACGATATGAGAGCTTGGTCGATCCATTGCGGCTCAGTGGTACCCTTCTTTGCGATGCGGCACACGCTTCGCAGAGAAGTCGTCGTCAGTCTCGTTTCAGAATGTGTGGGGCCGTTTTGATGCCGTTTGACGCGGCAATCTGCTTCAATTGATCCGCGAATCACGACAGGCACATGATTTCCGAACTTGTTCGAAAACAATTTCATCCTCGGGCCCCTGCACTGTGCATCTCGATTGCCTTGGTCCTGGTCTTGTTGCTGGGGGGGTGGGGGGCGTATCAGGAACGTGAATATGCACGAGAATCGGTGCTGCGCAGTGAGATCACACGCATTCGATCACACGCGGAACGAACTGCAAACTGGATTGAACGCCGATTAAGTCAATCGATCGATCGTCAGGAATTGGCGATTGTGGCGCAATCAAACGTGCTCAGAGAGCACTGGGAGAAATTTGTACCCCCTCCCGACAGCGTTCATGGTGCGGTTGTGGACAGCGCTGGAAAAATTCTTTCCCACAGTGATCCCGAGCGCGAGGGGGGAATGCTTTGTGCCGACTGGAACGCGCAACCCGTTCTTGATGCGGGAGACGACGTCTATTCCACGAATTGTCGTGCGTTGACGGGCGGGCTGTGGACGCTGGACATTCCCATTCCTATTCGGATCGACGGGGTCACGATCGGCGCCTATCACGCGGGCGCGAATCAATGCTGGATCGATCAGCAGATCTCACAGGCATTGCGGCACAGTGATCTTGGTTGGACAATTGTGATCGGGGGAATTACTGCCGTGGTTCTCTTATCAAGTCTTGCGCTCTATCAGATGACACGTCGTTCGTTCTTGTTGGAAGATGCCTTAAAGCAATCCGATGCACGTCGCTTGAAAGAGCTCAGTTCCCTGATTGTCGGCCTCGCTCATGAGGTCCGCAATCCACTGAATTCCGTACGTCTCAATCTCTTCATGGCCGACCGCGTGTTTCGTGGGGATGCCGGATTGGATCATGACGAAATGATCACGATGCTCAGTGAATCGGTTCGCGAGATTGAACGCGTTGACAGCCTGATGACATTGTTGTTGGGGTTCGCCCGTGTCGACGATGCCGAGAGTGTCGTCGTCGATGTTGCCGAGGAAGTCGATCGTCTGGTCCAATTTCTCGCTCCAACCTTGAGTGCGCGGGGAGTTTCGCTGACGGTGAATTTGTCAGAGGATTCAGGTTTTTTGATTCGCGCGGGCCGAGGGCAGGTGCGACAGGTGCTATTGAATCTGCTGACGAATGCACGGGATGCCGTTCCTGCGAAAGATGGGCAGATTCAGATTGAGCTGGCGCACAGCGCCGATTGTGTCGAAGTCACCGTAACCGACAATGGTGAAGGCATTCGCCCGGAATTTCGTGAGCGATTGTTTTCCCCTTTTTTTTCGACCAAGGACGAAGGGACAGGACTCGGGCTGGCCTTGGTTCGAAGCCTTGTCGAGCGAACTGGTGGAGACGTCGAGTGCGTTGTCGCCGACGCCGGATGCTGCCAGTTTCGCGTCAAATGGCCCGCTTGGCATGACGACCATCATCGGAAGAGGACCGCGTGACCAATAAACCTCGTATTTTGATCGTGGAAGATCAACCTCGCGAACGTGACGCGCTGGCACGACTGTTGCGCGCCGAGGGATATCAGCCGCTGACGGCAAAGAACTGCACCGAAGCGCTGGCCTTCGTGACAGACTCTGTGTCGCTCGTGATTTCCGATCTGCGACTCGGGCAGGAAAGCGGCGTCAATTTGCTGCAAGCCTGGAAGTCGCGTCGGCCGGAAACGCCCTTTGTCGTCGTGACGGCCTACGGTGAAGTCAGTTCGGCCGTCGGTGCGATTAAGCTTGGTGCCGAGGATTACCTGCAGAAACCGTTGAACCCGGAAGGCCTGCTGCTGCTGATCCGCCGTTTGGTTGTCCGCGAACCAGAGCATTCAGAGAATCGAAGTGGCGATTCCGATTCCGTACCGGAACTGGCAGCCATCATTGGACAATCGCCGCCCATGAAGATCTTGAGCGAACAAATTCAGCGCGTGGCCGTCGCAGAAGGGTTGGTTCTGATCCTGGGGGAATCGGGAACGGGGAAGGAACTGGTGGCAGAGGCGATTCACCGCTTAAGCCGTCGAGCGAACGGTCCATTCGTCGCCGTGAACATGGCTGCTGTTCCGGAAAGCCTTGCTGAGGCAGAACTGTTTGGAGCGGTGAAAGGAGCGTTCACGGGCGCAGACTCGGACCGAATTGGCCGGTTTGAAGCCGCGCATCAGGGAACGCTATTCATCGACGAAATCGGTGATTTTCCGTTGGCGGCGCAGGTGAAGCTGTTGCGAGTGCTCGAGAACCTGACGATCAGTCCCGTGGGAACTAATGAAGATCGCCGTGTCGACGTGCGTGTGATCGCCGCAACCAGCCGAAACTTGCAGGAGTTGATCCAGCAGAATCAGTTTCGCGAAGACTTGTTCTATCGATTGAATGTATTGACGATCGAATTGCCACCCCTTCGCAACCGCCCCGGCGATGTCGCACTCTTGATCGACCGGTTCTTACAGGAATGTCGTGAACGTCACAATCGACCAGGGATTGAGTTGTCGGGTGAGCTGCGCGAGTTCCTGCAGAATTACGAGTGGCCCGGCAATGTTCGTCAGTTGCGAAATGCCATCGAAAACATGGTCGTGATGGGCAAGCAAAATCCGCTGTCGATTGAGGATCTTCCCGCCTATCTGAGCGGGAATCCGGCGGCGCCAAAATCAGAATTGTTCGTGGGAGAAAGTCCTCTTCAAAGTCTCGAACGGTCGGCCATACTTTCGGCACTCGATCGATTTCAAGGGAATCGGACACGTGCCGCGGAAGCGCTGGGAATTTCGGTTCGCACCTTGCAGCGAAAACTGAAAGCGTGGCAATCGAACGAGTGATAGTGTGTTGAACGAAAGGGGGGCTGGCTCCCCCCAGGTACCTGTCCCCTTTCTTACAACCATGCGAGAGGTAAGGAATGAGGGGAATTCTCGATGTCACTACGGATGCTCGGCGATCAGCGCTGGGATCTTTTGACTTCAATTTCTGCGACGGAATCTTCATTCAAAACCGAAGATCCGATTGCTGGCCGGCGATTTGGAATAATGGGGACAGGCACCTGGCAGAGCCAGTCCCCATTATTCCAAATCGCCTGACGCAGTCCGCATCAAATCCGTGGCATCTCAGTCGCTGTGGTCAGTCGCTGTGGTAAGACTGATCCGCAAAGGTCGGCAGTTCGGATTCGAGGACAGTCTTGAGCAACGCGAGTATTTCTTCGGGGTCTGTCAGCCGTGGTGGCAGCACCAGGCAGGCCTCGCGATCATCAACAACGCGGACCGGCACAGAACTCAAGCGTGCCAGCTTGTTGATTTTCTTCGGATTGCGATATCCAAAGACTGCGTAGTTGGGTTCCAGATGGATGTCGTCGATTTGCCAGCGGATCGCCAGAATCTGCAACTCGCGAATCTGAATCATCTTTTCAACCGGCTCAGGCAACGGACCGAATCGGTCGCGGAGTTCTGTTTTTAGTTCCTCAAGTAGTTCGCGTGTCGAGACCAGCGAAAACTTGCGATAGATCTCGATTTTCGGTCGGCCTTCGGGGATATAGTCGGGGGGAAGATACGCCGTCACCGGAAGATTGACTTCGACGTGCCGATGCTCGCGCAACGGCTGTCGTTTTGCCGCCCGAACGGCGTTCTCCAACAACTGACAGTACAGTTCATACCCGACGGAGGCGATGTGCCCTGACTGTTCCGTTCCCAGAATATTCCCTGCACCGCGGATTTCCAAATCGCGCATGGCGATCTTGAAGCCCGCACCGAGTTCACTGAATTCTTCGATAGCCTTCAGTCGTCGCGATGCCTGAGGTGATAACGTCTTTCCGTCATCGAGAAGCAGGTAACAGTAGGCCCGGTGCTTATAGCGTCCCACGCGTCCACGCAACTGATGCAGATCCGAAAGGCCGTAGTTATTCGCCTGATTGATAAAAATGGTGTTGGCATTGGGGATATCCAACCCACTTTCGATAATCGTCGTCGCGACAAGAATGTTGGTGCGGCCTTGAACAAAGTTCATCATCGCCGCCTCCATCGGTTCTTCCGCCATCTGTCCATGCACGATGTCGACGGTGGCTTCTGGGACGAGACTGCGAAGGTCGTCTGCAATCGACTCGATGTTATAGATCCGGTTGTGGACGAAATAGATCTGTCCATCGCGGTTGAGTTCGCGCACGATTGCAGACCGCAGCAGCTCTTTGTCCCAGCGGCAGATTCGCGTCTCGACCGCTTGCCGGTCTTGAGGAGGCGTTTCCAGATTGGAAATGTCACGCACGCCCACCAGCGACATGTGCAGTGTTCGCGGAATGGGCGTTGCCGACAGAGTCAGCACATCCACTTCGAGCCGTAGATGTTTCAGCAGTTCTTTCACTTCTACGCCGAACCGTTGTTCTTCATCGATGACGAGCAGCCCCAAATCTTTGAACTTCACATCTTTACTGACAAGTCGATGCGTGCCGATGCAAATGTCGATGGTTCCTGTGGCCAGTCCTTCCAACGTTTCGCGGACTTCTTTCGCAGACTTGAACCGATTGAGCGACGCGATATTGACCGGAAACTCGGCCATTCGTTCGCTCAGGCTGCGGAAGTGCTGTTCGCACAAGACTGTCGTGGGAACCAGAATCGCGACTTGTCGTCCCGCATCCACTGCTTTGAAGGCAGCTCGCATGGCGACTTCGGTTTTCCCGTATCCGACGTCACCACAAATCAGGCGATCCATGGGGCGAGGGCGCTCCATATCTTTCTTCAGATCGCCAATCGCCCGCAGTTGATCGTCGGTTTCTGTGTAGGGGAAGGCTGCATCGAACTCCTGAACCCAGTGGCTATCGGGCGGACACTGCAGCCCCGGCTTCATGTCGCGTTCGGCCTGAAGCTTGATCATGTCCGAGGCCATGTCGCAGACGGCTTCGGTGACACGTTTCTTCTTGTTGGCCCAGCTTGTGCCGCCCAGCTTTGAAAGTTCGGGCGACGCTTTGCCTCCACCGACATATTTCTGCACGAGATGAATCAGCGAAACGGGGACATACACCTTGATTCCGCCGCCAAATTCGAGCGCCAGATGATCTTCGGTGTGTTCACCTTTCTGTTGAACCTCCATCCCGCGGAAACGCGCAATCCCGTGCGACAGATGGACGACTAGATCACCTGGGTTGAGATCCAGAAAGCTGTCGATCGCGCGCGATTCGATCTTGCTGCGCCGCGGCGTTCGTTGAACATCGGCACGTCCGAACAGCTCGTTGTCGCTCAGGACGATCAGCTTTTCCGATCGCAATCGAAAGCCCTGCGCGACATGTCCGATGCACAGGCGAATTCGTGAAAGGAACGGATGCGTCTTGATCGGGTCGTCTGATGAGACGGCCTGGATTGGCGTGGAGGACGCTGCCGTTGAATTGGAGATTTCTGCCGATGAGCCAACTTGTTGTTCGGCCGGTTGTTGTTCATCAGGCTTTGGGGCGTCTTTCGCGGGGCCACGCAGGAACCGCTTCAGTCCGCCCCCCGTGCTGGCGCCCATGGCCGGACGACTGGCGACAGGATTGATTGGCGGCAGAGGGATCTCTTTTTTTGCAGGCTTCTTCGGAGGTGCTGCAGGTTCATCAGTCGCAACGAGATTCTTGTTCGTGGTGCTTGCCGCTTTTTTGGCTGCGGTACGCAAGGGATTTTGCGCTTCCGGGGGAGCCCCCTTCCTTTCTCCGCCGAGAAAGACTTCGGTCAAGAGTTCGGCCAGTCGTGTTCGCGCGGCCTCGTTATGACAGGCGATCAAGACCATCTCGTCTTGTTGGACGATTTTTGCCAGTTCAGGCAGGGCTTCACTCTTGGCACCGCCGAATCGTTCGATCGACTCGACTTGCAAATGACATGTGGGCTGTTGCGTGTCCGCCAGCAATGGGGCAATCGTCACATGGGCATGTCGCGCGCACCGTTCCAGTGTCGATTCGACGCTCAATAGGCCTCTCGGATCGGCCAAGCGGTCGAGATACCGCTTTCCTTCGCCAACGATTTCACTAAGTTGGACGAAGACGACCCACGAGGATGGTGGCAGCGATTCCAGGGCCGAGGCATTGAGCACCGTCTGTGCGGTGTCGGCCGGCAAAGGAGTGCTCGTTGCATTGTCCGAATCGGGACTGCCATCGTGAGAAATGGGGGAAACGATTGTGATATCGATCTCTTGGAGATCGCTGACTTTGAGCTGCGATTCGACATCGAACAGCCGAATCGATTCGATTTCGTCACCAAACAGTTCGATGCGAACCGGCGCACTCATATCTGGTGAAAAGATATCGACGATGCCGCCGTGGATGCAGAATTCACCGGGCAATTCAATTGCAGTGACGCGCTCAAATCCACGTTCAATCAGCCAGGCGATCAGTTCTTCTAAATTCAGCTCCTCGCCGAGACGCATCGTACGTGATGCGACGGTCCGATCCGAGTGGCTGGGGACCGGCTGAAGCAGAGCATGGATTGTGGTGATGACCAGTTTGGGCGGAGTCGACGATTCCAAGGCGCGCAGCACTCGTAACCGGCTGGCGAGGATGGGATCGATAATACTGAGCTCTTTGGGGATTGCCGCCCACGACGGAAAGAGCTGTGGACTAAGGCCGAACGCGGCCACATCCGCCTTGAATCCATCGACATCCTTCTCATGCGGAAGAACCACGAGCAGGCTGCCGGGGGCCTTTTCGCTCAGAGTGACTGCGGCGAGGGCCGTGGTTGACCCCCAGGCTCCGTCGATTGTGGCTTCCTGTCCCTGTTGAAGGAGGTTGACGACGTCCGTCATGCCCGGTTGTGCCAACAAACGGGCTGGCAGATCGGTCAATTGTGAGATGGGATTCTCTGCGATTCCGGCCATAACTGAGCAAATCTCTCATACAGAGCAGAACGTGAGCGCAAACACCTGCATCCCGCAAGAGCAAAACAGGGCTCCTCGGGATTCGACAAACAACAGAACGAGTCGGCGGATTGTAGAGGAGATCGCATCGGACAGCGAGAGGTCTGATGTGGATTGGGGAGAGGGTGAAGTGGAATTCGGACGCACCATCACTCGGATTGTTGCGCCGGGGACGGCGGCATTTGATTCTGATCGGTGACAGGGAGAACGCCGACGAGCGAACACCACAGGGAGAACACCGCCCTCCCCTGCGAGTCTGGGTTAAACGATCGAGGCGGGGCGAACGGCCTGTTCAACGAATCGCGGACCGAAGAAACAACGAGGATCAAAATAATTTTGTGTAAGATTCTTGTGCGGCGTGGAATAGATCTTGTAACCAAGGAAAATCGTTGATGGTGGAACCACTGACACGCGCGAGTTTGATGCTGCGGTTGCGAGATCCCCAGGATCAGCAGGCGTGGACTCAGTTCGTGTCAATTTATGAACCACTCATCTTACGATTGCTTCGCCAGCGCGGTTTGCAAGAGGCTGATGCGCGTGACGTTGCACAGCAGGTTGTATTGGCTGTCACGCAAGCAGTGGATCGCTGGCAACCCGACGGTCGCGACGCCTCGTTTCGTCGCTGGTTGTTCGCCATTGCTCGGAAGATGGCCCTTAAGTTTCTGCAGCGCGGCGCCAAGGTCAATGGGCCTGCGCGTCGTGGCGCTGGTGGAACGGATATGTTCGAATTGCTGCAGAATTTGCCAGAACCCGATCATCGCACGGTGGCCGACTTTGACGAAGAGTATCGCAACGAAGTATTCGCGTGGGCCGCGGAACAAGTGCGACAGGAATTTCGTGACTCAACCTGGCAAGCGTTCTGGCGGACATGCGTGTTGCATGAACCAATCGCTCAAGTTGCTGAAGGCTTGGGGATGACCGCGGGGAGCATTTATGTGGCAAGGACGCGCGTGATTGCGCGACTTAGAAGGTTTGTCGAAGACTGCGAGGCCAATCATGGCGGCTGAGACTCACTACGAAAAATCGGTCCTACAACAACTATTGCAAGAAGCATTGCCAGAACGAGAAGAAAACCTTGTCTCGGAGCATCTTGAAGCCTGTCAGACCTGCCGACAGGAATTTGAGATCCTTGCTGCGACGAATGAATGGTGGATCGAAGCGGCAAAGCGCTTGTCGCGTAGCGCTGAACGCCGCCAAAACGATGTGGTTTCGAGCTCTTCACGGTATGACGACGACGACGATTCCCAATTTTCGACTGATTTCGCGGTCGACTTTTTGGAACCAAGCGACAACATCCGTGCGCTGGGCCGGCTGGGAGAGTATGAGATTGAAGAAATCATCGGTCGCGGCGGGATGGGGATCGTCCTGAAAGGGTTTCAAAAGGAACTCCATCGGCATGTGGCGGTGAAAGTCTTGTCACCGCATCTGGCCACCAGTGGTGCCGCTCGTCGTCGATTTGCCCGTGAAGCTCAAGCGACCGCAGCGGTGGTGCATCCGCATGTCATGGCAATCCATTCGGTGAATGCACAGGCCAAACTGCCCTACCTCGTGATGCCGTTTGTGGCGTGCCAATCGCTGCAGCAACGACTCGATCGTCAGGGGCCGCTTGCAGTCGCCGACATTCTGCGGATCGGAATGCAGACGGCGCAGGGGTTGTCGGCGGCCCACTCGCAAGGGCTCGTTCATCGCGACGTCAAACCTGCAAACATCTTGCTGGAAGACAATGTTGATCGCGTGCTGTTGACCGACTTTGGTTTGGCGCGGGCGGTTGATGATGCGACGTTGACGCGCACCGGAATCATTGCGGGCACCCCGCAATACATGTCGCCCGAACAAGCGAACGGTGACATCGTTGAGCATCGCTCAGATCTGTTTAGCTTGGGAGCCGTGCTCTATGCGATGTGTACCGGCAGACCTCCCTTCCGAGCCGAGACGACATTTGGCGTCTTGCGTCGCATCCGCGAGACTGTGCCGCGTTCTGTGCGCGAGATCAATTCGGAGATTCCTGAATGGCTCGAACGAATCGTGCTCAAATTGTTAGCCAAGGACCAGGTCGATCGATTCGCAACGGCCCAGGATGTGGCGGTGCTGCTCGAACAATGTCTGGCTCACGTGCAGCAGCCGATGTCTGTTGCGCTGCCCACGGTTGTCGGTGATTGGGCACTCGTTCCCACACAAGCAGCCGAAGGTTGTGGTCGCCAAACGATCTGGCGGCGAGTGAGGTTGATTGCTGTCATCGTCGTGATCGCATTGTCAGCAGGCCTGCTCACGAATTGGTTTCGATCTCCACAAGAGTCCGTTGCTACTCAGCGCGGTCTTGCTTCGAGCGAGGCGAACGCGTCGGACACCCAGACCTCTACGACCGCGAACGAAGCACCCGCTTGGAATGAGGTTGATCAGGAATTGGACGAGATCAGCGAACAAGTGGAAGCCTTGGACCTTCGTATGGGCGATCATTCGGGAATTCAATAGCTGTCCGCTTGGACGAGTTCATCAAAGTGCCCCTCCATCGCTGCTTATAAGACGGTCTGGAGTTCCTACATGCCTCCTGAAGCGAACGCCTTAATTTTAGAAAGTCAGAGTCATGGTGAAATGCATGTGGACCTTCTTGTTGTGTACGAACCTCGTCATTTGCTGGAACGCAGTCTTCGCGCAGGATTCCACGGACGAAGTTGCCGTGAACGAAGTCTCGTCGACGGGAGACACGATCGAGGGGGAAGAAGGAGCACCGCAATCAGAAGCTCTTTCTGCAGAGCTTGGCGAGAACCCACCGCCGATCAGCAGACGCGAGCACGATGCCGCTGTTTCCGCGATAGAGCCTCGTATTTCAGGGACATGGCTGATTGACCGTCGAATGGGTGGAGGGGAATGTCAGATTCGGCGTTCGGCGGATCAGGAAATTGATTTCGAAGTTTTTGACTATACCCCTTATCCCGATCAAGCTCAGAAGTTATTCCGATTCTTGTTTTGGAACGACTCGACGCAGCAGTTTCAGGCGAGCGTCAAACGTGACGACACGTTTAAAGGGACCGTTACATATCTTCTCAAGCTGAATCCCGCCGGAACTGAGCTCACCGTCGAGATGACGTTCGATGAAGAAGGGCAAATGGCGCTCGAAGACTTGAAACCCAAAATGAGTCGGGAAGAATCGGATGCCATTTTTCAGAAGAAGGTCTGGAAGCGAAAGGATGCAAGCCCACCCATTCTGACACAATCTAGAAAGCCGGATGCAGACACGGATGCGGCAGATGAACGAAAGGCAACAACGGAACGAACAACCGCGGATGAACCTGCCGAAGAGGGTGTTGTACCGCTCCAGGGCGCGATCTACGGACGAGGAATGGGGGTTGATCCCATGCCCAAGAATAGCATTCAGACCCGAGAACTGCTGATCATCGAAACTTCGGATGGATTGTCCGCGTACAGTACGACCGCGGGAGCTTGGGCTCGAGTGACAGTTGGCCTTCCCAAAGATGGACGACCTCGCTTGAAGACTGCCATTGTGGGGACGCGATTTGCGGTAGTCGTCATTGATGATCAGGTGCTGGGGTTCGGCAGCCAAGCGTGTCATTGGGGCGTCTTGAAGATCCCAAGCGGTGTCACAACCCGCGCGATTCCAAATGTTGGTGAGACAATGGCGATCGTTCAGGTTGGGGATCGGACGTATGCGTTGTCTCCCACTTCGGGCGAGTGGACTTCTTCGGACGGTGAGATCGATTCCTCCACTGCCACTGCACAGTCCACCGAACAGAAAGTTCTTCTCGAGCGTTTCGCCGCGAGAAGCGGATCGGTGACGAAGCCCCCTCGAGGGCCAGGCCGTCCTCAAGAAACGGCGCAATTGATGAAAACGCTTGCGGAAGTCGAATCTGCCGCCGCGAGTTTGGCCAAGCAATTGCGATCGGTCTCAACGGCCGACGAAACAAAGCAATCACCGGCTGCGAGTGACTTGCGTCAAAAACTGGAAGCGGCGTTGAATCGTGCCTTCGATCTTAAATGTCAGTTGGAACAGTGAAGTGGACCCCGTTTTTCGGACCACCGTCTTAGATAGAAAACGGAGTTTGGATCGAGGATTATTGAGGCATCGTGTCGAGCAATTGAGCGGGAGACAACCGTGCCTCGGAGCAGACGTAAATTCGACGGACCATTTAAGGCGAAAGTTGCCTTGGATGCGATTCGTGGATTGAAGACGACGAGCGAATTGGTATCGATTCATAAAGTTCATGCGACGCAGATTGCACTTTGGAAAAAGCAGCTGTTGGAAGGAGCGATTTCGATTTTCGAGAGTCCTTCAGCGAGCAAGGCCACCACCGACGAACCGAGTTCCGCAGAGCTCTATGAACAAATCGGTCGACTGAAGGTTGAGCTCGATTGGCTCAAAAAAAAAGTGGCCGAGCACGGTGGCTGAAC